>JAGRAX010000002.1 GCA_020434365.1 Bdellovibrionales bacterium
GCCTTCATACTGATCTTTGCAGTTGGCGATTCCTGCAGAAAGTTCTACAAAGAGATCATCTGAAAAAATTCTTTTCCATGATTGACTCAATCGATCCAAGCGATGGGCGTGTCGATCTCCTTTGAGACTGTGATTGAGAAATTCGACGTCTTGTCCTACATACGCCAACGAATACTGCGTCACCCAAAGTCCTTTTTCGTAATCTCGGACCAACAGTTTAATGTCCATGCTTTCTTGTTTTGTACGATCCAAACCATTGAAGTCAAAGCTGCTTTCCCGTAGGCGTTGTCTCCTAAACTCCATGGCCACGCGACCTGAAAGCCTTTTGATTCCTGATTCATTTTGAACAATCCCAGCATAGGAAGAAGCGTCGACATCAAATGACCTTTGACTTTGGTAAGGAATCAAAGAAAAGCGCTCATACAGCTTCATTTCTGATGCAAAGCAAGGCATACAAAAACATATACCTATGATCATTCCCAACCATGTTTGCTCAGTTCCTTTCATCTCGACACATATAATGCAAAGCTTAGGCCAAGAAAGGTAAGGAAGGCTCAATCGATCGTAACATATTGATATAATAAGATTTATCCTTTGTGTTTCACAAATGGGAGCTATAAAACTGCCTTTGATTTGCTCAATATAAGGAGCACATGTCGCAAAAGATGCGCAGCTTAAGTCCCTAGAAAAAATAGGCTTTTTTTCTCTGACCTGTGTCGACAAGACGCCCAAGGATATGTTTGCAAGTCGGAAAAAACATAGTAACTAGAGACAAAAAGAGTGGCAAAAACCTTCTAGAGCATAGGTATATCCCGAAGCGTTCTCTGCCAGATCCATGACGTGATTGAAGAAGCAAAAAAACTCTCGAAAAATGGCCAATTTTTAGAAGCGGCCAAGATCTATTCTTCCTTAGATTTTCAAGAAAAAGCACAAGAAATGCTTGGAATGCATGCCCTCCAAAAAAGGGATTTTTCCACGGCTCTTACGCATCTTAGGCAAACCAAACGTTTTGATCTTCTTGCAAAAGTATATCAAGAATTGGGCTTGGAAACTCAGTACTTTGAAGCCAAGGGACAAGAGGAGCTTCAAAAAGGTGAGCTAGAAAGCGCTGCTCAATCGTTTCTGAGAGGAAAGCTTTATTTGAAAGCGGCCAAGGCTTTCGATCAGCTTTCTGATGATCGAAACGCAGCGATCAACTATCTCAAAGCAGGAGAAGTTGAAAAAGCTTGTAACCATTTAAGAAAAATTGGAGATCACTTGCGAGTGGCGCGCATTTACGAAATGTATCAGCAGCCTCAAAAAGCACTTCAAGTCTATCGAAACCTCGGCGTACACAAAAAAGTTGAAGACATCCTGCAAGAGCAAAATCGCATTTTTGAACTCACCAAACATTACTTTGAACGAGGTGATTCTGACAAAGCAATTTTATTGATTGATTCCATCCAGTACAACCATCCAGACTTTGCACGCACGCAATTTCTGCTTGCCAGACACGAAAAAAAACAAGGTGAGTACAAAAGAGTCCTTTCCATTTTTCATCGGTGTTTTGAGGATCATCGAATATCAATCAGTCCTTCGACTTTGTTTGCTTTTGGAGTCTTGCTAGAAGAGATCGAAGCCTATACGGAAGCTCTCAAGGTTTTCTATAGTTTGATTGAAAAGGATGATCAGAGCCCTGAACTGAAAAATAAAATTGATCAACTTGAAAATAAAATTTCTCCGGTTCCTACTTCAGAAATCAAAAACATTAAAAATTATGAAAACCGTTTTCAAGTTCTTCAAACTCTTGGGAAAGGTGCTATGGGTGTGGTTTACAAAGCCAATGATATCCTTTTGAATAAAATTGTTGCAGTAAAAACGATGTATAAAAATCATCTTGATGATCAAGAACTTCTGAAAGCTTTCATTCAAGAAGGCGAAACCGCAAAAAAACTAGATCATCCCAACATCATTCAGGTGTATGACTATGGGATGGATGGGTCACAGTACTTTATCTCGATGGAATATCTCAATGGAAAAACCTTAGATTTGGCTCTCAAAAAGCTCCAACGTATGAGTTTAGAAAATTTATTGTCCATTGCCATACCTCTATGCAGTGCGATTGATTATGCACATGAGCATGACATCATCCACCGAGATATCAAACCTTCGAACGTTATGCTCTTGCCTTCAAAAGGCGTAAAGCTCATGGACTTTGGAATTTCAAAAATTGTGAATAAGACCTTTAGCTATCGCTCTCTGGCAAGAGGAACTCCTATCTACATGTCTCCAGAACAAATTTTGGGCATACAAACCAACAAGCAATCAGACCTTTATTCTCTAGGGATTTTGCTGTTTGAAATGGCCTGCGGCGAGCCTCCCTTTAAAAAGGGAGATGTTTTGTACGATCACATTCATAAATCGCCACCAGAGCTGGCCAAACTTGATCCCAGCGTCCCCATGGAATTGGTCAATGTCATCATGCCCTGCCTGGCCAAAAAACCTGAAGGCCGACCTCAAAGCGTAAAAAAAATCATGGACGTTCTTGTGTCTTTACAACACCAACTTGATCTGGTTCATCGAGAACTGGAAACAGACTCGTAAGGCTACATTATTTTTAGGCTTATCTAGGATACCACATGAAGATCAAAAAACTCTCTTATGTAGCGATCAATGGCTTGGCTCATTTCATGTTCTAATTCTATAAAATTAAGCGCAATAACCGGAGGGCTTTGATCCGAAAGATCAATGCGCACCACCCTCGCCTTGGACGATACCACTTGGTTTGTCTTGGGTACTTTGAATGTGATTTTCATGATTTGGCTAATCTCGGGGAGACTTTGATTTTCACCCACAATATTTGCGCATACGCAAAGACCATTTTTGGACAAATCTCTGGCATAACCAAACACAATTTTTTTCTCATCTTGCGCCTCGACAGTCATAGAGACCGGAACCCTAGGAAATTTTCGGCGTTCCTGGCGATGCTCAGTGTTGATACCCATTTCTTAATGCTATGATACAGGATCTCATCTGCAAAAGCTATGTAGAAGCTTTTTTAAGGGACTTTCGCCTATATTATAACTTGCACAGACTCAAAAAGTTCGTTAGCACTATTGCGTCATTGGGAAAGTCTCGATCCAGTAGCAGGAGCAAATCACGCTCAAAAGAAGAATTCAATCGAGACAAGTGGGAGAACGAAAATGAGAAAATATGTATCAAGTTTGGTCATCTGTATACTTGCGATAAGCGCACAAAGCTGCTCTACACAGGACATCATTTATAATTTTATTTATGGTTTCGATAGCCTGATCAGAGCCTCAAACAAAGGTCAAGAAGATCGCTTTGGAGAACAAATCTCTTACGATGGAAGCACTCTGGCCGTCGGAGCACGTCTGGAAGATGGCAATGACAGCGGCATGGAGGTCAGCAAAGGTAAAGTCTACTTATATCAAAAAATAGATCAGGTCTGGACCGAAGTTGCTGTAATCACGGCAGATGATGGCGAAGCAGGTGACCAATTTGGATTTTCTGTTTCCATTCAAAGTCCGTATTTATTTGTAGGTGCGCGCTACCACGATGGCGACGACTCTGTAGACCAATTCCAACGAGGAGCTGTATATGTTTTTAAATACAATAGAGGCACCGATACATGGGAAAAAAAGCAAACCTTGCAGCACACAGAATTTGACCCCTCAGATGCATTTGGTTCCCTTGTCAAAGCTCATAAAAATAAAAAATATCTGTTCGTATACGCAGAAGGAGATGATGGCGAAAACAACATAGAAAGCACAACTGGTGCCGTGTACGTATTTAAGAGAAATGGTGAAACTTGGAAACAGCATCAAGTACTACACGGATCTAACTACAATGCCTTTGACTACTTTGGTAGTTCCATGGACTCCAGTGGAAAATATCTTGTTGTGGGTGCCAAGGAAACTGATGGAGATGATTCCGGTAACCAAGATGAATCTGGCAGCGCCTTTGTTTTTAAGTTGGAAGATGATGAAACTCTAGGAGAAAGCTGGAATCAAAAACAAGAACTCACCGCTTCAGACAAATCTGAGGGGGATCAGTTTGGTACTTCTGTAGCCATCGATGGGAATCGCATCATTGCCGGTGCTCCTGACGAAAATGGGGATAAATCTACACCACAAACAGGCTCAGGTGCGGCCTATATTTTTGAGAAAAAAGAGTCTGTATATGTGGTCGCCAATACCGAACCTGTCAGTTCAGAATCTTGGCTGCAAAGTCATAAAATCAAGGATCCCAGCATCGATGATGCCACCACAGGCACAGCTGTCAATCCTGGAACCAATGATGGATTTGGTTTTTCAGTAAATATCGAAGGTCAGCGTGTGGCCATTGGTTCTCCTGGAGAAAATGGAAGCGACGACGGAAACCAAGATGATAGAGGTATCGTCGTAACATTTGGTCTCAATGATGAAACCCAAAATTGGGAAATCACCAATCGTTTGAGTATCCCAAACTACAGTATGAATGACTCTATGGGTAGCGAAGTCATTATGGATGGAGAGGTACTCTTTGCATCTGTACATTTTGAAGATGGAGATCATTCTTTAAGTCAGACCAATATTGGTGCCGTGGCTATTTTTGGACCCGGCGAATTCTCGACCATTGAGTAAATTACTCTTATCACTGCGATCGAGCTCCAATTAAAAGAGCTCGATCGCAGTACTTTTTTTATTTTTTCAAATTGATAAAAAGCTCTCAGACTTTCTCAATAAAACGTTGAATTCATGTAAGAAACATATGACAATGTTTCTCCTATCATGAGCGATTCAAATTCTCCTTTTTGGAATCATCCTAGAATGTTTCGGCTTTTATTTGGATGTCTATGCATTTTTTTTCTTCTCTTGTGTTTTCAAAATACTCCAGGAGTGTTTACAGACCAAGGTGTCATTCTCAATGATTCGGACCCTTATTATCGACTGTCGCGTATAGAATCTCTTACAACACAGTCCATCAGTTACCCGATGAAAGATCCACGATTGGATTATCCAACGGGATTTTCGGTACCATGGCCGATGGGGCTTGATTACCTTCTGGCAATGCCTATGCGTTTTTTTGGTGTTAAAGACCGAAGCTCAATGGCCATTTTTTCTTCTTTAAGCATTCCTTTCTTGTCACTTCCCATTTTGATTGCGGTAGTTTTAAGCACACTAATGCTAACAAACTCTTTTATTTTTTCTCTTTTGGCCGGTCTTTTCATATGCATATTCCCCTTTGTCCGCTATCAATCTGGAATCGGACGCATCGATCATCATTTTCTAGAAGCACTTTTATGCGGCATGTCCTTTATGTGCGTTCAATGGATACAAAAAAAAGAAACTTGGACATGCAAAGCTCTGTTGATTCTCTGTTTGGGCCTTGGACCGAGTTTTTGGCCACAGGCTTGGATAGTTGGGCCCATGGTTTTTTTGGCCTTTTTATCCATGCATTCCAACATCGCTTTCTCTACACAAGCGTATTTATTTTTAATTGCAGCTTTTGTTCACAGTTTTTTCTTGGCATTTTCTCAAAATTTTTTGTCTGGAACTTTTTCTCTCTTTGGATTTTCGTGGTGGACGACCATCCTATATCTATCGATCGCAACAATACTTTCCATTTTATCTTTGCTAAAAAAAGAAGCTCGCAGTCTTCGATGCTTTGCAAGTTCGATAAGCACGCTAAGTATCGCAAGCACTTTTCTTCTATGGAAAAACGGATTGTTTGAGATGAGCCGCGAGATTCAATCTACAAGCCAAGTACTTATCCGGGATACAAAGCACTTATCTGCTTCAACATTAGAAGCCAAACACCTACATTTGATGAGCTCAAACATATGGCTGCACCAAGGCTTGTATTTGATTCCTCTATCCTGTTTTTCTTTGATTTTATTTTCGATAAAAAGAAAATATAAAACTCTCATACTCTACAGCTTGATTCCTCTAGCTTTGTGTTGGATTCAAATTCGTTTTGTAACCATGGCTTCTACCCTAGTTTGCATTGTAGCAACTTTGCTATTACATGAGCTTTTTGAACTTCTATCTGACCGAAGTCAGAGAGTTCGCTGCTCTATTGTCAGTATCTTGGTTTTGATTTTAGCCTTTCCCATTCTTCCTCAATGGGGTTGGACACGTTTTTCCAACTCCCATCCTTTTTTTCCCAGCATTTTCCAATTTGGACGCTTTGTAAAAGCAGAGCAAGAGATCCGTGTTCTCTCTCAGACAACAAACTCTGTCATGGCTCATTGGGATTATGGACACTGGCTTTTATATTTTACAAATTTCAATGTAATTGCTCACCCCTTTCAAACAAAACTTTCACAAAAGGTAACCAATCTTCTGGTCTCGAAAAATATCCATGCACTCAATCGTTTTGCAGAAAAACATGACGTTCAGTACTTGCTAACAGAATTTTCTCCAAAAAGAACCCATCAATGGCTTCTCAACTCTGGGCAAGATCCTGCACCCTACATTCATATTGTACATAGTCCACAGGGAGACCACTATCAAATCAAGGATGATCAATTTATAGATCTCAACATAGCTCAATTTTACTTTCTCAATGCACAAGAAAAAAATGGAGACCACTCTAAGCATTGGAGACTGGCTTTTATCAGCCCCTATGGATCCCCAGGCTATGGACAGCTCACCGCTATGAAAGCCTTTGAGAGAGTCAAAGGTGCAAGGGTGCGCTTAAAAAATGCGTCACTTGATGTATCCAGGATAGAAGCTCCAATTGATTATGTGTACAAAAAGCAGTTTTTATTTTCTCAAAAACCTCAAAGAGATGGAAAAGATCTTTTATGGATTGTTCCCTATGCCCAATACGATCGGGGAGGCGTTCGTTTTGATGGATACTATTATATAAAATCAGATCAAGGTCAGGTCATCGCCAAGGTTGGCCCCATTCAAGAACTGGAAGTACTTCACGGTGAAGAATTGATTGTATATTGATACGTCGCATGGCTTTTTATGCGAATGAAACATTGAATTTTTATATTGATGTAGTAGCCTTCAAAACCTATGAATCTTTCATCAAACCAAATCACAAACTTTCTACTGTTCGGCATTTTTCTACTTTTGGCTGTGGATGTATTTTCACCCAGGCAGGCAGCACAAAGATCAATCGATCCCCAGCAACGCCAACTATCTCAAATGGGAAGATCACCAGGAATGGGAGGACACGGTGAAGTCAAAGACATGGGAAATCCCCATACTGGTGACAATGGCTTTAGTTTTGAAAATATGGTGTTTGCAGCACTGAAATGTCCATCGGATCCTGTTCTCACACTTTCCGATCTTTCGTGTACGGGATCTGAAGCCGAGAAACGCAAGCAAGTCGTGCAAGAACTTTCCTCTCAAAACCTTCCTCCTAGACTTCTCTTTGACCGAGTGATTGACGAATTTGGTGAGGGCGCCCTTACAGACCAGGCCTTAGAGATTCGAAGAGCCAATAGAGGCTAGGAAATTTCGAAGGCCTTGTTCTTTTGGATCTTACGAAAGATCTTGAGCAAGGAGACTTCGGTAGGTCTCTACATCGGAAAAAACTTTGCTTTTATCAACCTGTAAAAAATTTCGATCCCGGTACACGACTTCTCCGTCTACAATTACCGTAGAAACATCTGAAGATTTTGTGGCATAGACCAATTGAGAATAAGGGTTGTAACAAGGCATCTGATGAGGTGTATCTCGATCAACCAAAATCACATCGGCCTTTTTTCCCACTTCCAGAGACCCTATTTCATGCTGCATAGAAATGGATCGGGCTCCTTCTATTGTGGCCATCTCAAAAACACTTTGTGCTGGCATGACCGTAGGATCTTTTTCTATGAGTTTATGAAGTTTCGCTGCGAGGTCCATTTCTTCCCACAAACTCAAGTCATTATTGGAAGCAGCTCCATCAGTTCCCAAACCCACTGCGATTCCCTGCTTGATCATGGCTGGAATTCGAGCGGTTCCCGAAGCAAGTTTCATATTGGAATGTGGACAATGCACAACACCAACTTGCGCATGCTCAAGCCTCTCAAGATCTTTGACTCCGGGAGTCCAAATCACATGAGCAGCGATCATACGCGAGTCAAGAATCCCAATGTCATATAAATACTCAATGACTGAGTTCGCTTTTTTCCCAAAATTTTCCTGGATCTGCTGCACTTCGGTTTCAGGCTCAGCTACATGAATCAAAAATGGCGCTTGCAACTCTTGTGACAATTGATGAGCCTGAATCAAATGCTCAGGCGACACTGCATAAGGGGAGTGTGGAGCTAGACCTGGAGTAATTCGCCTATGATCTTTCCAATGATCGTGAAACTCCCTGGCAAGTTCTAGACCTTCGTCCCAACCTTTGGGATTGTCAGGTGTAGGAAAATCAATAAGATTTTGCCCTGAAATCGCTCTCATGCCGGTGTGATCAATGGCGCGAGCTACGGAATGTGCATGAAAAAACATATCTGCAAAGCAAGTGATTCCAGCCGCCATCATTTCCATACAACCCAAAAGAGATCCCGTATATACAAAATTCTCATCTGCATGTTTGGCTTCGGCAGGCCAAATGAAATGTTGTAGCCAATCCATGAGCATTCGATCATCTGCAAGACCCCGAAATAAGGTCATTGCCACATGGCTGTGGCCGTTAATCAATCCAGGAAGAATCCATTTGCCTTTTGCATCTATCGTTGTCTTGGCACTTTGGTACTCGGCATTTTGCTGTGGGCCTACATATACAATTCTGCCGTCAATCACACCCAGCCCGGCAGATTCATAGATGCTTCTAGAAGGATCCATGGACACCAGGGTTCCTCCATGAATCCACAGGTCAAAATGTTTTTTTTTCTCTTCGAATGGATCTCGAGACATCAAACCCCTAAACTCCTATAAAATTTTTATAAAGTTTCTTATCCTATCAGGGCGCGAAGTCTTTGTATGCTTCTTTCTTTTCCTACAATCTCAAAAAGCTCAAAAACACCTGGACCAAAAGGACCTCCCGCCAATGCAAGGCGAACCAATTTTCCAAGTTGAGGAAACTTCAGCCCATGTGTTTTCAAAACCTGCGAAAAACTTTTTTCCAAATCTGCTTCTTCAAAGCTATTGTTCTCAATTTCCAAAATGAGATCTTGATAGGCATCCTTGACTTCATCCGTATACAGCTTTTTCTTAAGCTCGGGGTCAGGAGTGATCTGATCCGAGAAATGAAATGCCGCTAGCTCTGCAAGTTCTTTGAGAGTTTTTGCCCGATCCCTGAGCACTTCAATGGTACGATGACTTTTGGGATCATCGATTTGATCAGGACGAATCTCAATAAAGGCGCCAAGACCTTCGATTACTTCTTTGTATGGCTTATCTTTGATGTAATGTTGATTGAGCCAAAGCAGCTTTTCTTCATTAAAAACACCCGGAGATGTACCTACCGCATCCAGATCAAATTTTTCAATCAGTTCTTCCAAGGAAAAAATTTCCTGATCCTTGTGTGACCAACCGAGCCTTGCCAAAAAGTTGATGATACTGTGAGG
Organism: Bdellovibrionales bacterium; assembly: GCA_020434365.1. Classification (GTDB taxonomy): domain Bacteria; phylum Bdellovibrionota_G; class JALEGL01; order JALEGL01; family JAGRMV01; genus JAGRAX01. The sequence goes on from JAGRAX010000002.1 coordinate 9,497, forward strand.
AAAATACCCTTGATCTCGATACATCTGCACCGCGGTAGCTCCGTGACGTTTCGAAAGCCTTGTTTTATCTTTCCCCAAAATCAAAGGTAGATGAGCATATTGTGGAAGATCATAGTCCAGAGCCTCTCCCAAAAGGATCTGCTTAGGCGTATTGGCCAAGTGATCGTCCCCACGAATGACATGTGTCATTCGCATCTCATGATCATCCACAACCACAACAAAATTATAGGTCGGAGTTCCATCACTTCGAGCGATCACCAGATCTTCAATCTCTCGATGTGCAATATCTATCGGACCTTTCACCAAATCTTCAATTCGAGTTTGTCCTTCTGGCACCGCAAAGCGAATCACAAAAGCTTGATCACTGGGAGCATCTTTTCGATGCTTGCAACGCCCATCATACATTGGCTTTTTACCCTGGGCTTTCAAAGATTCTCTCATTTGATCCAACTCTTGCGGGCTACAATAGCAACGATAGGCTTTTCCAGATTCCAAAAGACGCTCTAGCTCCTTTTGATACAGAGACTGTCTCTCGGTCTGAAAAAAAGGACCTTCATCCCAATTCAACCCCAACCATGTCAATCCATCCAAAATGGCTTCCACCGCTTCCGGTGTGGAACGCTCTCGATCCGTATCTTCGATTCTCAAAATAAAGCTGCCTTGATGCTTTTTGGCATAGAGATAGTTGAAAAGCGCCGTTCTCGCGCCTCCAATATGCAAAAATCCCGTTGGACTGGGTGCAAAGCGCACACGAACTTTTGATGCTTGGGTCATAGTCTGGATTCCTTAGCTCAAAATCCTTGTTAGGTCTAGAGCTACCGCTGAAACATAGGGCTCCGTCCCCATTTTTGAATCAGAGTCCCTCATTTTGAAGAAATCAAAAATGTAACTTTAGTTTACACTAGAAACTTTTTTTTCTTTTTTGATTGTTTTTTTCCATCAGTCTAGTACTCTGTAAGTATGTCGAGGTTTTTAATCAAAATCCTTCCTCTCCAAAAACAACTCAGCTCATTCTCCAAAAAAAATCTCGACTCGCAACGCTTAATTTGATGCATTGCATTTACAACTGCGTTGCGTTACATTAACAAGAGCAGGAGGTACAACATCAAAATGAAAAGAAGGCCACAGAGATGGATGCTTTTGATCCTCACCAGCTCGTGCATTTTTTCTTCAAGTTATTGTTTTTCTTCCGTATTTTTATATGAGCACCCAGAAGAGCTCGCTGAAAAATCAGACGCCATCTATATCGGCCAAGTGAGATCCATGTACTCTTCAATCAACGAAGATCACGGCATCAGCACCTATGTAAAGTTCAAAGTTCTACAAACGGTCAAAGGACCCGAGCAGTCTGAGCAGATCGCCATTGTTCATGGGGGAGAAACCACATTTCAAGGCAAGCACTTTCGCCAAAAAATCCATGGCGCAGCAGAGTTCCATCAAGGTGAAACCGTGATGGTGATGATCAAGTATGTCAAACAAAGACCTATCATCCAGTATTTTGGGGCAAAGCTACTCTTGAGAGAAAATGCCCAGAGCGGAGGAAAAGAGTGGGTGCGCCAAATTCCTTCCAACGTTGAATTTGCGCAGGAGCATGGTGACTCTGAGCACGCTGGCTTTCATATTGAAAAATCCGCCTATATGAAGGAAGAAGTCTTTGACTACCAACAGACCCTTCACAACATTCAGGCTCAGGAGAAAAGACCTTGAACAAAGCATGTGTAAGCCTTTTGACCTTTTCCTTGCTTTACTCAGCACAAACACACGCATTTTCAACCATTCCTTGGAAAGGTGTACCCGCTCGCATTCCTGACTCTACTGACATCGCGGTAGAAGTTGATGATCGTTACGGTCAGTACTTTCCCAACTCGGGCTGCGACGAAGCTGGCGATTGCAAGACACCTTTTATGGCCATAAAAAATGCCATCTCTACCTGGCAATCTGTTTCTGGAATCAAGCTTGCATTTACTTCGATCAAGTCCAAAAGAATCAACAATCGCATTGCTTTTGATGGCGTCAATCAAATCAAAATGATTCACTCCAACTGGGGCTCTCAGCCTGGTAGTCCTCCTTCTTCTGCCTTGGCTGTCACCATTTCAACCTACGAGGATCCACAAGACATTGTAGACTTTGATATTATCGTCAATGCGGACAATCAAAGATGGGCCGACATCAACGATCACAGAGAGTACAATTTCCATGATTTTCAGAGCGTGCTCACACACGAAATTGGTCATGGTTTGGGTCTCGATCACTCATCTACAAACTCTAGAGAAGGTCTAGAAGAACTCCGAGACGCCACGATGTTTTTTGCTGCAGGCATGGGAGAAACGCACCAAAGAAGTCTTGGACAAGACGACATCCATGGCATTCGCCATCTCTATACTTCCACAAATTTTTCTACACCCAGTATCACTTTGGTGACTCCTGATCGATTGGACGCCACCATGCAAAGCCGAAGCATTGTAGAAATTCAAGGCAGTGACTTCACCGCGACCACCGCTGTATACATCCTACAAAATCAATCCGCGCCCGATGTAGTGGGAAGAGTGATCAATGTCGAAAGTGATAAAATCGATGTGGCCTTTGACTTAAGTTATCTTCCGACTGGAACCTATTCTGTCCTCGTTGCCAACTCTTACAATCGTTTTACAAAAGTCAAAGACGTTTTGGAAATCAACAACCCCAATGGCATCACTCTTTCTAACGCAAATTATGGAAGGCTCGCTCAGACTTCAGCTTGCAAATCTAATGGTGCTCCTAACGTAAGTTTACTTTGTGCCTTTCTATGTGCTCTTTGGATTTTGTCCCGAAGAAAAAAATTTGTTATGATTTCCTCCTAAGCAAACAAAGACGAGGTCCGCTGTTAACATCGATTGGTCCTCGTCTTTGTTTCTTTTAATCCTTCAAAGACTCTTGAAATTTCTTAAGCAAATTCTTAGATTTCTCACTGAGCATTTTTGGGCTTGTAATTTTGATCTGAACATAATGATCACCCACTTCTCTGGAATTCTTTTGGATCCCCTTTTTCGATAACCTTAGGCTTTGACCGCTAGACGTACCTTCAGGAATCTTAATTTGAGAATGCCCATGAATGGTTTGCACATCGAATACACCTCCCAATGTGGCTTCTACAATCGTCAAACTAAGTTGAGAATAGATATCCAAAGCCTTTCGAGTAAACTGTGGATGCGCACCCACGGAGACCTCAATCAATACTGCTGCTTGTTTGTCATCTGAAATACGGATTTTTTTTCCACTTTCTATGCCAGCAGGAATTGTAATTCTTTTGCGCTTTCCTCCTAGATCTACATCCATGTTTCCACCCAGAGCTGCGGTCATAAAATCAACGTTCATTTGATAGCTTGGATGTGCTGGCCGCTGTGAATAAGATTGTTGACCATAGCCTCTTGATTGGCCCGCTCCAAAACCGGAAAATCCTTCAAAAATATCTTCCAAACCACTCATATCAAATTGAAAGCCGCCACCTCGACCACCTCCAAAGTGAAAACTTTGAGATTGACCTCCCGATTGGTATCCACGAAAGAAATCAGAAAAATCAAAGCCCGATTGAAATCCCGACGGACCTACAGCATCATACTGCTGACGTTTTTTTGGATCGCTGAGGACTGCATAGCTTTCTGTAATTTCTTTGAATCGTTTTTCGGCCTCTGCATTGTTTTGATTCACATCTGGATGATATTTTTTGGCCAATGCTCGATATGCACTTTTGATCTGGGCATCACTGGCATCTTTATTTACGCCCAACACCTGATAATAGTCTTTACTCATCTTTTACCCTTTGCAAATATTACCCTCTCGGCAGTATAGGCCCTTATGCGAGCTTCGCAAGGTGAGGCTTATTCCCATACAAACGGGACTTTTGAAAGCTCCTTTTCGCCGTCCTTACAACACTTCTCCACTACAAGACCTTTTCGACCTGCAGCATCTCGAATGTTTTCATATAATTTTGCGGCATCTTGAGCTTCTTTCATAAGTTGATCCAAACCCAATTCCCGACTCAATATCGTCTCAGATTTTTTTTGCAGTTCTTGTATCAAACCGAGGATGTTTTTTTGATTTCGCATTGAATTTTCCCTTCTGAAAGCACAATTTCCAAATCTTGCTTTTCCGACACCTGCCTGTGAGACGTAACGATCCGATTGTTTTTGTCTCGAACCACACTGTACCCTCTCGACAAAATCGACATCGGATCAAGCAACTCTAAATTACTTTGTATTTTACGAAACCTGGCTTTTTGGTTTTCGATCAAACTCTTTCCTCTGGAGAGCAAACGATCCAAACTGCGAGAAAACGTGGCATCATATTGCTTACTCTTTGCCACAATCAACTGGGTCAGACGCTCTTTTGCAAGATCTACATCTTGTATATGACTGGCAAGCAGATAACTTGCATCCCTCAATACGGGATTTCGAGACACGCTTTGGTACCTCTGTCGATAGGAATGCTTACGATGTGACAATTCTCGAATGATATTTTCCATCATAGATTTGGACTGTAAAAGAAGCTCTTTTTGATCTGGAACAATCATTTCTGCAGCATGGGAAGGTGTTGCTGCTCGGATGTCAGCAACAAAATCGCAAATTGTATAGTCTGTTTGGTGCCCTACGGCAGAGACCACTGGAAGATCTACATCATAGATCGCTCTTGCCACAATCTCTTCATTAAATGGCCAAAGATCTTCTATCGATCCACCTCCACGCCCTACAATGCAAACATCAAACTTCTGCTTATGCTTTTTAATCAATGAAAGGGCTTCTACGATATCTTGCGCCGCTCCTTCTCCTTGGACTTTGACAGGGAAAAGTACTACCTTGACATGAGGAAAACGATGAGAAATCACATGTAAGATATCTTTGATCACAGATCCCGTTGCAGATGTAACGACGGCGATCGATGTAGGCCATTGTGGCAGGGCTCTTTTCTTTTCCTCATCAAAAAGCCCTTCGGCTTGCAGCTTCTTCTTTGTTTCTTCAAATTTTTGGTGCCACTGTCCTTCCCCCGACAACTTAATTTCATCCACAATCAGTTGGTAGTTGCCTCCTTTTTCCCATAGATCGATTTTTCCTCCTGCAATGATCTCCTGACCTTCCTTCATCTCCACAGTTGACTTGGCATTGGCAAAGCGAAAGAACACACAAGAAATCACAGCGCTTTGGTCTTTGAGCCTAAAATAGATGTGACCTGATTGATTCTTGCCTCGATAGTTAGAAATTTCTCCACGAATCCAAATTTTTTTTCCTCCAGCCTCAGAAGCCAAAATCGCATTTTTGATCTCTAGCGTCAGTTCCGAAACGGAGAAAATTTTATCCTGTTTATCCTTAGACTCTTTTTCTTGAGCGCTACTGTATTCAAATAAATCCACAGAGCAGGTATATCAAAAAGTCTCCGCGAAACAAGCTCAGAGAAAAAATCTGTTAAGACTGAGCCATTTGAAGGTGCTGCTCTGCCTCTTCAATCCACTGCATTTCTTTTTCTTTGGGGTCTTGTTCAAGCATGCCTTTTTGATACATACTTGCGCGATTTCGTCCTGAATTTTTTGAATGATAAAGAGCAGTGTCTGCCAGTTGAATCAAATCTTCTCTGGTCAATGCATGGGCAGGAAAGGACGACACCCCAATAGACAAGTTCACGCGTAAGGAGAGCATATCCTGTTTGAATTTTTTCTGTGCGACTTCCTCGACCAATCTGTTTGCAATGACCATCGCATCTTCAGCTTCAGTTTGTGGGAGAACCATCGCAAACTCTTCTCCTCCATATCTTGCGACAAAATCAATGGAACGCGTGTCTCGTTCTAAGAAACTCGCGATCTCTCGAAGAATGAAATCACCTGTCGGGTGACCATAGTCATCATTAAATTTTTTGAAATGATCGATGTCAATAAGAAGTAAAGAAAGCGATGAAGAGTCCCGAGAGCTTCGCGCAATTTCATTTTCAAGAGTTTCTTGGAAGGTTCGGTGATTCATCAAGCCCGTCAAACCATCTGTGGTAGCCAATTTTTCTAATTCTTTTACGACATTTGCATTTTTCATAGCTACAGAGGCCTGCATACACAAAACCTCCAGCATCTTACGAGAAGACTTATTAAAAACATGGTTCTTCTCAGCCAACAAAATCAAAGCACCAATTCTTTCTTTCTGAACATGCAAAGGAATGATCAAAACGGAGTCAAAGCGGTTGGGAACTTTCCATTTTTTATGAAAAAGACTTGATTTGTTCTGCTTGGTCATAAAACTTTCAAAGGAGAGCGGCGTGAGATTGTCAATCACCCAAGAAACCAAACCTCGATTGGAACTTGTAGAAAAACTTCTTCCCACCCAATCATAAGAATATCGACCACTCTCTGCAGCGACTCGATTGCTTCGATTGTCACAGTCATGAAGACAAATCAGTCCCAAATCAAATTCAACCATTCTTCCGGCCATCAAAAGGAGCGCGTCCAGAACTTCTTGCATACGCAAGGTATTATTAAGTGCCGAACTTGCAGAATAAAAAGTAGCCAACTCTTCTTTGAGATGAAAATAAGAATGAATGGTTTCGGAATCTTCCAGCATTTGAAGCAATTGCTGCGCGATTTGTGCAATGACATCATACTCTTGTCTGCTCAGTTTTGTCTGCCTCGAAAAATCCATCACAATCAGAGCTCTAAGTTCGCGATTCGATTTGACAGGATAGAGCAAAACTGAATCAACATCTTCTTCTTTTTCGTAATAGTTCAAACCTCGCAAATCATTTTGTCCTCGAACCATGTAGATAGGTTTTTGATGTTTGGTAATGGCCTTGAATACGCCTTCTTCAGCTTGAAATTTTTTCTCCGCAAAAAGTTTAGATTGGGTCTGGTGGGTCTTGAGCAAAAAGCCCTCTTGGACCGGATCATACACATAGATTGCGGTCGTATGCGTGGTAAAAATAGTAGATAAAATCGACGAAAAATCTTTAATCTTTTGATTTTGGTCTTTGAGCGTATGAATGCCATGAAGCCTTTTTTGTTTTCCAATATCCAAACGATTTTCAAATTCCTCAGCCCGCGTAAATAACCTGCGGGTTTCATTTTCATAGGATTCCAGACGCTTTTGCAATTGAATGCGCTTGTTTTTTTCTCGATTTCGAAACAAAAGCGCCAAAGCCGTCCAAATAAAAAGCGTCACCAAGTGAAAAGAGTATGAAGGTCTCCAAGAGTCTGAGACATAGTCGATCAAAGCATGAACCCCAAAGAGAAAGAGAAGATCAATTTTTTTATAGTCGGAATAAATAAATACAAGGACCAAGGGGAAAATCATCCAGGACAGTGGTCGAAATTCGATATATCTAGCGATCAAGTCAATGGCGACCAAACTACAGATGGCAATTTCGACTTTGTTGCGTCGTCCAATCTTTCCCTGGAAATATCTTTTCGAAGGAAGCGCAACAAAAATCAATATGGTCAAGAGTGAAAGTGTAATCTGACTCCAATGGGGCAAACGCGAATAAAAACTTGCAGTAAAAAGAGCAGCCGAAAACAATGCAAAGGGCATTGAGAAAGCGAATGTACTCCAGCTACGCAGTTTCATAGCGCAAGAATATAACTCATTGCATTAAAAAAAGAAAGTCTTATCGCCATACAAATTGTATCTCCTGATCGCCTTTTAGTTTTAAGTTTTTACGCGCATAAGCCTCGATCGTGGCGTCGTCATGGCGAAACTTGTAAATATCTGTTTTTAATTGTTTATTTTCCTCTATCAAAAGCTCCGTGAGCAGCTCGAGGCGTTGTTTTTCCTTCCACAAATGGTAACTGGTCAAAAGGCCCTGATCTCCAAGCAAAGAAAATACCACAAGCAAGCTCAAATAAGCACAGACGACACCCACGAGCCAAGATCGTTTCTTCTTTTGCTTTCTTTTTTGGGGACGGAGCATATCAGAGATCATACCGTAAGGATTTCTCTCCGTCATGATTTCACATAAACATAATGTAGCATACGCCTCCAACAGCGTTTTAACGTCTGTTGTTATCATTTTTGTCTCCGAAGTTGAAAAAAACAGGGATTCGGCATAAAAACTTGAGCGAGAACTCCGTCGATCACTTCACTTATAGACGGTCAAAGACAAAGCATAAGAAATGGTAGACTACGACATTCAAAGAAAAAAGAGAACGGCAATCGTGCTTTCGGGAGGAGGGTCTCGAGGTGCATATGAAGCAGGTATCGTCCATTACATACGCACGGGCCTACCCAAAGAATTGGCTCAAAATCTATCTTTTGAGATTCAATGTGGAACCAGCGTTGGGGCCATCAATGTAGCTCATATGGCCGCGCATGCCCAGGACCCCTTCAGACAAGGACAGGATTTGGTCCGTCTATGGAAAAAACTCCAAACCAAAGATATCTACCGACGTGGCCCTTTTACTCTGGGAAAATTTGTGTTTACTTCGGCCGCCAGTGCTTTGAGCAGGCTTATAGGCATAAAGGGAAATCGAGGAGATGACTATAACCTGCACTTTCAGGGACTTTTTGATACCAAACCTTTTTTTCATTTTTTGCTCGAGAACTGTCCTTGGCCCAACATTTCAAGAAACATCTCAAAAGGTCATCTCGATGCCATGGTCATTGCAGCCACCAACATCACCTCCGGACAGGTGGAGCTTTTTATGGAGCACAACACCAGCTTAGCTCCAGAGCTAAGTCAATTGGTCCGCAAAGTAAAAATGAGTCCCAGACATGTCATGGCTTCTGCGGCTCTTCCTGTTCTTTTTCCGGCAGTTCCGATCTACGGCGTTCACTACAATGACGGTGGACTTCGCCTCAACACTCCTTTAGGTCCAGCCGTGGGTCTGCAAGCCAATCGAATTCTAATCATTGGAACCGACGATCCAGGAGACCTAAAAGCCAATGAATCGGAAAAAGAAGGTACACCTGGCCTTGGAGGTATTCTGGCAAAATTTTATCACGCCGCTTTGGAAGATCGCATGCATGCCGACTTCTCACAACTGGATCGAATCAATCGAATCTTGGAACATGTAAAAAACAATACCAGTCCGGATCAGTTTGAAAGCATATGTAGACAAGCAAGAGTATCCCCCATTGATACCTTAAGTTTTTTTCCAAGCGAAAGCATTGCTGGCCTCGTAGATGATGCGCTGAAAAAATCATTTCGAAGACTAGAGTCATTTGGAATTTTGGAACGCGCGATTGTGAGACTCTTAGATATCGATGTCAAAAGAGGTAGCGATCTCTTGAGTTATTTTATGTTCGAACCTTCTTATATTTCTCAACTGATTGAATTGGGATATCAAGATGCAAAGAAAAAACACGACGAGCTTTGCAATTTTGCGCAGCAATCAATAGACGAAAAAAAATAGTGCTACAGAACACATCAATCCAAAAGATCTTCGGCAATCTTTTCAAAAGCTGCCAAAGATTTAGGATTTTTTAGCGCATCTTCGTTGCCAAGCTTCTGCCCAGAAAAAATGTTTTTTACCGCCAGTTCCACTTTCTTTCCGCTAATTGTATAGGGAATTTCTTTGACCCGAAAAATATGCGTGGGAACATGTCTAGGAGAAGCTCCTTTTCGAACGTGATCTTTCAAAAGTGTTTTAAAAGAAGCATTAAACTCTACCGACTCATCTAGAACCAAGAAAAGAAGAATTTCTTCATCTCGACCGTTTTCTCTTCCAACCACTAGACTATCTACAACACCCCCCATTTTTTCAACTTGGCGATAAATCTCAGCAGTTCCAATTCGTATTCCACCAGGATTTAAGGTCGCATCGGAGCGTCCATAGATCACAGCACCTCCACGGTCGTTGATCATGACATAATCTCCGTGAGCCCAGACTCCAGAAAATTTTTCAAAATAACTGCTTTTGTATTTTTTGTGCTTGGGATCATTCCAAAACTCCAAAGGCATGGATGGAAAAGGTTTCTTACATACCAGCTCACCCTTTTCCCCTACAATCTCTTCTCCCTGATCGTTGAATGCCGCAACATCCATCCCTAAGCCTCTGCACTGAAGCTCGCCTCGATACACGGGAACAATCGGACATCCGAGAAAAAAGCAAGACACGATATCTGTACCTCCCGAAATGGATGACAAAATCATATTTTTTTTGATCTCTTGATAAGCCCAATCGAAATCCTCGGGTGTCAACGGAGATCCTGTGGAAAAAATGGTACTCAAAGAATCCATCGAGCAAAGAGCTCTGGGCCTAAAGCCCTCCATACGACAAGAAGAAAGAAACTTTGCTGAAGTTCCAAAGTGCGTAATGCTTTCGGATTCAATGATTCTCCATAAACGCTCAATGGAAGGATAGTTTGCAGATCCATCATAAAGCACGATCCGACAACCCGTCATCAAAGAAGAAACCATCCAGTTCCACATCATCCAGCCGCAAGTTGTATAATACATAAAGACACTCTTTTCATTGAGATCTCCATGCAACCTAAGTTCTTTTTGATGTTGCAACAGCGTTCCCCCTGCTCCATGAACAATACATTTGGGCGCGCCTGTGGTTCCAGAAGAATAAAGTATGTAGGCAGGGTGATCAAAAGGGGTCGATACAAACTCTATCGGCGTTTTATTTTTTTTCTCGATCAGCTCTTTCCATTTGAGGGTTTTGACCTGTTTGGAGTGGTACTTCTCTTGATTTTTTTCTACAACAATCAAATGAGAAAGAGAGTCAATCCCTTCAACAATCGCATCAAGTTTTTCTGTCATGGAATAATTGCGACCATTGTAGGAGTAATTGGAGACTGCAATCAAAACTTTGGGTTTGATTTGGCCAAAGCGATCCATAATTCCAGAAGCTCCAAAATCAGGTGAACAAGAAGTCCATATGGCCCCTAAAGACGTACAAGCAAGCATACTCACAATGGCTTCATAACCATTGGTGACCACAGCAGCGACGCGATCCCTTGGCTTTACATCCATGTCACGAAGCGTCTTCCAGACCGAAGACACATCCCTCAAGAGCTCTTTGGCTGTAATTTCTCTTCGCTCTCTTTCCTCAGTGATTTCAACAATCACAACATCGAGGGGATTCTTTTCATATATGTTTTGTAAAAGGACACGCGCAAAATTCAACCTCGCACCTGCGAACCATTTGGTTCCAAACATTTCGTCTTTGCTTACAATTCGATCGTAGCTTTTATCAAGCACGATGCCGCTCCACTCTAAAAAGTGACTCCAAAAATGATCCGGCTTATCGATACTCCATTGATAAAGATCGTTATAACGTTTCATGCTCGGATATCCCCGCTGACCTAGCCAAGTCATAAACTGCGCGATCTGACTTTGTTTTAAATGTTCAGGAGAAGGATTCCATAAGAGATCGCTACGAGCCATATTACCCGTCCTTTCTTGTCGTGATACCCACGTTGCTTAAGCCCAAAGCTTTGATGACATCCATAACGGCAACAACACTCCCGTGTTTTGCATTTGCGTCCGCACGTATCAAAACTGGAAGGTCTTTTTTCTTTCCCTGAATTTTCTCTTGTACAAAATCATGAAGCTGACCCGCAAAAACAAATTGATTGTTAACTGCGAGATCTCCATTTTCATGAATGGCAATGGTCAAAGATTGTAGATTTCCCACAGCATTGGCTACTTCAGAGGTCGGAAGGTCCACAAAAAAAACCGTGTCCAATCCAAAGCTGGTTGTCACCATAAAGAAAACCAAAATATTCATGAACAAATCAATCAAGGGAATCATGGAGATCTCCGCCTTTTTGTTCCGAGACTGTTTCTTTCGAAAATTCATAAATATTTCTTACAATTCATCCATACACTTTGGATAAAATCTTCCATCTCCATCACGTAGTTTTCAACTCTTCGATAGTAGAGCCTTTGGAATACGAACGCAGGGATGGCTACAATGAGTCCTCCCGCAGTATTGAGTAAAGCTTCCGCGATCCCCCCCGAGAGTTTTAAAGGATCCCCCACACCAATGACCTTAATCACATCAAAGGTTTGTATCATCCCTGTTACGGTTCCTAGCAAACCCAAAAGCGGTGCAATACTTGCGATCACACCCAAAAACTCTAGGTTTTTTTCCAGAACCACAGCCTGTTTTCGACCACTCTGCTGCATTTTTTCTTCCATTTGCTGAGGATCTGTAACATCTAAAGAGTCTGCTAAAATTCTCGCGATTGGAGATTCATGGGTCTTGGATAGAGACCACATCGCCTCAATTTGACCTTTGTCGAGTAAGCTGTGAATTTCATTAATGAAACTCTCTGGAAAAATTTTCTTTCGTGAAAGAGCCCTCCACCTCTCTATAATAAGGGTAAGAGCAATCATGGAGCTCAGAACAATAGGGAGCATGACAGGCCCACCCCGGGCTAGATAGTCGTAGCTCTGTGAAATAAAATCCGTCATAAAAACAGCAGTCTACGTCAAATGAGCCAAAGGAACAAAAAAAACCCTTTTTTCTCTCTCTCATCATAGCTAGGTAAAAACCCCAATTTATACAAGATGGTACGGAAATCGCATATATAGTTATATTTATAACTATATAAAATAACGTTTTATATTAAATGCTTAATAATAAATTGATAAAAATAATGAAAATACGTAAAAAATATACTTGATACGTTCTTTGCATTCTCTAAGGCAAAGTTATACAATATAGTCCTGGAGCATGCGTTTTGACTGTAGGATGTAAAGAGCTTGTCCAGAAAAAAATCTAGGAAATTGTTGAGTCCAAAATGAAACAAATCATATCAAGCAATATCCGAGTATCTAAGGGTCTTGGAGTCATAGAATTGATGATCGCAGCGGTCCTTTTTGCGGGAGTCTTTGCCGCTGGATTTTCTATCTTTCAAAAATCCACAAAAAAAGGCGTTGCCTTACAAAAAAACACTAAGAATGTGAGAGAAAAAGTTAAGTTTTTGGATCGTTTCAAATTTGAAATCGAAAACGCCATTCCTTTTTACAATGCTGAAAATATACGTTTGCAAGTCAACAGGCCTTCGGCTTGTACCTCTGGAGGAGTCTCTACAGTATCATGGGGCGTTAGACCTTATCCGGGCTATGATAAAAATGAGTACGAAGCTGCAAACAATGCCATCATCGATCCTTCTGACGAAGTTTCTTTATTTGACGGAGTCAATGACGACAACGATGCGGTACAGATCGTCTATATTCCACAGCAGAGCTCGTTTATTCGCCTGGCCGTGGATGGATCAAATGAAACCTTTTCCACCAGTGGCGTAAATCCTGTGACCGTATCATCGATCGAAAACTTGGCCGTGGGAGATTACGTTGTCGTCATTGATTCAGAGCAATCTGATTTGTTTCGGATCACAAGCATTCAGAGCACATCCAACGGCTACGATCTCTACCACTCCAGTCGTTCGTATTGGAACCCTGCAGACTTTACACATGAATACGGTGAAAGCGATCCTGACAGTGCTTATGTATTTAGAGTCAAAATGGCGAGCTACGCCTTCGATCCAGACAACAACACTGTAGTTCGTGACGACCATTCCTTAGACGATTCTTTTGATCCAGCGACGCTGGAGTATCTCCCAGGGGGAGCCGCGGAGATGACACATCAATGGGAACCTGTATTGCTTTCTGCTGAGAGGCTACAAATTCTATATAACTTGTTCAATCAAACCGTTCCGATTCGAACACCCCGTATGGGACTTCCCGGAGAGCAGTGTTTTCAAGACATCACCGGGTCATTGGATTGCAGTTGCACCAATCAAATTGGCATGCCTGGTCTTCAATTTTTTACAACCTCTCTCCAGATTGAGCAAGCTGCAGAGTCCTCGGAGAGCTTTCGCTTCTCACCTCACAATCTAAAGAATGGAATCGCAAACCTCTCTAGAGGCGCTGAGCTTACAGGAGATCCCGTAGTTCTTGTCAACCAAGAGTACATGGCGACTGAAGAAGCTTATACTGGTGGCGGAACCGGAGGCGACGGAGGTCCAAACATCGGTGGTGGAGGTCAATAAAATGGTGGGTATGGAGACAAACATGAAACATTGGAAGCGTCATCAAGGCATGGCTGTTTTTGGGGTTTTGATTCTCATTGTGGTTTCGGTCGCGATTTTTCTTGCCGTAAATCAGGGAAATCTTTCAGTTCAAAAAATTGCGAGTCTCATTCGAAAAAACATCACGCTCCAGAACCAAGCAGAAACAGGATCGGATATTGCGAAGGGTATGCTCATCAAATTGGCGGAAAACAATATGGAGAACCAGTACTCAGGCTCGAGTCTTGCGAGTTTTTCCAACCCAGGAGATGGAATCAATCCCGTTGAGCAGGGGTATGTTTACGATAGTGATCGGTCCACATTGACCGCTTTGATCGACAGCACCCAAGGCAGCACAAAGACTTTGGTGTATTTGTTTCCAGAAGACCCCAATCCAGCAATAGACTGGTCTTCTGACCCTACTGAATATGATGGAGAGTACCCAAAGAGATTTTTGATCGTATCTCAGGCCGAAAATACGCAAACCGGAGAATCATTTTCCATCGAAACCTTGGTAGAAATCACAGAAGAACCTTTTTCTGAAATCCTCTATGGAATTCTCGGATCTGGAGGGGTCCCCAGTGAATTTTATATTGAGCCTGGAATTTTTGAGGGTCGTGTGCATTTCAATCTTGACCCTACAGAACTGTATATGAACTCTTCGAAACAAATTGGAGACTTGGTTGGCTATGGCATCGCCGTGAACGAAGGCATGCCCTCAAGCCCCACCTACGAAGAGGCCATGCAATATGGATATGAGCTCGACGATCAGGCGCACTATTATCTTGGACATGTAACTTTTGCCAACAGCACCCCCTCAGGACAAGAGTATCCTTTCAAAAGAACTGGATTTGCTTATGACGATTCAGAAAGCTGCACGCAAGACTGTGGATACGGTGAACGTTACACCGAAATACTATTTCAGGAAGGCTATTCAGAAGGCTACGACAAGGTCAAGCCTTTGGATACCAGCTATTTTTCCAATCTGATTCCCAATGCTGACGTAGACTTTACAGGCTCGGGAAAAACTGACGTCTGTCTAAAATTTATCAACACCGTTGGAGGAGCCAAGCTTAAAGAATACACCTGCAACACTGATCAGCCCTATGTATGGGATCGTTATGTAGGTGAGGAAGATGATGTTCGAAATGGAACCGACAGTTCCATCGCCACCTACGATGCAGGAGGCCTTATTGCTTGCGGGGATTGCGATGTTCACATCAAAGGTATTGTCGCTGATACTACAAGTGTAGTAGCTCAAAACGTATATATTGAAGGAGATCTTGTCTATCAGGACCCCTATAACAATATGCTGGGTGTGATGGCCATCAATGATATTGTGGTTCCCGATGGCGTTCCTCAGCATGAGAGACCCATGTTTTCTAACATGATGGCTCAAACCATTGACTCTTACAATCCTTTAAACTCAAGCAGTCAAAATGGTCTCCTACGAAACATCACAAACTTCATTCCCGAAGACAGCAATGGAGATCCCATTGATTTGGATATCGAGGACACCACCTACCCCGCGCAGTGGATGTATAAAGCTGCTCTTCAGGGTATTGGCTTTGTCAACGGCGCCGCCACACTGGACTTAGAAGGACATTTCATTGCGGGAAATTATTTCAGAATGCAGGGCATATGGCAGCCTGAAATGGACGCCGACAAAGCCATTGGAATCATGGCTACGGAAGATGGTGGAGCAACATGGGACAGGTATCTCCTAACCGAGTGGGATCAGCCCAACTCTTTTTACATCACGGATCCAATGGACCCCTCAAAGAAAATTCCAAGACCTGGAATCGAGCCTGCTTTTTATAGAGATGGTCATTTGAACAAAACTCCCAAAGATGGCGTGTATGACTATGGTGAAGAGTTTATCCGCATTCCCCAAGGTCAGTTACACATTCGAGGCAGTGCCAACCATTTGTATGCATACTCTTCTCGCCTCTTCAACCAGCAGACCAATGGTTTTTTTCGTAGGGTCCATAGAGAAGACAAAAGGGTAGATGCCACGCCTCCTTTATTTTTTCCCAGAACAGGAGAGGTTGTCATTGGAAGCAAGTTTACCAAGAGCTACAAAGGCAAAAGCTCTTTGATTCCTCAATCGTAACTATGTAGAGGCGATAAATCTCACCGTTTCAATGGATGTAGTATTTTCGTCCGTATAAAAAATCTGACAATCCTAAGCTTTCCGATGACTACGCAGTTTTTTTTACCGAATGCTTTGGATAGAAAACTCACACGTGGAATCGGCGTCTGCGCATCCAAACACATCCAAAAAGCATCAAGATCACAAGATAAGTAAATGTTTCTTGCGCTTGAGATGTACATGCGGCCCGGCTTCCTCCCAATACAAAGCCCTCTGTATCGCAGGCATCTCCCACTCCGTTGCCATTGGAATCCACCTGATTGACATTTTTAATCAAAGGGCAATTGTCTAGCGGGTTGACAAGACCATCTCCATCAATATCTGGATCACAAACATCTCCCAAAGCATCTGAATCTCGATCCTTCTGATCTTCATTTGCCACTGCGGGGCAGTTGTCTTCAGAGTCCTCCACACCATCTCCATCTTGATCTCCCTGACATGGGTTTCCAAAACCATCATTGTCGTCATCAGCCTGGCTTGGGTTGAAAACCAATGGACAATTGTCCACACTGTCTATGATCCCATCATTGTCATTGTCATTGTCGCAGGCGTCCCCCAAGGCATCTCCATCAACGTTGCTTTGAAGAATATTTGCAAGGGTACGGCAGTTATCCTGCGCATCGGGAACCGCATCATCATCAGAGTCCGTATCTTGAAAGTCTGGAATTAGATCGCCGTCCGTATCTACAGGATCGGGAGCCAAGCTGGATTTTCCAGCTTCTACAGAGTCTGAAACTCCATCGCCATCGGAATCCGTATCCATTTTGTCGGGAATTCCGTCAGAATCCGTATCCAAAACCACACCCGGAAAACTCTCATCTACATCGTAAATATTGTCACCATCACTATCCAAAGATAGTGGGGCCGAGGAAATATTTAAGGGATCTGTACAAGCCAAAAACTCTCTGAGCAGGTGAAATCCATCCCCGTCATTTTCTGCTGTAAAGCTGTTGGCCACATCAGGATCTAGACCCAAATCTTTTCCCGTATTGCTGTCTTCTTCTCCCCGAACCCCTGCAGCGCCGTAATAGATCTCAAACCCATCGGGAAGCCGATCTCCATCGGAATCTTCCATACTTCCTGAAAAGCCCAGACTTGTTTGCTCTGAGGAAAAAACCGAACCCAAATTGATCAACGAAAAAGTCAAAAGCTCTTCCACCGGACAGGGAGGATTCTGAAGATCTCGAATCACCAGAGTTCCATTGCCATTGTTGGCCGAAGGACTAAACTCAACATTGATGGTCTTATTTACATTGTCAACCGTCACAGCAGAAACCGACACGTTGAAGCCAAGCCCCCCTGTAAGGCCACTGATCGAAACATCCCCCAACTCGATGTTTGCCAGATTAAATCCTGTCGTAGCCCCCACGCCAAAAGAACTCAAGTCAATCTCAACTTCAGCGACTGAACTGAAGGCCGGTATGTCAAATTGATAGCTGTGCACCACATGCGTATTGGATTGACTGTCGATGCCATTGGTCCCATCTACTCCGATAGAAGTTGCAGAAGAACTCAAAGAGAGACTAAATGACCACAAACTTTGAGGAAAGCAAAAGGGTGAGGATAAGAGAATGACCGAAACCATCAACGAAAACAGAGCAGCAGATTGTTTTTTCATCATCTCTTGCTCCTTTGAAGAATTTTGATTTTCATTTCTCGATCTGAAGGATCTGCGCCTTGGACTTTGTATCCTAGATAACTTTGGGATGTGATTCTTTCCGGTGACAAGCCTAACATTTCTAAATGGTCTCTAACTTTTTTGGCTCTTCGAAATGCCAAGTGAAGCTCAGAAGCTCCCACATTTGGATCATTAGGTGTAAAGACTGCGATCTCAATTTTTTCTATCCATTGATTTTCCTGCAGCACGCCAAAGAGAAGTTCTAAGGTCTCTTCACAATTTTCGATCATGATGTCGCTTTCAGGAGCAAAACGTATGGGCTCACTCAAAAGAATTTCTTCATCCGAAATTTTAATCTTTCCTTGAGTTTCCTGATCAATCACATCCTCGGGACTTGCGCGGCGTTTGGGATCCAAACCATAAGAAACCATCGCAACCACTTGATGATCACCTCCAATGTAGCCGTTGACTAAGTTGCGCCCATAAGACAGAGAAAAACTCCAAGGCTGGGTCTCATCCCAACGCAGGCCCATCAGCCCATCCATCAGCACATGACTTCCAGAAAAACGAAATCGATTCATCTGCCCATACAGCTCAGCAAACAAGGAAAGCTGATGGAAAGATGTAAAAAGATAGGCCACGGCTACATTCCACTCTAGATTTGAACCTACAGCAAAATTTAAAAACTCTGTTTTCTTTCGGAATGTAAAACCCAGGTTTGCAGCAAAAATAAAATCCCTATATCTATAGTCCGCGATCACTTTCGGCGCCAAGCTCAAAAACTCATCCCCTCCAAAATCCACCTGCGATGTCGGCAAACTTGCGTTTGCTTGATAGGCCAAACGAAGCTTTTCCCACCTGTCCGAAAATAGCCTGCCTCGAACAAAAAGATAGAGGTCTCCCAAACCTCCAGAGCGGATATCGGTAATGTTGGCCACTGACTGTTTGGGTCCCGATTGGTCCAAAATGATAGGCATAACAAGACCTATATTTAGACCGTACTCCCATCCAAAATTCACGCCCAGCTCAGAATACAAGCGATGTCCTAGAATTGAATCCACAAGATCACCTTGATCTGAATAAATGGCTACAGGCCGATGCATGAAGCCCAGACCACTTTGCAATTCTATGTGTTTTTCCTCAATCATCTGCGCGCTTTCAGTCATCACCCAGGGACCGGCTCCAGGAGCCCTCCAATGTCTGGGGAAAAGCGTAAAATCTGTGGCTTGAAGAGACGAGCAACATAGAAATGAAACAAGGACCAAAATACGGCCAAGCCATCGATATGGAAAAAACAAATACACGATATTGCCACCACAATCTTGTAGTTAGTCCCGACAGCAACGACCAGCGCTCCGATCCAAGATGGATCCAGGGAAAGTCCATAGTGAGCGAAAAAATAGATTACGCCAAGTTCTCATTATAACTTTTTTTAAAAAAATGATAAACTCAAAGCGTAGTAAATTGATATCATAAGCTTTTTATTCCATGCATTACACTCTATGATCGAAATCTCATGAAATCCAAAACACATCAATTTGGAAAATACTTTTTAGAAAGGCGCATTGCAGTAGGAGGAATGGCTGAGGTCTTCAAAGCCACCTTCTCTCCAGCCGAGGGCATTGAAAAAGATGTCGCCCTAAAAATCATTTTGCCCGACCTCAATGAGGAAGAAGAATATCGCAATCTCTTTGTGGAAGAAGCCAAAATCTCTGTAAAGTTCAATCATCCCAACATTGTCCAGGTCTATGATTTTGGCGAAATCAGCCAAAGATATTTTTTCGCAATGGAATACATCCAGGGTCTCAACGCGAAAAGTTTGATCAAAAAATCATACCGCGAACAAAGTGTGATCCCCATTGAAATTGCCTGTGAAATTGTAAGGCAAATTCTTTTTGCGCTCGACTACGCCCATAACCTCACGATCAATCAAACTCATCAAGATGTCATCCATAGAGATGTGAGTCCGCAAAATATTTTGATCTCTTTTGATGGAATCGCGAAACTCACGGACTTTGGAATCGCCAAAACTTCTTTGAGAAGTTCAAAAACCAAAACAGGTGTCGTCCGAGGAAAAATCAAATACATGTCCCCGGAACAAGCCTATGGCAAGGAAGTCGATCAGCGTACCGATCAATACGCACTTGGAATTGTTTTTTATGAACTTCTGGTAGGAATGAACACCGGCGACTCAGAAATGATCGGCCCAGACCTAGCACCTGTAACCGCCTATCGAAAAGAAGTTCCCGGAGCCATCGAAAAAATCATCAAAAAAATGACTTCTTCTAAGAAAGAAGACCGCTTTTCTAACTGCAAAGAAATCATCCGTGAAATCGATACCATTTTACAACCCTTTCCAAGCAACAATTTACGTAAGCGTCTGGGACAATGGGTACAAGGCGTAGAAACCAAATATCCTAGCGCAAACGAAGACTTATTGATTGAGCCTTCTTCCCAATGGAAAACAGTCAACAGAAGCTATGTCAAACGAGCCATTCGCCCCGGTATAAGTTTGGTATTTTTTCTTGTCGTCGCCTTTGTATTTTTCCCCAAATACCAAGAATGGATGAAGCAAGATGCCGCTGCAGAATCTGTACGCATTGAAACCCAAAAAGAAGTCTCTGACACTCCCCCAAACACAAAAAATTCCAAACAAGTGGCAGATATATCACCCGCAAAACCCACAAGTGAAAAAGCAGCATCCAAAATTCCCATCGTTAAAACTCAAGCGCGTTGCCCCAGAGGCATGATCAAAATCACTGGAGGATCTTTTCTCTATGGCTCTGAGGAGAAGGACCCAGATCGCAACGCATATACAGAAACTTTGCTTCACGACGAAACCCTTAACAGTTTTTGTATTGACCAGTACGAATATCCCAATCAAAAGGGTCAATTTCCCATTACGGGAACGCCGTGGGAGCAGGCCTCTCAAATGTGTGGCCATCAAAACAAGCGCCTATGCAGCGAAGCGGAGTGGGAACGAGCGTGCAAAGGTCCCGATCAAAGCAATCGAAATTTTAGTTATGGAAGCACCTTTATCGCAGAGTCTTGTAACGTTGGAAATCAAGAACCCAACTCTCTACCTTCAGGATCTTTAGATTCCTGCGTTACCGATGAAAAAGTATATGATCTAACTGGAAACGTCGAAGAATGGGTTTCAAGTTCTGGGCGTTTTCGAAAAGACTTCAAGCTCACCAAAGGAGGCGCCAGTCATATTTCTTCATGGGCAGGAAGATGCGCCTCAAATCAAGAAAGTCCTCTCGATAAAAAAAGTCCATGGATCGGATTTCGATGTTGCAAGAGCCTATAAACCAAACCTTTAAAAAAGAGCTTCGCGTCCTCGCTCTGGGCTTTTCTAGCTTTGATCATGGTTTCATTCAAAAATCTCTTGGACTGTCTCAGCATTATCTTTGCAAAATTCGATACGAAAAAGACTATCAAGAAGTCTTGTCCATCATCAACGGAGACGAAGTCGGTCTTTTGATTTGGAAAGTATCAAAGAGTCAAGGCGAGCAAGAATTGGAACTGATGAAACAATTCCAACAATACTGCCCCATCCTCGCATTCTGTGATCGAAAAAATGAAAATCTCATTATAAATGCCATGCAACATCAAGTCTTGGATGGATATTACGTCAAGCAAACCAAGTCGCCTCTCTCTTTTCTCAAAGCATTTTGTGAAAGTTTAGAAAAAAGAAGAATTTCTCATCAGATCAAACTCATACGAAAACTCATCAAAACCGAAGAAAGTTTCAGACGTGTGATTTCAGAAAGCTCTGATGGGATCGTCATTGTAGATCCACTTAACCAAGTTCTTTTTATCAATCCCAAAGCCGAAGATCTTTTTCAGCTCAACACTTTACAAATTCTCAACATGCCTTTCCCAGAAGACCTAAGAAAAGAAAAAGTCTGGATCAAAGAATTGGAACACTCCATGGACAAGTCACTCTATGTCCAGTTTCAAACTGTTCCGATCAGTTGGGATGGCCAAGATTGTTTTCTGTGCACCATTCGAGATATCAGCTCTCGAATTTTGCTCGAGAAAAAGAAGGATGACTTTTTTAGTGTAATTTCACATGAAATTCGCACTCCCATTACCGTTATCAAAGAAGGACTACACCAAGTCATTGATGGCTTACACGGAGAAATCAATGACAAACAAAAAATGTTTTTGGATCTAGCACTTGATTCAACAAACGAACTCAACACACTCATTACGAATCTTCTAGATCTCTCAAAATTAGAAGTTCAAAAGACCACGCTGGACTGGGATCCATGCAAGCTTTCAGCAACCGTGAACAAAGTCGTACAAAAATTTCGCATCCCTGGAGAAAAAAAAGGCCTCAGAGTCGATGCGGTTTTACCCGAAACTGATCCCGAAATTTTTCTAGACGCAGGAAAAATCACACAGGTTCTTACAAACCTAATGTCCAATGCCTTAAAATTTACGGAGCAAGGGAGCATAGAATTGCACCTCATCGACAAGCCTCACGAAATTGAAATCTCAGTACAAGATTCAGGTGTAGGCATTCCACAAAAAGACATTCAGCGTGTCTTTGATCGATTTGAACAAGTCGGACGCGACTCCAACAGTGGAACCCAAGGGACAGGTTTGGGTTTGGCCATATGCAAAGGCATCGTGGAGCTTCATGGGGGAAAAATATGGGCGCAGCAGGGCCAAGAGGTGGGCACAGAATTTCACTTCACCCTTCCAAAAAAAGAATTTCAAGATATCTGTCGGGATTATGTAGAAGAATACATTGAAAAAATAGAAGAAGGTCAACTCTTTTGGACCATGCTTCTAGAAAGCTCAGAAACTGAAAAAAGCAAAACAAATCAATGGTTTAAACTCATTCAACATACCCTTCGCTCAAATTCTGATTTCTATTTGAAAAATAATGAGAAAATCTTTATCATATTGTTTGACGTTAAATCTCTGACCCCAGAGGCATTCAAGGAGCGTCTGTCGTCCATTGAAGCTCAGGTTCAGATTAGCGTTTCGCACAAGTTGGCTCGGTTTCCCGAAGATGGGAAAACTTCTCACGCTCTGCTCCAAAAAATAAACCTTTAACCCCCTTTCGCTGCGTATGGATCATCATGCGACGGCGATGAATCAAGGAAACCCTCATGAAAAAAAAGATCTTAATTGTGGATGATGAAGAACGGATTGTGGTCATTCTCCAAGCCAGATTGGAGTCTAAGGGCTACACGACACTTAAAGCGGGAAACGGCCACGAAGCTTTGGAGCTGATCCAAAAAGAAAAACCGGATTTGATCTTGTTGGACGTGCGCATGCCCAAAATGGACGGATATACCTTTCTCAACAGTCTCAAGCAGATCCCAAATGCTGACGATATTCCCATCATAGTATGTACGGCCCAAGGAAAAGTGGAAGATCTATTTGTTCAAAGGGATGTCGTCGACTTTGTCACCAAGCCCTTTGATACCCAGTCTCTGCTTGAAAAAATCAAAAACACCATCGGCGAAGCGCCTTTGGTATAGGATATGCGTATGGGATAAAAAATTGTCCCAAAGAAAAAAACCCTAAGATGCCAGAACCTGCCCAGCAATGACTTCTCTTTGGATTTCGCTCGTACCCTCTCCGATTTGGCAGAGTTTAACGTCTCGATAAAAGCGCTCAACGGGATATTCTTTTACGTAGCCGTAGCCCCCATGAATTTGAATGGCCTGATTGCATGCCCTCCAAGCTGCCTCTGATGCATAGAGTTTCGCCATGGAGCTTTCGGCTTTTGCATACATACCCTGATCGTGCATCCAAGCTGCGCGGTACACGAGCATTCTCGCAGCTTCCAGCTCGGTCACACTATCTGCAATTTTCCATTGAATGGCTTGAAGCGCGGAGATGGGTTTTCCAAAGGCTTTTCTTTCTAAAGCATATTTCATGGCTTCATCTATCGCTGCCTGCCCCAAACCCAAAGCCAAGGCGCCAATCACCACTCGGCCTTTATCTAGAATTTTTAGAGCGTCCGTAAATCCCTGACCGGGTTCCCCCAACACATTCTCTTCAGGAATTTCCAAATTTTCAAACGTAATCGATGTGGTATCACTGGCTCTCATGCCCATCTTGTTTTCTTTTTTGCCCACGACCAAACCTGGCCAGCCTTTTTCGGCCACAAATGCTGTAATGCCTTTGTTGCCTTTGGAAGGATCGGTTTTGGCCATGATCACATACACATCTCCAAAAGTACCATGCGTAATAAAATTTTTGCTCCCGTTGATAACCCACGAGCTTCCTTTTTTCTCAGCTATTGTAGACATGGATCCAGCATCGGAGCCCGAGCCTGGCTCGGTCAAACACCAAGCAGCCAAACGTTCTCCACTGGCAAGAGAAGGCAGATATTTATTTTTGATTTCTTCACTCCCTGAGAGCAAGATATGTCCAGAGCCCAGTCCATTATGCGCTTGCACAGAAAGCGCCATGGAACCATCTACTTTGGCAATTTCTTCGACCGCAATAGCATAACTGGTTACATCCATGCCCGCTCCGCCGTAGCTTTCCGGAAGCATGATGCCCATCAGCCCCAACTCGCCGCATTTTCGGCAAAGCTCCAAGGGAAATTCCATCGATTCATCTCTCTCCATAGCTCCTGGCGCGACTTCGTTTTGGGCAAAGTCTCGAACCATTTCTCTGAGCATGTTTTGATCTTCGCTATGCTCTATCTTCATTGCTTATCCTGCTTCCTTGGTTGAACGGATGTTTTCACGCACCCATGATGTAATCTCTTTGAGCGTTGCGCCCGGTGTGAAAATTTTGGCTACGCCTTCTTTTTCTAGTTTTGGAATGTCCTCATCGGGAATGATCCCCCCTCCAAAAACCTGAATGTCCTGCGCCCCTTTTTCTTTAAGGAGTTTGATCACTTCCGGAAACAAATACATATGCGCCCCCGACAGAACCGACAGACTGACCGCATCTACGTCTTCGTCCACAGCTGCGCTCACGATCATTTTGGGCGTTTGATGAAGGCCCGTATAGACCACCTCAAAACCAGCATCGCGAAGCGCTCGAGCGACCACCTTGGCTCCCCGATCGTGACCATCCAGACCAGGCTTGGCCACCAAAATTCTCAATGTTTTTTCACTTGCCATACTGCGCTCCTATAACCATTTTGGATCCACATATTCACCAAAAGCATCTCGAAACACATCACAGATCTCCCCCAAAGAAGCATAAGACTCTACGGCCTCCAAAATATAGGGCATGAGATTGTCCGGTCCTCGCGCAGCTTGCTCGAGCTTTTGCAGACTCTTTTGCACTTTGCCAGCGTCTCTCTTTGCTTTTGCTCGACGCACATTTTCGATCTGAATTTTTTCAACCTCTTCATCAACCGTCAATGTCTCGATTGGAGTCTCGTTTTCTTCAATATATTCATTGATGCCCACGATGATTTTTTCTCGGGTCTCCAGCTGCTTTTGATAGAGATAGGCAGCATTTCCGATTTCTTTTTGAGGATAGCCTTTTTCAATGGCCTCAATGATGCCTCCCATCTGATCGATGTTTTCAATATACGTCAAAGCCTGCGCTTCCATCTCATCAGTCAGAGACTCCACAAAATAGCTTCCCCCAAAAGGATCTGCAGTCGCCGCCACACCTGATTCCTGCGCAATGATCTGCTGCGTGCGAAGCGCAATGCGAACCGTCTCCTCAGTGGGCAAGGCCAGGGTCTCATCCAGAGAATTGGTATGCAAAGACTGCGTCCCCCCAAGTACAGCCGCCAAGGCTTGCACTGCAGTCCTCACAACATTGTTGTAGGGCTGCTGCGCCGTGAGCGAACATCCGGCCGTCTGCGTATGAAAACGACACATCATGCTCTTGGGGTTTTTTGCGCCAAAACGCTCTTTCATAATGCGGGCCCAAATTCTTCGGGCGGCGCGATACTTGGCAATCTCTTCAAAAAAATCATTGTGCGCATTAAAGAAAAAAGACAAGCGCGGCGCAAAGTCATCGACATCCATTCCCGCCTCAATCCCCGCCTCCACATAGCCAATTCCATCAGCCAAAGTAAAGGCCAGCTCCTGCACAGCCGTCGAACCTGCCTCTCGAATGTGATAGCCGGAAATCGAGATGGTATTCCACCTGGGTACATGATCTTTGGCAAAAGACATCATATCTGTAATGAGCCTCATGGAGGGTTTGGGCGGATAAATCCATGATTTTTGGGCAATGTACTCTTTTAATATGTCGTTCTGTGTGGTTCCACCGATTCGGTCCCAAGACACGCCCTGCTTTTTGGCCACTGCCAAATACATCGAAAACAAAATCGTCGCTGGCGCGTTGATGGTCATCGAAGTCGTGACTTGATCCAAGGGAATGCCTTGAAAGAGCGTTTCCATATCCTCGAGCGTATCGATCGAAACCCCTGTTTTTCCCACTTCACCCCGGGAGCGATCATGATCCGAATCGTAGCCCATAATCGTCGGCATATGAAAAGCTACCGACAAACCCGTTTGACCCTGACTGAGAAGGTAATGATAGCGAGCATTTGAGTCTTTGGCCGTCCCAAAGCCCGCAAACTGTCTCATGGTCCAGAGCTTTCCCCGATACATCGTGGGATGAATCCCTCGCGTATAGGGATACTCTCCGGGGTTTCCCAAATCTCTCTCATAATCGAGGCCAGAAACATCTAAAGGTGTATAAAGCCGGCGAATCTCATGATTGGAAATCGTGGAAAAATGCTCCTGCCTCTCAGGTCTTTTCTCTAGGGTGGGTTTGAGCGTCTCTTCTTCCCACTGCGCAAGCTGACGCTCTAGATCTTTCACATCCGCCATGGCCTATCCCTGGATTTCTTTAAGGCTTTGGCTCGCAATCACAAGGCGCTGAATCTCGCTGGTCCCCTCGTAGATTTCACAAATTCGGGCATCGCGAACAAAGCGCTCAACATCATATTCTTTGGTATAGCCGTAGCCTCCATGAATTTGCAGAGCAGTATTGGTCACAAAAGAGGCTGTCTCAGATGCAAACAGTTTGGCAATGGCAGAGTATTTTGTAAAACGTCCGCCCAAGGATTTTTTGTAGGCAGCTTGGTAAATCAAGAGGCGAGAGGCCTCAATCCGACTGGCCATGTCCGCAATCATCCAACGAATGCCTTGGAACTCTGCAAGGCTTTGATCAAACTGCTTTCTCTCTTTGGCATAGGACAGCGCCGATTCATAGGCAGCCTGCGCGATTCCCAAGGCCTGCGCCGCAATTCCAATACGGCCATTGTCTAAGGTAGCCATCGCCACCTTAAAACCAAAACCTTCTTCCCGAAGCCGCTGAGACTCCGGAACTTTCACATCTGTAAAACTAATGGTGCAGGTACTGGAGGCGCGAATGCCGAGCTTGTTTTCCTTGGCTCCGATCTCAACGCCTTCGGATTTGGCATCTAGGACAAAAGCTGTAATGCCTCGATTGCCTTGGGTGGGATCTGTCATCGCAAACAAAATCAGCGTATCGGCGTCTGGACCATTGGTGATCCAGTTTTTGGCGCCGTTGATGACATAGTGATCACCTTCTTTTTTGGCGCTGGTCTTCATCGTCGCTGCATCAGAACCTGACATCGGCTCGGTGAGGCAATAGGCTCCCAGGGTTTCACCTTTGGCCATGGAAATTAGAAATTTTTGTTTTTGCTCCTCGGTTCCGAAATTCTTGAGAACCTCACAGGCCAAAGAGTTGTTGACCGACATCGTTACCGCCGTCGAGGCGCAGACCCGGGAGATCTCCTCCATGATCACCACATAGGCAACAGGATCGAGCTCACTCCCACCATAACTTTCAGGGATTGAAATCCCCATAAAACCCAGCTCCCCGAGCTTTTTGACAGCTTCCTGAGGAAAGGTTCCGCTTAAATCGATCTGCCGCGCAATCGGGCGAAGTTCTTTTTCTGCAAAGTCACGAGCCAAAGTTTGAAGAGAACGGTGTTCATCTGTAAGAGCAAAATCCATAGGCCGCCGAGTTTTTCACAAAAGCCCCCAGGACTCAAGAAACTAATCATACGCGATGTGTTAAGAAGCCCTCCGCCATGATACTTAAAGTGTTCTTACAAACCTACGAGCTGGGCTTGAAAATCTGTATGGTTGATTCTTCTTCATTCGCACCAAACCATTTCCAACTGATTTCTTCTTCAACTTTCGAAAAGAATTCTTGTCTCGTAAATACTTTTCCAAACCATGCAGAATCAATAAACAAGTCATTGTCAGGGTCGTACACCACAGTATGAGGAATTTCTGTTCCATCGCCTCCAATAAAAATTACAACTTTGATCTCCGTCTTAACGCCCTTCGAAGAGAAAAACGCTTGAAGACCCAAGGACTGTTCATGACATAAAGCTGCTTTTTCAATCAAGACTTCAGCAAAGTGTGGTTTGGATAAACCTGCTTCGACATTTAGTGAAGCAATTTCACGCCTCAAATGAGATCTGTGGTTTGTTAGACCGATGATATAATCACCCTCGGGTCTGGATCTTTGTCTTATAAAGTCTATGGCCTTCTGGTAAAAGCGCTGCTGGTAACCCTGAACCCTAATGGCAGGAATCGATATATGCGACATTTCATGAATAAACTGCTTTAGATATGGCGAATACACATTATGATCATACCCAAAGAAATTATCAACAACACTTTGGTATCCCTGAACTTCTAGTTCGATGTTTGAAATGGGCCGTGAAAAATTGTTAAGACTTCTAGCACCTTCATATGAAAACTCTTGAAGAGCTCCAGGGTGATTACTAAAATACCTTTGATACGACTGAATCGCGGTACTACTTTCGGATGTAAAAAACTGGGTTTCTTCTGGCCCTACTCGAATATTTGTAACGTCCGACTGATGGAACTCAATATCTTCAAGACTATCATTGATAGGTTTGTAGATAGAGAATTCTGATTCATTATTGTAGTGAAGAAAATCTCTCCATCTTCTATTGTTTCTCCACGTTGCAAAATCTGTCACGACTCGAGAGTAGTTAGAATCTATCATTAAGCCTGATGCCGGATGAAAAAAAATCGCATGAATTTCTCCCACACCCAGAGTTCCAAGCCGTACTTTTGATTCCAGCCCATATCTTGCCGCAGTAAAATGCAAGAATGTAGAAAGCTCCAAACATGCCGCATCTTTATGAGAAAGTACTTCCGCCCAGTGCGCGACGCCATCCAAAGAATCAGGATATCCCACACCATTGAAACCATAATCAGCAGTCCCAATATTTGACCGTGGTGATTCATACTTTTGCGCAAAAGCCATCATTTTCTCAAAAAAATCTTTCAGCTTGTTTGGCTGATCCAACTCAGCCATCACTTTAGCTCTGCCTCCTATGTATTGATCAAACGCATTGGACAATCTGATAAGATCATCTCCCATAATACCTGCTCGATAATTATCTGTAAGAGCTCTCATGGCCCCTCCCCTGGGATCATAAAACACCTCTTGGGAGATTCCACTTCGCTCTGCTCTACGTATTCTAATGGTATTGTGATCAATACTTTCTTCAGCAACACCACCACGCAACTGATCAAACTCAGTTTTTCTAGAATCAATCAAGATCCCTTCCTCATCAAAATAGCTTTGATAACGTTCAATTTCATCCACAAATTGTTTTTTTTGATCGAGAGAAAAAGTTTTTCCATTGACATGATATTTTCCACCTCCGATCGAGAGGTCGTCAAAATACATCAATATATTTTCCATGCGATCAATCTGAGCCTTCCATCCAGCGCCCCCATTTTGACTTCTTGCAAAAGCCACAAAATAATCCAAACCGTTCCATGGATGATTCATTAAAAAATCTTGTGCCAAAATCCTATTCATATAACCCGATCTTATGATGTCTCCTGCGTTCCAACCAAAATTCATGTTACCCAACACACCTAGGTCCGCTAAGACCTTGATTTGAGTTTCAATCGAATCATTAGATATCGAAAGATTATTTCGCCTTGCATAGGATTTGCAATAATCAATGAACGTGTTGATGGCTTCTCTTTTTTCTCGACTTACAGAGTTTGACAAGCCAAAAGTTGTAGCAACATTGGAAGAAGCATCGTTGCCCGTCATATGAACATAATATGCAGCACCCATGAGCTCTCTTTCAGCTTGAGTTGACGGTGAACTTGAGAGGATACCCATCGTCTGCATAAAACCATCCCAAGCGCTTTGCTGTCCACTGAGTTCATCCAGGTTTGTAAAATAGCTAAGCACTTCACCATTGGGTTCCATGTTATATGAACGAGCGTTTTGAGATAAATTTCTGACACGATCATCTACAGCGCGCAAAGATCTAATTTTATATTCAAATGTATCCTTAATTCTAGATACGATCGAACTCTCCACCCCTCTGCGATTTAGAATAGATATCAAGTCATCAAAAGCTTTGGCGGCTTCTTCTTCTTTACCTTGATCTAAAAGAATTCTAACTTGACGTAGTTTTTCCAATCCTTCTGTCTCACGAGAAAGAACAACCAAGAATTCTGTGAATTCGAATTTGGAATAGGATCTAAATACGCTATGTTTTCTCAAAGCAATAAACAATTCTCTTTCTTGAGCAATAAAACCCGAGAAATCATCTAAAGATGAATACAAATTCTTCTCTCCCAGAACCAACATCGTTCTTGCATAAGCAGCTAGATCTATAATTGCAGCAAGCCCAGCAACAATAGCACCTATTTCCAATCGATCAATATCATCGGCATAGCGAAGCATGAGATTGATATGATGATAAAATTCACGACTCGTAGCCTGAGTTCGATATTGATTCATAGAAATACCAGAGCCCGTCGAATTGTTATGAAATGTTTCAGACTTCATTGTAGCCAAAGAAAAAAGAGTCGAGGCTTCATACAAAGACATCACAAAACCTATTTTGGAAATCGCTGACAAAGAAACACCGTAAAAAGCAACTCCAGGTGCCAAAACAGCTCCGATACCTGTAGCTACAGCTGCCCCCATGGTAGCATATCCAGCATATATAAACGCCTTCTCAATATTTTTACTTCTCTCTTCCTCGGCCTCTCTTAGTTCTTCGATATGACTGACCAAGCTTCGAAGTACAATAGAATATGAAGAATTTTCCGAAAGCGCCGCCCCAATAGCAGAAGGATAATCTCCAACCAACTCAAAGCCACTTTCATAGTATTCTTTGTTGGATTCGGCCTTCATTTGCAAATAAGTTTCAAATTCAAATTTTTCCTCTTTGATCTGTTCAACAAGTACATTTTTGTCGGTGGGGCTTGTATTAAAAAAAGATCTTGGAGCATATCGAGCATCCAGAAGAGGTTTATTGTCTCTAACATCTTGGGTAAAAAGTTTATACCCGAGCCAAAAAAGTTTCTTTGTTGGATATTTTGACCACTGAAGGGTGGAGAGTTTTCTGCATCTTTCTGGGGCATTTTCTTTAAATTCATCTTTGGCAATTTGAACCACTATATCCAATCGATTTTTATCGATGCTCAATCCCGCTCTCGACATAAAACTCGGGTTCAAATATTTTCCGTTTTCTTTGGCTTTTCCTTCTGCAACTTCTTCGGCAGAGTAAATCTTTCCAAACCACTGATAAAACACTTTTGTATTGGTGATCAGGGCTATACTAGGATGCCTAAAAATAACATGTAAGATTCTTTCGTATTCACTGGACCAATACTTTCGTAAAGTTGGATCATTGGCATAATATCGAAGATTTTTTTTCGTATGATCAAAGTCTGTCATTAAAAATCTAATGATCTTAAAATCAGTCTTTGCTTGTTCACCAAGAGAGCTTTGATCCACGGCATGAAAGACTCGATGTAAGTCCACAGCTTCAGAGCGAGTCGCTCCCTCACCCAAGAGTCGTTGAAGCTCTTCAACCCCTTTTTTATCTTTGCTCCAGCTATTTTGAATCTCTCTCAAATGTGACCGTGCTACTGAAATTCCCTGAAGAACTCTTTTGTTTCCTACATTCCAGGCATAATCAAAAGCGACTCCATCCACTTTTCTTTTCTTTAAAAAGGTTTGACTCACAATACAAGACTGAGGATCCACAGAACCTTCTCCATATCTTCCATTATAATAAACCATGGATTGAGCCATTTGAATTCTTGCAAGCTCTACTGCATTACCAAGAAGTAGTAGTGTTGAGAGATCAAATTTCTTTGAATCATTTGCTGTATTGTATTTTACATCAAGGGGTTGTGTACCAGGTGTCATTACTGGAACAATTACATGCTCATCAGTTGCCTCGATCCATGACATAAAAACTTTCATAGATCGAACATCATCGAAATACTGCAGGCCAAAACTTTCGTAGCTATTGATACCTGCCCCTACAGATCTAATGATCTGCTTTAGATATTCACTCAGATCATCTGTTTTATAATAAACGTCATTGAGCATATAACTTGTAACAAACGATTGTGCTCTCCGGATTTTTTGAGAAAGAACAAAAAAACCCTGATCCTTGCCGACTTTTTCTGCTGATGTAGAATTGTAATAAGACCATAAAAAGAGTGTTGCCTCGTGAATCACCTGAGCAATGTTTTGCACATTTGAATAGCGCAATTTACCGAAAGACAGGTAATCTAGTGCATCAATATACAACAACAGTTTTGCCTGCTGTTCCTTTGAGACTCCAGGTCCACCTTCATCGCTGGCCAATTGAAACATTTGATATCTTCGAGCTCGATTGAGCAAGAGATCATTGAGCCCAAGCAGAGCTTGCTGAGTCTGTTCAGGCCCTTTTCTTGCTTCAAGAAGACGGGCATCTTTTACCAATTGCTTGTGAATCGCAAAAGGGTTTGAACTGCTTAAAGCATAGGCATTGATAAGCTCACAACTGACCTCAGTCTTGCTTGCGGTACTCGCAGCTCCACTTTCAAAAGTAAGAAAAAGGGTTTTCTGGCTTTGTCTCGCACAAATCTTTAGATCTTCCTTCGACAATACTCCTTGACTCGCATAGGCAGACATCGAAAAGAGACAAACCAATAGCAGTGTTAACAATATGGTACTTCTTAGCGTAACTTGAGTGATCAAAATTCCCCCCGGAATAAATACTGCGTCGCAGTGTACAACAATTTCTTTACAAAATCAACATCCACCCCTGAAGGTAAAGCAATTTTTGTTCCAAAAAAATATGTAAAAAAAAACATGTAGTTACATTTTGGATGTGCTTATATTTTGCTCAATTAAAAAGCTGTGAATATGGATTCGTGACCTGAAGGTCTAGAGGGTATCACCATTCATTGTAGATGTTAACATTGATATCCGAAAACATGCCAAATTAAGCCCCAAAAATGCGACGTAATCACCCCAAACAGAAGGCTCAAAGCCCTCAAAACCCCTCAAATTGGGGATTGACAGTTGGAATGCTTTTTGCTTATAATGACGCAGTTGTAACACTTAGAATTTCCGAGGAGGGAAATGTCATGAAAAAATTTTTAGCATTATCAACAATTGGAGTTTTAGCTGCTTTGATATCTACGCAAAGTGGATTTGCTCAGGAAGATCTCGGCAAATATAAAGTTTTGGAGATCATGGTTGTAGATGGAGATAACCCAGGAGAAGTCATAGAAGACGCTGGTATAAGGCTACGATCCACCTTCACTCAAGAAACAGAAACAGGAGAAGACGGTGTTGCTTCTTTGGTGGTACCTGTTGGAGTCCAAGGAAAATTAAGTATATCAGCTATTGGGTACCAAGCAAGAGAGATTAAAGTCCGTGACATTACAAACATCGGCAAAAAGATAGCTGTTGTATATCTGTATTCAAACGGTGGAGATAGAGTTGAAACCTATGATTTTAAGTTTAGAGTAGTCAATTTAAATGTCTCAGATAGTCCTTTAAAAGGTGCTATGGCTTTGTTTATTGGAACGTCTACAGGAGATTTTACGGATGAGAACGGCTTGGTAAGTGTGGCTCTGTCTTCAAAAGAAGCAAAAGGCAAAAGCATCAAAATTGCTTTGGAAGGTTATGAAACCGCTTCCTTTAAGCTTACACCATCCATGAGAAACGGTGTGACAGATGTATATTTGACACCTGTATCTAAATAAACCAATTGGGTCCAAATTAAAAATACTTTTGGATCTAAAATTAAAAGCCGACATGTAACTTTGCCAGTTCAAGTCGGCTTTTGCATTTTTTGTTTCGTTCGTTGGAAATACTAGGTTTGTTTTTTAAGTAATTTTAAGCTCAATTCGCCTAGCGGCAGCGAAAAGACACGAGCGTTGTGTATTGAGAGTCTTCGGTTGCGATGGCGCTGGCGTTTTCGGCGTCGCCTACGCCGAAGATTGTACCGATTTGGCCTACTTTTCTTACGGTTTTGGCGGCCTCTTCTGTAAGACTGCCGGAGTATGTTGTTTCTGAATTCAGGAGCATATAGGCTTTGTTTTGGCGCGCGCAGTGTTTGGCGGCGAGCGCCTCTGATTTTTGTTTGGAGGCTTGCTCATCGCTGTGCACATATTGCAATCGATAGCTTCCATCTTCTTGCAAAGACACAGGATACTTTTTTCCCGCACAGGAAACAGCACATAAGAACACGAGCGTATACAATCCAAATCTTTTGATCATGTATGTATTTTTATATGGATCTGTCATGTATGAAAAGCTTTCTTACCATAAAACTACGCCAAGATTTCTTCCTGAATGCAGCGGTACTGCGCTCCGTCCCATAAAAATTCTGCCGGACGAGAGCGTAAATTGTAATGACTGCTCATGGAATATCCATAGGCCCCCACATGCATCATCGCCAATATGTCTCCCTGCATGCATACTGTAAATGTAATATTTTTGGCAAAGGTATCTGTGCTTTCACATACGGGTCCCACCAAATCCATAGTTTCATGGTTTTTGCTTTCACCTAGATATTCCAAATGAACAGGGGCTTCATACAACGCGGGTCTCATATAATCATTCATCCCTGCATCCACAATCACAAAGGTTTTGTGCGAGGTTTGTTTGCGATACAGAACTTGCGTCAGTAGGATTCCTGCATTGCCAAA
This sequence comes from Bdellovibrionales bacterium, assembly GCA_020434365.1. Classification (GTDB taxonomy): domain Bacteria; phylum Bdellovibrionota_G; class JALEGL01; order JALEGL01; family JAGRMV01; genus JAGRAX01. The sequence continues at coordinate 44,186 of JAGRAX010000002.1, forward strand.
AATAGAGCGGCCCGGTTCTACAAAGATTTTTATATTTTTTCCATGACTTTCATCTACAATTTTTTTCATATGCATTTCAATTGCATGAATGTGCTCTTCAATGCTTTGCTCTCTAAGACCGATGCCTCCGCCGACATTCAAAAACTCCACTATCATAGATTGTTTGCGCAGTTGATCGATCAGTGTAAAAGCTTGGTCAAGAGCTTGATCATAAGGATCCTGCGTAAAAATCTGAGATCCCAAATGAAAGTGAATCCCCACTGCTTGAATCCATGGATCCTGATGAGATCTCTTATAGAGATCTTCCACTTGAAGATGATCCATCCCAAATTTATTCTCAAACATTCCGGTTGAAATTTTTGGATGCGTGTTCGCATCTACGTTGGGATTTAAACGAAAGCTCAAGCGAACTCTTTTTTGTTTTTCTTTGCAAAGGTTTTGGATGAGCTCAAACTCTGCTTGGCTCTCTACATTGATCGCTGCAAGACCCGCATCGATGGCGCGCTCCAACTCTGAGCGCCTTTTGCCCACGCCAGAAAACACAATTTTTTGTCCTGGAACGCCACAATCTAGTGCACGCTGAGCCTCTGCCCAGGATACCACATCCACACCAGCTCCATGAGCTGCCAGAATTTTCAAAAGTTCGGGATTTGAATTTGCCTTGATTGCCACGCAAACTCTACCTTGATTTTCAGAAAGGTGTTTTTGATAGGCCAAAAAATTATGTTCTACAATAGACTTGGCGTAGATGTACGCAGGTGTTTCATGCTGCCGCGCAAATTCTTTGAGCTTTTCTTTGCCTCCAAAAAAAGAAAGCAGATCTTTTATTTTTTCCACGTGGCAGGTCTTTTTTCTAGAAAGGCTTTCATTCCTTCGGCCTGATCGGGATGCGCAAAACACAGCGCAAAATTTTGCTGCTCTATTGCGCAAGCTGTGCGCAAGTCAAGGCCCTGACCCTGGGTCATGGATTTTTTGATGCCTTCAATGGCAACTCTGCTTTTTGAGGAGATCGAGTTTGCAATCGACTCAACTTTTTCAATGAGCTCAGCGGCTGGAAAAACATCGTTGCACAAACCCAAAGTCAAAGCCTGTTGAGCATCAATCATCTCTCCAGTCAAACACAGCTCCAAGGCTTTGGCTTGACCGATTCTACGAGGAAGTCTCTGCGTCCCTCCAAAACCTGGGATCACGCCCAAAGCAATTTCAGGCTGACCGAACTTGGCCTTTTCACTGGCGTAGATGAGATCACAAGCCATAGCGAGCTCACAGCCCCCTCCCAAAGCAAAACCTTGAACCATCGCAATAAAAATTTTTCCACTTGCCTGCATCATGTTGGCAATGCGATGTCCAAGCGCAGAAAAATTGCTGGCTTCCAGAGGCGTAAAATTTTGCATCGTCGAAATGTCTGCACCTGCAACAAAAGCCTTTTCTCCAGCGCCTGTAATCACAGCCACCTCGAGCTCAGTGGAATGAACCACCTCGCTGATGTGTTTTCTCAAACCCAAAAGTACGTCCTTATTGATGGCGTTGAGCGCCTCGGGTCGATTGATTGTGATCCAGGCTACGCGGCCTTTGATCTCCATCTGTACGCATTCGCTCATGAGTTGCCTCCCGTGTATTCGTAAAAACCTTGGCCCGATTTGCGACCATAGAGACCCGCTTCAACATACTGGCGAAGCAGCGGTGCCGGGCGGTATTTGTCTTCGCCTAAACCTTCGTGCAGCACTTCCATAATGGCCAAAACTGTATCGAGTCCTACAAAATCCGCGAGCTCTAAAGGTCCCATGGGTTGGTTGGTTCCAAGCTTCATCGCTGCATCGATATCTTTGGGACTTGCAATGCCTGACTCCAATGCAAACACAGCTTCATTGATCATGGGGCATAAAATTCGATTGACCAAAAAACCCGGGAAATCTTTGGCCGTTACTGTTGTTTTTCCAATTGCCTTAGAAAGCTCCAAGACGGTTTGGGTTGTTTCTTCAGAGGTTCTCAAACCATTGATGACTTCTACAAGTTTCATGATCGGCACTGGATTCATAAAATGCATGCCAATGACTTTTTCTGGCCTCTGAGTTACGCCCGCAATTTTTGTAATGGAAATCGAGGACGTGTTGCTCGCCAAGATTGCGTCTTTTTTGATCAGCTGATCAAAGCGGGAAAAAAGGGATAATTTCAAATCTACATTTTCCGTAGCGGCTTCAATGAGCAGATCACAACTTGCGAGATCTTCTACTTTTGTACTCGTGGTAATGTTGGATAAGCAGCTTTGCTTTTGCTCCGCTGAAATTTTTTCTTTTTTGACCAGGCGATCGAGGCTCTTTTCGATTACACCTTGCGCGCGATCCAAACTCTCTTGTGAAATGTCTTGCATCCGTACCTGGAATCCTGAACTTGCACATACTTGGGCAATTCCACTGCCCATTTGTCCGGCTCCTACCACTGCAATTTCTTTGATCTGACTCATCTCTCTACTCCCAACGCCACGGCTTCCCCGCCCCCAATGCAGAGACTGGCAATGCCTTTGTGTTTATTTTCTTGTTTCATACTGTGAAGCAAGGTCACCAAAATTCTAGCGCCGCTGGCGCCGATGGGATGTCCCAAGGCAATGGCGCCTCCCCTGATATTGACTTTGCTTTCATCCAAACCAAGAAGTTGATTTACAGCCAAAGATACAGTCGCAAAAGCTTCGTTGATTTCAAACAAATCGACTTGATCTTTGCTCCACGAAATTTTATTCAGTAGTTTTTCAATGGCGTCTGCTGGAGCCGTGGTAAACCACTCGGGCTTTTTCGCCGCTTGCGCCTGCCCCGAAACCCAAGCCAAGACTTCCAAGGAATTCTTCTTGGCATAGTCTTCACTACATAGAACCAAAGCCGCAGCCCCATCATTGAGAGAGGAAGCATTGGCAGCTGTAACTGTGCCTTCGGAATCAAAGACAGGTTTCAACGAAGGAATTTTGTCGAAACGAACTTTGGAGGGCTCTTCGTCTTCTGTAATGTTGATCGTGCCTTGCTTACGATCCGAAATTTCCACAGGCGTAATCTCGCTCTCAAAGGCGCCATGTTTCTGCGCCTCGATCGCTTTTTGATACGAGAGCGTAGCGTAGCGATCCTGCTCCTCCCGGCTCACTTTACATTCACGCGCGCAGAGCTCTGCAGCCTGTCCCATATGATAGTCATTGTATACATCCCATAGGCCATCTTTGATCATCGTATCAACCATTTGATCATGACCCATACGAAGACCTCCTCGAGCTTTGGTCAGAGCATAAGGCGCTTGGCTCATATTCTCCATGCCCCCAGCCACAACCACATCGGCGTCTCCGCACGCAATGGCTTGAGAGGCGAGCATCACAGCTTTGAGCCCCGATCCGCAAACTTTTCCAATGGTGGTGCATGGAGTTTTTTCCGAAAGTCCTGCAGCCAAGGCCGCTTGCCTGGCAGGGGCTTGGCCCATCGCAGCTGTGAGCACGCAGCCCATATACACTTCATCTACCTGATCTGCTGAAACCTTAGCTTTTTCCAAGGCGGACTTGATTGACACCGCGCCCAATGTAGGCGCTGACAGTGAGGACAAAGTCCCCATAAAACTTCCAATGGGCGTACGCGTCGCCGAAACAATACAAACTTTTCTCATGCTGGTGTTCTAACACGAAGAACGGTGCCTGGCACCTTTTCCGGGAAAAGGTGCCATACTAGAATCGGTCGGTGGTTTGATTATGGGGCTTTGGGAGTCGTTTCGGTCGTTTCTTCAGGAGCGGCTTCCTCTGCAGCTTCTTGGAGATCTTCCGCGCTTTTTTCAGGAGTTTCTGATGCTTCTTGAGTTGCTGCCGCGGGGACGTCTTCCAACAGATCTTCTACTTTTTCTTCTTCTTTGAGCAAAGAGTCCGAAGAATCTTTGGAGGAATGATAAGCCAAGGCCAAGCTAGTGGACATAAAAATCACAGCAAGAATGGTTGTGAATTTACTTAAAAAAGTCGCAGCTCCACGAGCGCCCAACACAGACTGGCTTCCGCCACCGCCCAGCGCAGAGCCCATACCTTCACCTTTTCCCTGCTGAAGCAAAACCACCAAAATCAAAAGAATGCTCACAATACTGTGGATCACAACTAAGGCTATAAACATGTTCTATTCTCCAAACTGTACAATTTTTACAAAGCTCTCTGCGTTTAAGCTCGCTCCGCCCACGAGTGCTCCATCAATGTCTTTTTGAGCCATGAGCGCAGCCATGGTCTCGGGCTTTACCGACCCTCCGTACACGATCCTAACCCGACTCGCAATGCTTTTTGAGCGGGTCTGGATGAGCCAATTTCGGATCATCGCATGTACTTCTTGGGCCATCTCTGGCGTCGCAGACTTTCCCGTGCCAATGGCCCATACCGGTTCATACGCAATCACAACACGTTCGATGTCTTCGTCAGAAAGCCCCTGAAGACCCCCATGAAGCTGATGCTCGATCAAGCTAAAGGTTTTTCCGTCTTCTCTTTCTGGCAAGGTTTCGCCCACACAAAAAATGGGCGACACTTCGTGCTCCAATGCTGCCGCAACTTTTTTGGAAAGGCTTTGATCACTTTCAGCAAAAAGCGTTCGACGTTCGGAATGTCCAATGATCACATAATCACAATCTAGATCCAAAAGCATGGGAGCACTGATTTCTCCGGTGTAAGCCCCGTACTCTTCCTCGGCCACATTCTGCGCAGCCAGCTTGATTGCGCTCCCAGCAATCGCAATGCTTAGGGGATGCAGGCAAGTATATGGAGGCGCGATCACAATCTCAGCATCTTGTTTTCCCGAAAGCTGTGTTTTGAGCTCGGTCACAAGCCGGATGGCTTCATCCACGGTCTTGTTCATTTTCCAATTTCCTACAATCAGAGGCTTCATATTTTTGCTGTCCTTAGATTTCATTGTGTAAAGATGTATATGAAGAGACTCGCAATGTCCACAGCCCCTCTAGCTCGCAAGAGCGCGAAGGCCCGGAAGGCCACCTTTTTCTATGTATTCCAAGCTGGCGCCTCCCCCTGTTGAGATATGATCAACTTGATCCGCCAAACCACTTTGATTGATGGCCGCAACCGAATCTCCTCCACCAACAACGCGGTATGCATTGCACTTTGAAATGAGGGTGGCGAGTTCAAAGCTCCCGCGGTGAAACGGCTTCTTTTCAAAAAGTCCCATGGGACCATTCCAAAACAAAGTCTTTGAGCTCTCAAGGTACTCAGAAAAGTGCGCCAAGGTTTTAGGACCAATATCCAATCCCATCATTCCATCGGGAATGCTCACACTTGAACAATACTGAGGCTCTCCAGGATCTTCCACGCTTCGACCCAAGTAAAAATCTTTAGGAAAAAACAAAGATACCCCCCGATCACTGGCCTGATCCATAATTTTTTTGGCTCGGGGAATCATATCTTCCTCCACCAGAGAATTTCCCACACGGTGTCCTCTGGCTTTCAAAAAAGTAAACACCATCGCACCCCCCAAAAAAATTCGATCGGCTTTTTTGAGCAGTGCCTCCACTACTTTGAGTTTGTCTGAAATTTTTGCACCACCTAAAACTACAGAATACGGTTTGCTGGGAGTTTTTATGAGCCGGCTCAAAGCTTGGAGTTCTTTTTCAACCAAAAGTCCCGCATATTTTTTGTCAAACAACTTTGGCAGCGCAGCTGTACTGGCATGTTCGCGATGAAGGGCTCCAAAAGCATCCGAGACGTAGGCATGATGTTTGGACTTGAGTTTGCGCGCAAACTCAGCATTGTTTTGCTCTTCATCGGCATGAAATCGAAGATTCTCCAAAAGAATAATTTGATCGTCTTGTTGGTCTAGCAAATGTTTGTGAACCCCTGTGCCAATGCAGTCATCGGGGAAAACCACTTCGATATCTAAGAGCTCGGCCAAACGCTGCGCCACAGGCAGAAGGGACTCACCCGCAATCACTTTCCCTTTGGGTCGTCCCAAATGAGAGGCAATTGTAATTTTGCATTTTTTTTCTATCAATCGCTTGATTGTAGGTAGCGCCGCGCGAATTCTCGTATCATCGGTAATCTCATCACCTCGCAAAGGAACATTTAGATCCAAACGTAAAAAAACCGAAACTCCATCTTCGAGATCTTCTAAGGTATGGATGTGCTGATGATGATACTCAATAGACATTGTGTGCTCTCTATCTCTTACTTTAGAACCATAAAATCAATTTTAGAAAAAGGCAGAAAAATGGTTTGAAAAGGAAAATCTCTCAAACGTTCTTTGAGATTGCTCATTTCTTCAACCTGTAAAATCAAACCGGCCTCGTGACTTTTTTCAATCGTTCCCGAAACCCGAACTGTGTTTTCTAAAAAAGATTTTTCCTCGCCGTCTTTCATGTAACGAATCTGGAACAGCGGCGTTTGTAAAAAAATTTCAACCTTTTGATTGTCTAAATCTGATACTGCTTTACTCATAGCAAAAAATCTCCGATTCGGTGTTCACCTTTATACAAAGGCTTTATAGAGAAAATCGAGCAAAATCACCAGAACGATGACAAAAAACACATATCCAGACCATTGCAGAAAGCTTTGCAATCCTTTCGAAGAAGCCGTCGCTTTTTTTACGACCACGCTTTTCATACGTTTCTTAGATATGTCTGGCAGGGCTGCATTGATACTAAAACCCACGACCGGAAAAAGGCTCTGCAAAAAGGCTTCGACCTCTGTTCGGCGTGAATTGGGATAGTGAATCCGAAGAACTCTGGCCAAATCATCGGCCATACTTGGACCGTCACGATATCGATCGTCTGGATCATGTGCGAGTGCGCGCATCACGACATCATTAAGCATAGATGGAACATCTTTTCTTTTTTTATGTAATGGGGGGACTTTGCAGGCGCGGACCGCATCTAGGGTTGCCTGCTCATTCTCTCGAAGAAATAGTCTCTTAGACAAAAGAATTTCATGCAGCATGACTCCCACACTGAACAAATCTGAACGATGATCCAATACTTCACCAAAAGATTGCTCAGGAGACATATAACTGAACTTTCCACGAATGACTCCAGGCTGCGTCTGAACGCCCTTATTACGAATCTCCGCTATCCCAAAATCAGCGACTTTTGCTTGGCAATTTCTCGTTACCAAAATATTGGGTGGACTGATATCTCGATGAACAATTCCCAATGGCTGATCATAGTGATCTCTTTTGACATGTGCGTAAGCCAAACCTTCGCATACATCCATCATAAGCCACAGAGCGACGTCTACAGGAAAAGGAACATTCATTTCCATCTGCTGACGAATGACATCACTCAAAGCTTTGCCATTGATCCATTCCATGGTGAAAAAATAAGAGTCCTGAATTTTTCCAAAATCCAACATCTGAACAATGTTGGGATGTCTCAAACTGATTACAGCGCGGGCCTCATCCAAAAACATTTGGATGAATTTTTTTTTGGATGCAAAATTGGGATGGATGCGTTTGAGGGCAATCGGTTCACCATTGGCAGCGTAGGCGAGATAGATTTCTGCCATTCCCCCCACAGCCAATTTTTTTTCAATCGTATATTTCCCGAAACGAAGCGCCATCATCCGCCAATCTACAAGGCGCTATTGTACTCTATGAGGCAGAGAATAGGAAATGAAACAAAGTAATGGATGAAAAACATGCATTGCAGGAGCATGGATCTTTGTCAGATCTATACTCCTGCTGATTTTTCTTCGTCTAAAGTATTGGCGTAGGTGATTTGATCTGCTGCAACTTCTCTGAGCGCAGTCACGATATGCTTGTTTTTGGAACGGACCAAAGAGGTGGACCCTTTGGCAAGTTGACGTGCTCTTTCAGAAACCAAATGCACCAAGGCAAAACGGTTATTGACCTGTTCCAAACAATCTTCAATCGAAATTCTAGCCACTTTATACAAACTCCTGCAAAGGTTTCTAAGATGACCTACATCTAACGGCTTTTCTTAGAAATAACAAGACCCTTTTTATTCACAAGAAGTGAATTTGATCTCTACTTCGTCACCAAAATCTAGATCGTTGGCGCTATCGAGGACCACTTTCTGGCCTGCAGCCACATAGCTAAATGCGCTCGTAGACACCCCTTCAATTTTGACACTGATGTCATCTTCATAGCCTGAACACACAGCATCACTCAAGTGAAAGGTCGTGACCAAGGACACCGTTTCAGACAGATCATCTGCTAGCGTTGAAAGCGAGGCATTGAAGGCCGACTGGTTGCCATTGGTAGCATCCGCAAGGTCTGTAATGGTGTTATTTCCCATGAGCTGCGCAATCTCAATCCCAAAATAAAGAGGTCCATTTTCGCCTCCTGTAGGGAATGAAGAGCCTGGAATATAACTGATCGTAGACACGGCAACCGGCAAGGCATTGTTAAAATCCTTCAAATCATTGACGAACTTTTGAGGTGTGAGTTCCAACTCATACTCTCCCATGGCATTGGGCGTAGCTTTGGAATAGAACTCTTTTCGAAACTCTTGTTCCAAACAATCAACATCCCGAGGACTGTCATTTCCAGAGTTAAATTGCTCTGCAAATTTATAGTTCTGGCTACAATTGTTATTTGCACTTGCATGACCATAGCTTTGGGCCTCAAGCAAATTATTTGAGTCACTGAGACTGCCGCCGATGTCGTTCTCATCCGCTACAAACACATAGGCCTGGCCTGCATTAGCACGCTGGCAACCTTTGGCCATGTTGTATGTGGTCGCATTGGAGTTGGTAAAACTCTGGTGCGCTGAATATACCAAAGCCTCTCCGCCATCCGACGGTTCGGTATCTTTGAACCATGACTTATTGTGGTTATCCATAATGTACTGAAGATTCTGGCCAAACTTGCTTACAATCTGGCTATTACTCAAGTTTGAAGAGCAGAGACACTCTTGACCGGCTACAGCGCCTTGAACCTTACCGGATCTGGCTCCACCATGTCCTACCATCGCAGCCACGCAGTAATCCACAATTCCTTGAGAGTTCATCGTTGATAAAAAGTTAGTAATTGCATTTTTCAGCGCATTAAACTCCTGGCTCATCGAACCGGAACTGTCTAAGACAAAATACAAATCTACAGGAAAGTTCCCTGAACTATTGGGTTGATCAAAGGTATTGGTAACATCATAGTAGGTCAGCAGTGGATCATCTCCTGTGCCTGGATCTTTTTCTTTTTTGATCACTGAAGTCGGATCATTATTTTCCGACCTGGTAAAGGCTGACAAACCCCAACCATATCTCTCACCCCCACAATACGATAAAAACAACGCGGCGCTGACCACAAGGGCCCCCCCTGACAAAGCTTTGATTTTCATTCTAATTCTTCCTCTCTATTATATTTCAGCTTCTACCCTTGAGCCGTAATACTGGTTCTTAAATGTATACAATATACATGCCAAGTTTGGATTTTATAATATCAATAACTTAGAAATTGATCTATGAAAAAAATGCGTGGTTTAAATATGCATTTTTTTCATAGTGTGGTGAAAATAAGCTCAGTGCGTAATATTGCATTGCGACATTTTTGACTTAAGAAGAACACAGCTCCTGCACAAGCTTCTGATTTCGAGATAGCTTTTGTCTTTCCGCATAAAGAATGTTTGCCAGCTGCTCGGCGGCCTCTTCGATGTCCTTATTGACCACAACATAATCATAGCCCGCCATCTTTTGAATTTCTTGTTTGGCCTGATCCATTCTGCGAGCTACATCTTCGGGTTCTGAGCCAGGTCGATTTCGGATGCGCTCTTCCAGCGTTTTTACACTGGGTGGAAGAAGTAAGATCAATGCATGTTCTGGAAACTTTTGCTTGATGGCTTGTGCGCCTTGAGATTCAATCACCAAAAGCACATCTTTCCCCTGATCTAAGATGCTTTGAACTTCTTTTTCAGACGTCGCATATTTTCTGTCATAGACCTGCGCCCATTCCAGAAATTGGCCTTGATCTTTCAGATCCTCAAACTCAGACTCTTGAACAAAGTAATAATCAATGCCGTGATGCTCTCCAGGTCTAGGTTTTCTTGTTGTATGGGAGATGGTTTTTTGAAGCTGTGGATCTCTCTCCAAAAGGAGCTTGGCCACGCTGGTTTTTCCTGCAGCCGAAGGCGAGGACAGCACAAAACAAATGCCTGTTTGTTTTTGATTTCTATGCATCATATCGCCTCTTCATCATAACTGATCTCAATATAAAATTCGCCCATAAGAATAAAAGCTTTCTATTCAAGGTTTTGAACCTGTTCGCGAATTTTTTCCAACTCCATCTTCATATCCACTACATAAACGGCCAACTCCCCATCATGTACTTTGGCCCCAACCGTATTGAGTTCTCGATGAATTTCTTGAATCATAAAATCAAGTTCTCGACCCAGAGATTTTTCCACGCTCTCGCCAAGCCTTCGCAGCATGTATTCAATGTGACTATATAAACGAGTGATTTCCTCTGAAATATTATTTTTTTCAAGCTGCAAAAGCATTTCCTGATAGAGTCGATGTTCATCTACTTTGTAATCTTGCAACAAACTCTCAATGCGATCAGCTTGCATTTGCGTTTTCGTTTTCAAACTTTTTTGGGAAGATTTCTTCAGTTTTTTCAGATCACCTAACAACTTCCGACATCGAAGCCTTACGTCTTTGGCCAATACATTTCCCTCTCTTTGTCGAGAGAGTGTAAGCTTGTGCAATGCTTCTACAAAGAGCTCATGAATGTGCTGCTCATGTTGACCCTCGCTTTGATGTACTTTTTCACCGAGTGGCAACATCAATGCAGCCTCCAAGCTTAAGGGCTGAGAAATTTTCAATTTTTTTCTTAGCGTCTCAAGCTTCATCCAGGTTTTTTCGATCTGATCCAAAGGAATCTCTTTCGAAGGATTTGTAGACAGCGAATCAATCTGAACCAAAACATCAAACTTTCCTCTCTTGAATGTTTTTTTGATGAGCCCTTCAAAATGATGTTCGGTTTTGATATCAGATTTTAGACCTTGGATACGCGTATCCACAAAACGGCTGTTCACACTCTTGATTTCAATAAGGTATGCATGTGTCGCGCTTTTTTTCGAGGCCGAACCAAACCCTGTCATACTTTGAATCAAACCCATATCCTCCTTACTTTTTTCGAATCATGGCCACGGCTGTCGCGTAGTCCTCACAGTGAGAAATGCTCACGGAGCATTCAAAAGCATCTTGAATTTCTTTATCCTGATAGAGCATTTTGCAAACATAGGGCGCGCGGTTTTTGTGATGTCCGATTTCAATTCCTGACACCAGCAGCGCATAATGATCTTGCATGGCTTTAATCACGGCCTCTTTGGCACAAAACAAACCCAAAAAATGAGGAACAGGATCCATAAAACGCTGACAGTACTGCTGCTCGGAGGCCGCAAACAAACGGTTCAAAAAACTCTCTCCTCCGTCTTCCAAAATTTTCCGAAAACGTGCCATTGATTCAATATCAATGCCCATCTGAGGCAGCTTATTTTGGTCTCGCTCCATGACAAAAAGGATGTCGTGCTATATATCCTCTACAAATGAGGAGTACAGTGAAAAAAGAACCAAAACTACATATCGGCTCAGGCAGTATCATTGGTGCGGGCAGCATCATCGAATCGGGTCGAATTGGAAAAAATGTTCGCATTGGTGCGGGCGTTGTCATTGGCAAGATGGTACAGATTGAAGATCATGTTGTCATTGGACCTTCCTGTCTGATTCAAGACCAGGTTCATATTGCTGCAAATGCAAAAATTGATGGCGGACTCGTCATCTCTCAAGGCGCTCAAATTCCCGAAAACAAGCATCTCAAAACTTCAGTTTGAAGAACTTGCTTTAATGAATCGATAGAAGTTCCCAAAAACTTTACAGTTTTTAAAAAAAATGAAAGACTTCTTAGAGTTTTGGCCCTATATATATAGCAATGATAGACTTACAGACTCATACTGAAGATTTCACTAAAGATTCCAGGTTCTTTCTTTCAATCTTTAAAGAAGTTCTTGAACCTTCTTTAGAAGGACGCTACGCACAAAGCTTTGAACAAGACTTTGCGCAGCATTTGGGATCGGTATACTCTATTTCTACACATTCCTTGGCACGAAGCTTACAAAAATGCTTTGATTATTTTTCCATAGGAGAATGGGATGAAGTGATTTGCCCTTCATGGCTAAGCACGCAGTACATTCAAACAGTCATTTCTTCAAAAATTTCTCCGGTTTTCGCCGAAATCTCTCCCTACACTTTGGGAATCGATTTTAGGGATGTCAGTCACAAACTGTCCTCGAAAACCAAAGCTGTCATTATGACTTATCCCTATGGGATTCCCAGCGACATCAGCTATCTCCAAAATCTCTGCAAAGAAAAAGGGATTTTACTGATTGAAATTGTGCCGCAGGCTTTCGCAACGAAATATCGGGGCAAAAATATCGGGACTTTTGGGGATGTAGGACTGATCGAATTTCACCCCAAGCATATGTACAGTGAAGCAAACTCAGGCATCGTAGCCACCGACTGTGATGCCTTGGCCTTTGCCTTAAGGAATGATCCAAAACGCAACAAAGAGGTAGACTCTAGCTTTAGCGAAATGGAAGGCGCCATCGGTTTATGGATACTCGACTACTTGGACAAAAATCAAGACAAGAGAATGCACCTTGCGCAGCGTTTGGACAAAAGTTTTGAAATCATTCCCAACGTGAGCATTTTTCATGAACTTTGCGGAGCCCAGTGGGACAGGCAGATCTACCCCCTACGAGTGTCCTCCCATGTGCGGGAAGAGCTCTTTGATCTCCTCAAATCACAAGGGGTTCAGGTCATCAAACCTCAAAGTCCTTCTCATCTGCATTCTTTTATACAAGCACATTTGAGACCTCCTCAGTTGATCCAAACCGAAAGACTCTCCAAAGAAATTCTCTTGATTCCTATTTCTGCAGGCTTAAGCAAGCAAGAAGAAATTACACTCACGGAAACGGTGAATTCTTTTTTTTTACACCGGCGTGATCTGCGATATTTCGCGTAAGATATCGTAATAAAAAATTCTTATTTCCACTGAGGATTTTCTAGAATCATGGCAATACCTTGTCCCCCGCCAATACATGCACTTACCAGGGTCCAGCGTTGTTGCCGTCTACGCAATTCCAATAAGCTGCTTAAAGCGATACGAGAGCCACTTGCGCCTAGGGGATGTCCAATGGCAATGGCCCCGCCATTTACGTTGAGTTTTTTCTGATCAATGCCCAATTCAGAGACAACGGCCAAGGTCTGAGAAGCAAAAGCTTCGTTGACTTCAATCAAATCCATATCTTTGAGTGTTTTCCCAAAATCCAGCAAAGCCTTTCGAGAGGCTGCAACCGGACCAATACCCATGATATCGGGATCACAACCCGTAACGCCATAACTTTTGATTTCACCCAAAATCGGGAGATCTCTGCGTTGAGCCTCGTACTTGCTTGTCACGATAAGCGCAGCCGCTCCATCACAAATTCCACTGGCATTTCCGGCTGTCACCACGCCATCTTTTTGAAAGACAGGAGGCAATTTTTCTACATCTTTGAGCTGCATATCTCGCCTTGGATGTTCATCTCGGTCCAATAGCGTGTTTTTTCCCTTGCCCGCAGGCACCTCAATCTGACAAATCTCGTCCTTGAAATATCCGGCATCGAAGGCAGCTTGCGTTTTAAGCTGAGATTGGAGGGCAAATTCATCACACTGCGCTCTGCTGATCTTATATTGCTTGGCCAAATTTTCGGCAGTAATCGCCATCGGCATACGATTGTAAGAATCTGTCAAACCTTCTTGAAGGGCGTCTTCCAATTTGGATGGACCCATCTTAAATCCGTGACGATAGCCTCGAATGACATGAGGGGTTTGTGTCATGTTTTCACTTCCACCCGCGAGGACAATCTTTGCTCTTCCAAGCAAAATTTCATGAGCTGCATTGATCAAAGCCTGAAAACCCGAACCACAAAGGCGATTGACCGTATACGCAGGAATTTCCTTAGGAATCCCCACTCGTAGACCCACATGACGAGCCAAATAAGCCGCATCCCGACTGCTCTGCATGACATTGCCCATGATAACATGATCAATCTGCTCTACTGATATCTGTGAGCGATCCACAGCTGCCTTAGAAGCATGAACCGCAAGATCCGTAGCCGTAAGTGAAGAGTATGATCCACAAAATTTGGCAAAAGGCGTTCTGGCCCCTGCCACAATTACGATTTCTCTTTTTGGATCCAAATGATTTCCCAACATTTCCGTGACATGTAAAACACGGAATTCAAATTAGTGCAATCCCGAAATCACAATAGCTCTTGAAATGCTCAACTCTATCTAGACTTCATAAATTTTGATACACCAGCATCATGCAAGATACTCAAAAGCAAACCCTGGCCCCAAAAGTGGTGATGAATCTTCTTACAAGGCATATGTGCTTTCCGCTGGGAAAAGCCTATGGTCAAATTTCCAGTGTCGATGAACTATACGCGCCTCATACCTGCACGGTTCATTGGCATGCATTTCCAGATCTAGGAGTACTTGGGTTCAATACGCATCAGAAATCTGACAAAATCAGCCGACTCAAAAATAACCCTGCTCTGTCCGGATGCTACTGGAACGCAGAACAAGGATTTCAAATGCGTTGGAGAGCGCAGGGAGATCTATCTCAAAAACTCATTTCAGAAAATATGCGCATGGATTTATGGATGAGTCTTCGGCCTCAGGTTCGACGAGCCTATTGGCTTTGTGAGCTAGACCTCCCACTAGATATCAAAATGTTGCCCTCTTTAGATCTAGAGACTGTCCCTTCTCAGTTTATGACTGTACTTTGTAGAGTGAATTCTTGGGATATTTTTTGGGACGCCTCCTCCAATCCCGACTCAGAATATCGATTTGGACAACGTCTTCGATATGACTGGAAACAAAATCAATGGGTAGAGCAGCACATCAACCATGTTCATTCTCAAATCATAGCCTAGGCATTTTTTTCATTTTCATGCTCGGCTATGATAAAAGCATTCGATGTCCGTAATTCATAGAGCTGCCATCACTGGTGTAGAACACTACTTTCCAGAAAAAATTCTCAGCAATGCAGACATGGAAAAGCTCGTCGATACTTCCGACGAGTGGATTCGTACAAGAACAGGCATTGAAAAAAGACGCCGCGTATCTCCTGGGCAGGCCTCCAGTGACTTGGCCTGCAAAGCCATCACGAAACTACTCAAAAAGAAAAAAATGGCTGCAAAAGATATTGAACTCATCATTGTCGCCACAGTCACTCCCGACATGATGTTTCCTTCCACAGCATGTAGAATCCAAGAAAAAATGGCTGCCACACATGCCTGGGGCTTTGATCTTTCCGCCGCATGCTCAGGTTTTGTCTTTGCACTTGCCACCGCCGATCAATTCATCTCAAGTGGTCGATACAAAAATGCTTTGGTTGTGGGTGTCGATGTCATGAGCTCGATCATTGATGATCACGACCGCAATACATGTGTGTTATTTGGTGATGGATGTGGCGTCGCTCTATTGCAACCAGAACCAGAGGCCTCGAGCTTGGGTATTCTCGATCACCTTTGTCACATTGATGGCAAAGGCGGGGAGTTTTTATACATGCCAGGAGGCGGAAGTCTATATGGAACCAGCTCTGATACCTTAAGCAAAAATATGCATGTGGTTCACCAAGAAGGCAAACAAGTATTCAAACATGCGGTCACAGAAATGGCGCGTGTTTCCGAAGAAATCTTAGAAAAAAACAATTTAAGCTCAGAAGATATTGATTATTTCATTCCCCACCAAGCCAATCTGAGAATCATCGAATCCTGTCAAAAAAAACTCAAGCTCAAAGATGATCAAGTCATTGTCAACATCAAAGACTTTGCCAACACCACATCCGCAACCATTCCTACTTGTATGTCTCAAGCTGTAGATGACAAAAAAATCAAAAAAGGCGATTTGGTTTTGATTGCTTCTTTCGGAGCGGGATTTACTTGGGGCGCGAGTTTGATTCGCTGGGCTTTTTAAACGATGTAAGGGAAATTCCCAAAACTCATAAGAAAATGCGCACATTCTTTGATTTTTCAAAAGAGGCCATGTAGTAGGTTTTTTATCTAATGGAACTGTTTTGGTCAGAATTTGAAAGTTCTTGGGGCAGCATGCTCTTGGTTTCCAGCCATCGTGGCATAATAAAAGTAACTTTACCTGATTCCAACTCACATCAAGAAGTTCTAGAATCTCTGATCAAAAAAAAAGAACACATTGTCACACACAAAGAAAATAGCATTCTCTATCAATGCAAAAAACAACTCGAAGACTATTTTGAAGGGATATGCTTTCGATTCAACCTTCCCCTTTCTATGCTTGGAACAGACTTTCAGGTTTCTGTATGGAAACATTTGCAACTCATCCCCTTCGGAGAAACCTGGTCTTACAAAACTGTTGCCAAAAGTATCGGAAACGAAAAAGCGTCTCGCGCTGTGGGAAATGCAAACAATAAAAATCCTCTACCTCTTCTTGTGCCTTGTCATAGGGTCATTGGGGAAAATGGAAAGCTCACCGGCTTTGCAGGCGGACTTACGCTCAAACAAAAGCTTCTAGATTTTGAAAAAAATCTATCTCAATCTTCAGACTTTCGTAGCTCGGGTCGAGATTTCGCTCTGCAACCAAGTTTGCGTCACATCACACCACAACATTAAACCCTGGTAAGGATCAAAGATTTCGTACTCGCTTCGAATTTTTGCGTCACTTGGAAGCTGCTGTAGTTTCCACATGGATTGTAGCTGCCCACGAACCCAACTGTCCGTTGCTAAGCCTTCGTAATATCCCAAAAACCTCATCATATTCTCAGCTACATAAGGTCCAACCCCAGGAAGAGAGAGTAAATGTTTTTTTAGATCTTTGGCCGATCCTTTTGAGCTCAACCAGGCTTCTGGATCGATATCGCCCGAAGCCACCATTTTTGAGATTCTTGAAATGTAAGGTCCTCGATACCCACATCGAATATGATCAGAAAAAAATGACGCTTTTTTTTTGGCTAGGAGATCCGGAGTCGGAAACAAAAACAAACCTTGCACCTCCTCTCCAGCGAATGTGCACAAGTTTTGCACCATTTTCTTTGTGAAACTCCAGCTACAATTTGTGGTCAAGATCAATTTGATTAGATCTTCAAAAACCGTCTGCGCCGTCATGAGTCTTCCCATTTTAGCTTTGACAATCCAAGGTCTTCTATGTTTCTTGGCTAAAGTATAAAAGGACTTAAGCTTTTGATTGAAACCAAAAATTTTTTCGACGGAGGAAATAGAATGAGCATCTAATGCTCTTGGACTTTCTGCAATGACTCCATTTTTATATGAAGAAACTGTAAGCACCTGAGCAGAGTTTTTAGACCTTAAGGGGAATGTAATAGATGTGTAATCCTTCTCAAGAACAAAGGGAGCCAAACTTGACCAACCATGAGAAAGCATAACAGCCCGAAAGTCAAAAGGCTCCTTTGAGAGAAATACTCTACATGCCATAGAAAACGCGCCAGCCTTTATTCAAAGGCAGCAATACCTGTCAGACTTTGACCTATGACCAATTGATGAATGTCGTGAGTTCCTTCGTAGGTATATACAGACTCCAGATTCATCATGTGCCTCATGCTGCTGTATTCATCCAAAATACCATTGCCGCCCAGAATATCTCTTGCATCTCTGGCAATATCTCTTGCAATATTGACGTTGTTCATTTTGCCCATTGAAATTTGCGCGGGAGTCAACTTGCCTTGATCTTTGAGCTGCCCCAAACGAAATGCCAAGAGCTGGCCTTTTGTGATTTCCGTCGCCATTTTCGCAAGTTTTTGTTGAACCAATTGAAAACTGGCTATGGGTTTACCAAACTGAATTCTTTGTTTGGAGTACTCCAACACTTCATCAAAACAGGCCCCCGCAGCCCCCAAAGCACCCCAAGCTATTCCGTATCGCGCCTGAGAGAGGCAGCTCAGCGGGCCTTTAAGACCCACTACATTTGGCAAAATATTTTCTTCTGGGATTTCACACTGATCAAAAGAAAGTTCCGCCGTATCTGAGGCTCTCAAACTTAACTTGCCTTTGACTTCTTTGGAAGTAAATCCGGGACGATCTTTTTCCACAATGAAACCCCGAATGCCTTCATCTGTTTTCGCCCATACAATCGCAACATCAGCCATGGTTCCATTGGTAATCCACATTTTTGTTCCATGGATAACCCAAGAGGATCCTTTCTTTTCTGCCCGGGTCAACATTCCCGAGGGATTGGATCCAAAATCCGGTTCGGTCAAACCAAAACATCCTATTTTTTTTCCACTGGCCATCAAAGGAAGCCAGGTTTCTTTTTGCTTCTGTGAACCAAACGCATAGATTGGGTACATACATAGAGAACCTTGAACTGAAGCAAAACTCCGAAGACCTGAATCTCCTCTCTCTAACTCTTGCAAAATCAAACCATAGGCAATGGCGTTCATTCCCGCACAGTCATATCCTTGTAAATTTGCACCCAAAAGACCTAGCTCTCCCATGACAGGAATCAAATCTGTAGGAAATGTACCTTTTTGAGCATGCTCACTAATAACCGGAAGAACTTGATCGCTGACAAAGTTACGTACCGTATCCCGAACCATGAGCTCCTCTTCTGAGAAAAACTCTGTCATCAAAACATAATCTAAGCTTTCATATTTTTTCATATTTGCTTTCTCCTAGATTTTTACGCTAACAGCTGACTAAGCTCTTTACTTTCTACACCCAAAGCCTGCGCCACTGCATGGTAAGTAATATGTCCATCGTAGGTATTTACGCCCAATTGAAACCCATAATCATCCGACAAAGTTTTTTCAAAACCTTGAGATACAATTTTTCTCGCATACGCCAATGTTGCATTTGTGAGTGCGTAAGTTGAAGAATTGGCTACAGCACCAGGCATATTAGCCACGCAGTAGTGCAAAACCCCATCCACAAAGAACGTAGGATTGTCGAAATTGGTGGCTTTGCAGGTCTCAACGCAGCCTCCTTGATCCACAGCAACATCCACAATGACCGAACCTTTTTTCATGGCAGAAACCATTTCGCGCGTCACCAATTTTGGGGCTTTGGCTCCTGGCAAAAGGACCGCACCAATGAGCAAATCCGAGGCCAAAACAGCTCTCTCAATATTGTATGAATTGGATTTTAAGGTTGTAATTTTAGACCCAAATACATCATCTAAATATTCCAAACGATCAATATCTAGATCAATCATCGTGACATCTGCGCCTAGTCCAACAGCAACTTTGCAAGCATTGGTTCCAACCACACCTCCTCCAATGATCGTGACTTTTCCACGATCAAT
>JAGRAX010000030.1 GCA_020434365.1 Bdellovibrionales bacterium
GAAACAAAAAACCCACCTGACGTCGGAAGGATTTAAGCTCGTCTTCTGAATAATGTGTAACATCCTGACCATCCACAAGAATCCGACCCTGATCCGGTTTCAGAAGACCAATTAAAATCTTTAAAAACACAGACTTACCTGTTCCACTACCTCCCATAATGCAGGTGACGCTTTGGTCAGGAATGGTCAGGTTCAGCCCTCGAAGAACATCTTGGGTACCAAAAGATTTATGTACATTTTCAACCTGAATCATCGTGTGTTGTGCCCCCAAAATGGACCCCCCTGTCCTATCTTTTCTTGCCCTATTGAGCAAGAAAAGCCTCGCTACAGTTTTATGGCATGTCAAAGCTGTAAAAATTTGAATTCCCAGGGGTCTGCAAGCGCACATTCTTGTTCTATAAGGCTTTGAGAGAAAGTACCCTTGATTTCATACCCATATTTAGGGTAAAAAAGTTCCATCGATTTTTCGAAGGGGGACAACATCGATGCCAAAGCTACATCACATTCAGGGTTCATATAAAAACGCCGTGCGGGTGCTTGCGAGCCTATCCATGCTTTTGCTTGCTTTTCACTCTCTAGCACATGCTCAGAACAAACAAGAAAAGGCCTGCAGACAACTTAGAGTAGAAGAACAATACTTTTTTTCTCAATTTTGCAAACAACAGCAGTTTAAGGAAAGTCCTATGGGAGCAGCGCTTTGCCCTCACACCTACACCTTTTCGGCCTCTTTCCAAGCCGTCTTGGCAGGATATTTTAGCAACGTGGGCGGCATTGTGGATCAAAAAGACATCAAAAATCTCTCAGCACCTCTTCAAGTCACCGTGGGCTTTAGCAACGACTATATGACACCCAGAGTGGATTATCTTCAGAATACGCAGCGTTATCCAGATCAGTTCGATCATTTCCTCATCTTAGGCTGTACAAAAGAGTCCAAAGAACTCACAGTGATAGGCATAAGGGTTCGAAACCTGACTGGGAAAAAAGAGACACAGGTAGTCCTACCTTCCAGTATCTCACGACTTGCCAATCTTTCTTTACTACATCTAGAGGGTTTGGGACTTCGAGAACTTCCTGCAAGCATTTCGCAGCTCGAGAAGCTCAGCTTTGTAAGTCTCAAGAACAACGCGTGGTCGAGCTTTCCTCCACAGCCTCTAGAGGACCTTATGCAACTGGAAGTGCTGGATCTTTCAAGCAACCCCATTCAAATCATTTCGGACCTTGGAGGTTTTGACCAGCTCAAGCTCTTGATTCTTAAAGAGATTAAAATTGATGTGGAATCTTCCAAGGATATTTTGCCCGAAGCCAACCTCATTGGAGATGGAGATTCCTTGCCAAACCTAAGTCAAATCAAAACAGGAGAAAAGATCCAAGAACTAGACCCCTGGAGGTATTGAGCCTTAACCGTCATTGACAAGTTATCATTGAACGTCTATATAATGCGTTAAGTCATAAAAGGAGAAATACCATGAACTTAAAACCATTATTTTTTATCGCTTTTGCACTTTGCATGGCTCTATCAACAGGACCTCAAAAACTTTTGGCTCAAAATAAAGAACCCATGGTAAATCTGTTCCTTGCTTCAGGCCAACTCTATAAGCATCTGTCTTCCGGCAACGCTCATGAATATCTTCCGCTACTTGGAAACAGCATCGATGATTCCGATTCAGACATTGCGATTCACCGAATTTCTAGAATCAGCGGCGCGACAAAAGGAGCACTATGCAAAAAGTTTACAGATTCAAAACAGGTCTTAACGGACGGATATTTCGCAAGCTGTGGTGAACCTTCATATTTCAGGCTCGATACAAAGTCGATGACAACTAACAAGTCTAGATACTTTGTGTATCAAATTTCTCCCTGCGAAATCCTCAAGCTAGAATGTGTTTCAGATCTTTATTAGGCTTTTGATCCCGTAAGAAGCTTTAGTACAGCAGAAGGGTGAAGAGATATGGATGCCGATACTTCTGCGACACCATGATTATCAGCAACTTCCGTAATCTTGGCAGTAGTATCATTTAATTTCTTATTTGCGGCTTCTATGTTGAGCGTGATCTCGGTATTGTTTTCTGCATCCGTCAGTACTATACTTGCAGAGATAAACCTTTCAACCGTTCCGCTCTTTTGAATTTTGTATCTTATCATGTGAGAAAGAGTCTTCACACAAGGAGAGATCTTTTCAGTCGAAAGCCTTACAGGCAACTCTGTTCCTTCGACAAGCGTAAAAAAAGTGCCATCATAAGTATAGTTGGTCCTAAGATAATCGACTTCACAACGTTTCACTGTGTACGAGTCTTGATGATCTCCCGCTACCATCAAATTTTTAACATCAATTCGATCACCTACTTTAAAATCCTGAGCTACAGCCCCATCAGCACAAACAAGCATGACCATGCTCATCAAACCTAAACCTAATTTTTTCATCATGTTGACATCCTTCTATTGACGCGCAACATACCTTGATTTGATGAACTTTTGCAATTGATTTGAAAAACCAAAAAGCGGAGTGTGAGTTTTAGATCTCATACTCCGCTTTTTTTATATTTTTCTATGTATCGCTTTAAGACTAGTCTGATTTTTTCTCTTCATAGCCTCCAAATAAATCTAAAATGTCCGAAAGTGTAAGTGACATCCACGAAAGTACTGTCGTGATATCGTTTTTCTCAGTAAAAACATTTGTAACCATGGCAAAGGTATCACTCCTTTCTGTATTTGACTTACCGATATTGACCGTAATCTCATCATGATTTTCAGAATCAGTCATCACCACAACTGCAGAAATAAACTTTGGATATGTTCCACGTACCGCAAACTTAAAATTTTTCATTTCGTATATTTTCTTTGCACAATCTGAAGTACTATAAAAAACAAATGTATCCTTTTTTGCTCCTTTAGCAAACTTGTAGAAAAGCCCATCAGAGACATAGGTAGTATTCTCATAGAAAATTTTGCAAGACTTCATAGTGTAGGGGCCTTTATTGTCCCCTGCAACAATCAAATCTTCAAAATCAATTCGATCACCTACTTTAAAATCCTGAGCCACAGCTCCATCAGCACAAACAAGCATGACCATGCTCACCAAACCTAAACCTAATTTTTTCATCATGTTGACATCCTCCTATTGACACGCAGTATAGATTTGCTGCGTCCTTTTCTACAAGCAAAAGATTTGTCGTGTATAACTATTTGAAAAACAAAAGAAAAAATATTTATGTATCCGCCTTTTCTAGAAAAGCAGTGCTGTGAGAAAGTAATCTGCGACCAAGATTGAAACCGAGGAAATCACCACCGCTCTTGTCGTGACCCGGCCTACACCGGCTGCGCCGCCTTTGGCATGAAAACCCATGTAGCATGAAACCGATGACAAGATCGCGCCAAAGAAAATCGATTTAAACAGGCCTTCGATAATATAGGGAATGTGCATGTAGTAGCGAATTTTCTCCGTAAAAATAGCCTGATCAATATTGAGAAGTCCCACACCCACAAGGTAGCTTCCCCCCATCCCAATAAAATCAAAGAGCCCTGTAAGCACGGGCATCATCATAATTGCCGCCAAGATTCTAGGTGTAATGAGATAACCCAAAGGATTGACGGCCATGGTCGACAAGGCATCGATCTGTTCCGTAACTTTCATGGTTCCCAGCTGCGCCGCCATCGCCGAACCTGCGCGGGCCGTAATCATCAACGCTGTAAGTACGGGCGCAAGTTCTCTAGACAGAGAAATGGCCGTTACCGCTCCCGTGAGAGTTTCCGCCTGGAAAAGCGCGAAAGCTCTTCCGGTTTGGAGCGCGATGACCATGCCCGTAAATGCGGAAGTTAAAAAGACAATAAAAAAAGAACTCACACCAATGAATCTCATTTGGTCAATGATCACAGACCAGCGAGGTTTTGAAGTGAGGCTGATCCAAAAACTTCGATAGACAAAGGTAAAGAAATCCCCAAAAGCTTCCAGCCCCTTAGGCAAACCTTGCATAGGCCACAATAGGGCCCTGCCCAAAAGCCCAATCGAATGTGTCAGCATCTTGACCATCCTCATGCTCATATCAGCCCTTGTGAGAAAAATGAACCGTTCTTTGAACTCGGCTTCCGATTCTACACAACACCTCATAGGGAATGCTCTGCTTGATCCAAGAAAGGTCTAGAGCTGTCGGCTCGGAGTGAGCTCCGTCCCCCATAAGGTGCACAAAGTCTCCTTGTCTGGGATCGGGAATTTCGCTGACATCTATCATGATCAAATCCATACAAACCCGCCCCAAAATTTTGCAGCGTTGTTCCTTGTATCCGACCCAAGCCGCAGCGTAACTTAAGTCAAAACCATCTCCATAGCCGACAGCTAGAGTGGCTAAGGTGAGGTCTTTTGTAGCTTTATACTCTCTGGCATAGCCTACACTTTGTCCTTTTTTCACTTTCTTGATGGTGACGATCGGCGCGGACCAGGTCATGACAGGCTCAAATTCTTTTTTGATTTCAAGATCTGTACTAGGAGGGTAGCCATAGAGCATAATGCCAGGACGAACCCAGTCAAGCTGCGTACCTACAGAGGAAAGAATCGCTCCGCTGTTGGCACTATGAAGAATCAAAGATTCATACGCTCTGCTTTTGAAGATGCTTTGCGCCTGATCAAAAAGTAGACTTTGCTCCAACGTAAAGGCCATGTCCTGATCTGAGTCCGCAAAATGCGTGAATGCACCTACAAGCGATATCTTTTCTATCTTCTCGATACGATCTAACACCGCAGGTACATCATCTAGAGAAAATCCCAAACGATTCATTCCTGTTTCGATTTGCATATGCAGATGAACCTGAGAAACTTTGGCTTTTTCTATCTGATCAAGATCTTCCATGCTGTGGACGCTCAAATGGAGTTGACCGAATTCAATATAAGGAGCCAATAGAGATACTCTCTGCGCATCTATACCCCCCATACAAAACACTTGTGTAGAAGAGCTCACATGGCTTAAGACTCTTTCGGCCTCATACAAATCCGCCACACACAAGACCTTCGCGCCAAGTTTGGTTAAAATTTCTACGGTTTCAAGCATCCCATGCCCATAGGCATTCGACTTTACACAAGGAGCAATGGTCGTGTTTTTTCCCACACGTTTTTCAATGGCCTTCCAATTTTTTTCCAACGCATGAAAATCCAGCCGAGCATGAGAAAGTTTTGTGATCATAAAAATCTATCGAATACGCAAAAACTTTTGAATCTCTTCTACATTTTGAAAACGATCATCAGGTTTTTTTTCCATACATTTGCCAATCATATCACTGAGAATCGAAGGAACTTTAGCATCAATATCTTTTGCAACAGGAGGAGGTGTATGCAAATGATGATATCCTAAATCTCCTTTGGAAAAGGGAAGAACCCCTAGAAGCATTTCGAACACGCAAATGCCCAAAGAGTAAATATCTGTTCGATGATCAAAAGGTTTGCCTAAGGTCTGCTCAGGGGACATAAAGGAAGGCGTACCTCCGATGATGGATTGTTCACTTTGCAACTCTCGAATGATCTTCGCCAATCCAAAATCCATAATCTTCAAAAATTTCTGACGTGTCCACATCATATTGCTTGTAGTTAAATCTCGATGAACTACTTTGTTTTCATGTGCGTAACCAAGGGCAGACAATAGCTGCCTCAGAAGTTCTAATGTTACTGTTGGAGAAAAACGTCCTCTCTTTTTCAAAATGGTTTTGATGGTTTTTCCGTCAATCCGCTCCATCGCAATGAAATAACTGCCATCCTGAACACCCGAATCATGCACCGTCACAATATTGGGATGATTGAGCGAAGCTGCGGCCTTGGCTTCTCTCAAAAAAGTTTCTATGGTTCTTTTGTCTTTATGCTTTGTACTCGGAAGTACTTTCAAGGCGAGTTCACGATCGAGCTTGAGATCTTTGGCAAGATATACCACACCCATGCCACCTCGACCGATTTCTTTGATGAGTTCGTAACGTTTTTCTTCTTTGGTTTTGCTGCGCGTGAGTCCTGAAACATGATCTTTAATATCTGTCAGCACTCGAGAGAGTGAAAGTACTCGACTCCCACTATGGGTCCCCTGAATGAGCTGAGTCATTTTTGAATAGGCTCTTTCATTGAGAATTTTGCGAATCGTATTGGCTTTTTCTCGGGCTTGATTTTCAACAAGATCTTGTGCCAACCTCTGCTCCAAAAATTCCAAGGGTTTGATCGAGATGGATGTTCTCTCACCTACAAGAGCCAATTGATACAGAGTATCCAAATCTTCTTCATCTAAAGTTTCTACAAGGCCGATCGAATGCTCAAAGCAATTTTTGGATTCACTGTATTTTTCCTGATCCATAAAAATCCGACCTTTGATGGCCAGTGCGCTCTTGTATCTTGAATCATCTTGCGAAATGTTTTTTAGCTCTTCCAGAGCCTCACCATACATTTTTCTTTTGTAGTAATGTCTTCCAGTTCCAATCAGGTCGCCCAATCTTCGAAGAATTGAAAGTTCCTTGTCAAAAAGTTTTGATTTTTGATAGGCCGTGAGCGCACTGGCCCAGTTTTCAGCTTTTTCGTAGTGCTCTCCTGCCAAACCGTGTTTGCCCAAATCTTCGTAAGCCATCGCAGCCATATCGTGCTCACCTGCAAGGGCATGCATTTTTGCCGCTCCATCCAAATCCATCATATCTCGAAGCAGCTCGGCAGCCGCTGAAAAGTCTCCTGCTTCTTTGTATTTTTCTACGGCATGCAAATACTCTCCATGGCGCACTTGATGCTGCCCCATTTTTTTTGCAGCCATTTTTTTATCCCCGGCTTTGTCCCAATACTGCGCTGCCTTTTCTAAATCTTGCGCC
Source organism: Bdellovibrionales bacterium (assembly GCA_020434365.1). GTDB lineage: Bacteria > Bdellovibrionota_G > JALEGL01 > JALEGL01 > JAGRMV01 > JAGRAX01. Next base: position 6,817 of record JAGRAX010000030.1, read on the forward strand.
TGTTCTGCAAGCTCGGCTGCCTTTCGATGGTCTCCATTCATTGCAAAACTATCGGCAGCTCCAGAGTAATCTTCGATCTGAAGTTGCAAACGTCCTGCATCGTCCCACTGCTCTAACTGAGAATACAAAACAATGGCCTGTTTCGCATAAGAAAGAATATCTGAAGGAATCCTTTCCCTTTGAAGATCTTTTTCAATGGATTTTTTTTCCAGGACAAAAGCTTTTTCATAATTTTCTGCAGCCTGTGCGCGATTGCCTGCTTTTTCAAAACTCTGAGCTGCGCGAGCGTATCGATCAAATCTCATAAACAGCTTTGCGGCCTCAAAATACTCTTCCTTGGCTTCATAAATTTGACCCAGTTGTTCAACCTTGCCCATTTTGGCGTAGACTTCTTCGGCTCGATCAAATTTTTTTCGAAGAATATAAATGTCCGCGGCTTTTTCTAATTCTCCCGCTTTTTCATAGAGCTTGGCCGCTTTGAAGTGATCCAATTTGGAGGCATAAATATCCGCAGCCCTTGAAAACAATCGCCCCTTGGTAAAAATCTCAATGGCTTTTTTTGATTGTCCCCGACGAAGCAAGGCCTCACCCGCCTGCGCATATTCTTTCTTTTTGATGAGCCTTTTGACCTCTTGGTGATGATGAAGCAAATCTAAAAAAGGCAGCTTGCCTCTCAAGGCTCCTGCAGCACGCCCCATCAACATACGATAGCCGCCGTAGCCTATCCCGATCAAAATTCCCGCTCGAAGCATATGCCCGAGCCAAGGATAAGTGAAAACAAGCTCCTGATATTGTTCTAAGAAATTCATTGCCTTTGTATATCTTCCCCAAGCCTTACAAAGGCTCTCTTGACAAGTATAACCAAGTCGTGGAATACAACAATGAATACAGTAAGGAAAGGTGAGTATTTCATGTCAGTCAATAAAGTCATTTTGGTGGGTAATCTAGGCGCAGACCCAGAAATGCGTTATACGCAAAGCGGCACTCCAGTTGCCACCCTAAGCATTGCAACCAGCGAGAGATGGACAAGCAAAGAAGGTCAAAAAGAAGAAAAAACCGAGTGGCATCGGGTGGTTCTATGGAGCCGCATGGCAGAGCTTGCGAGCCAGTACCTGAGCAAGGGACGCCAGGTCTACATCGAGGGTAAAATTCAAACCCGAAGCTGGGACGACAAAGACGGTCAAAAGCGCTACACCACAGAGATCGTAGGAACCAGCATGCAATTTTTGGGAGGTCGCTCTGATTCGGCTTCTAGTGGCATGGATACGCCCGCGGACATCCCTCCTCCCCCTGATTTTGGATCAGCAGGAGCAGATGAGGATATTCCTTTTTAGTTTCTAGACTTTTTTAAGAATCAAATTTTTTATAAAGGGGAGGACCACAGGTTCTCCCTTTTTTGTTTCTAAAGACTTTACTCTGTAAGAGCTTGAGAGTCTGAAACCACCCAGCTCTGTTTTGCAGGAAGAAACTCCCAGGTTTGGATTTCTTGCCGATAAGCAAGATTGTTGCTCACCAAATCGTAGTAACTAAATTCTACGATCACAGAACTTTTCTTTTTTTCTGAGTTGAGACCCATATCCAAAATGGAAAACTCTACAATGCGAGACTGCCTAAAAAGATCTGCATAGCGATCCATCAAACTGCGTTTGTGTTCTGGAGACATATAAATAGCGGCAGATTTGAGACTCGACCAACGCAAACTTTGGTTGAAAGAATCCACACGCTCACTCAAATCACTTACTCTGCTTTTGGCACAAGACAGTCCCAATATAAATATGCACAGTAAAAAAAACTTTATAGATCGATTCATATATGTCCTTTCATCAAAAAAGTTTCTTAATTTTCTTTCCCAAATCCTTGGTTTTTTCTTTTACTTCTTCTTTTTTCTCTTTAGGAACAACTTTTTTGATCGCCTCTTTGCTTTCTTGCTTTGCTTCACTTTTGGCCTGGCTTTTTACACTGGATCCAATTTGTTTTTCATTGAGCGTAAGCTTGGGCGACATCTGCTGCCCCTGCACAATAAAAGGGAGATTGATCCCCCGATCATTTTTCATAGTTGCGATCAAAGTTTTAGGAATTTTATTTGAAATTTTACTTTCAAAACTGGGAGGTAAAGTCACATCCAAGTCCATTTGAATGTTCCCATCGATCGATTGCCAGCCGTTGAGCAAAAACGAATATTCTTTGGCCTGAAGGTTTGCATTTTTAACAAAGAGTTTTCCCTCTTCAATGGAAAAATTTTGTTTCCACCGGTCGATGTTTAGGACCTTCATACTGGGAGTATCTAAATATCCAGACAAGGAATTTTGAATGGGGTGCCCAGATAGTTTGGTTTTTAAAAACTCAATATCTCCCTTTGAACTCAATTGAGAAAGTATGGGGGAAAAGTCATTCGTTAAATTACCCTTGGAAGAAGCCGTGATGTTTCCTTTCCCTTCAAGAATGCTTTTCAAACCCGTTATTTTGGAAAGTTTGGGAGAAAAATCTAAAAGTTTTTGCATTTCAATGTCAGAAAAAGACGTTGAAAGGTCATAGCTAGGGCCTTTATCTTCATGAAAAACAATATCTCCTTTACCTGAAAAACTCCCTGCAAACATATTTGCAGAGAACGGAGACAAAGAAATTTTTCCATGATCTAAAACCATGGTTCCATGTGCATTTTCAATTTTTGTTCCATAGGCTTTGATCACTCCAGTAGAAAACGAAATGCGACCTGAAAAAGGTTTGAGTGTAGGATACAGATTGCTTTCTTCTTCTGTTTCAACGTCCTGGCTTTCAGGAAAAAGCTCATCATAATCAATCACAGAAGACGAGGCTTTGAACTGGATATCTACATTGGGCTCTTTTCCGGGCTGCGCGAGAGCATAGGCAAGTGCATTTTTAATGACCCCAGAAAGCGCAAAATCAGATTGACCTATTTTGGTTTCAACTACGGCAATGTTGAGATTTTGTTTTTCAAGTCCCACATCCGCCTCAACAATTGAGATTTTTGGATAGCCTTCCAGGACTAGGCCTGTAAGGTTTTTCACTCCTAACTTTCCTTGGAGTTCTGGAAAATCATTTTGATCTTTTGATTGTGCTTTGAGCTGATACGAAACTTGCCCAGTGAGAGGATCAATTTCCACAAGCTGTGAAACTTCATGCGCATCGATATTTCCATCACTTTGAACATTGTAGCGATATCGTGATCCTGCTTGGGCTGCACTTCCAGAGATTTGAATGTTACTTTTGGGAGTTTGAAAAGCGATTTTTTGAATGTTTACAGAAGAGGGACTGCCTGAAACTTCAATGAAAGCATTTGTAATGTTGGGATAGGATCCATGCTGCAATTTTCCTTCGGAGAGCTTGATCCAAAAACTTGTTTTTTCGCTAAAGGTTCCAGAAGAAAATGCACTGAGATGATCTTGAATACTGATTTTTGCCTGAAGTTTTCCCTCGGATGTAAGTTTGCTTTGTCCCTTAAACAAAGATGCAGGAACATAGGCCAATAGGTTAGAAATATTTCCAGGTCCTCCTTGCAATTCCAAATCAATGAAGGGGTCATTTCCAGATGGATCTAAAACCTCTCCTTTGAGAGAAAAAGGAATGTCATCAACATACAAATTTGCTTTTTTGATATCTAGGGTTTCTTTTGTAGCATTGGCATTGGAGGGCAGATACAAAAGATCTTGATCCAATTGCAATCTCAAACCTCGACCCAAATCACCCAATTCAGTCTTAACAAAAATTTGTGTAAGAACCGTGCTACCAGAAATCGAAAGACTTTGATCTTTAAGCAGACGTAAAGCCAAGGTCTGATCTAGATCTCCGATTCCATACAGAAGCTCACCTTTTTCATTGAGCATCTCAATGCGACCGTCCGAGATCGAAAATGCATCAATCACCAAATCAAATTCTTGAGCCGAAGTCTGCGTCTCTTGCGCAGGCTCTATTGTTTTTTGGGCAGAAGTGGTTTCCCTATATTTGAGAATGGGTTTTTCAATATGAATCGAAGAAATCTCGAGTTTTTTTGATAGCAGTGGCGCAATCTTGGCTTGAACCAGAATGGATTCCAAAGAAGCAAAATAAGGTTTGGGCATTTCAGAGTCCCCAACACTCAAACCACGTATGGATATACCCAGAGGAAATAGAGACAAGCCTACTCCTTGAACCTCGACTTTTTGATCCAAAGCCTTGGAGGCTTGAACTTCAATTTGCGTTCGGATGCTCTCGGATGGAAAGAAAAGATAGGCCGCCGCTAGGCCCAAAACTAAAACACCGATCACAGCCAAAACAATGATTTTCATCTTTTTCATAGACAAAAACCATATCCCAGCTGAAAGAATTCGCAACTATATGTTCGATTGCTGGAAAAATTTTATCACCTTTGTTTGCATCAGATTAGAAGCAAAAGTATCAAATCTATTTTTTCTCAAAAATCTTCGCTAAATTCGGAACAATAGACAGCGTGATCGATCCATAGTAGGTGCCAGGGTGTGGGGTTTGATCATCATCCAAATACAGGCCTTGGGCATACCGATGCACCTCATCACGTTGAATGAGAGGTAAGATCCCTAGAACATCTAAATCCAACACCAATGTAAATACATCTTTGTCATATTCCTTAGAATAGTTGATACCCGCAGCAAGAACGGAAGCATTGATAATTGGAAAGCGATTTTCAAAGCAAAGGCCGTCCATATCTAAGACAAACCTATTTTGTGATTTATTTGCGGCAGCTTCAAAATAGTCCTCCTCAAAGAGACATGAAACTCCTTGAGAATAAGGATAGAGTGGATCATCTTCATCGAGAGGATTCAAAGATACGATATTAGACTTGTAGTATTCTAAATGTTGACTATCTTCACTTAGCAAGTTCAGGCCTAAAAACCCAAAAGATATAAGAAAAGAATTCTTTTTTAATGAAATCTCTTTTTTTATTCCAAACAATACTCCTGTAGTTCCTGTATTTTGAACCAAAAATCCTGATGAATTCATAAAGGGTGTCACTCCATCTGATCCAGGTGCGATATCACCATAGCCTATTTTAACGCTGAGTCCATGATCAGTTTTAAACTCTGCACTTACAGCATTAAATTCCGTTACATTGTTAAAATCTCGTTTATATGCCTTTTTGATTCTAATCGGTGCATATCCAACCAAGTTGCTCTGGTCATGATCTGATTGATGTTCCAAAGCTACATTCATAGTATATGGAAAGGGCTGATTCTCTTTCTCATTTTTGTTAGGAGAAAAAATCAAAACCAACTTTCGTGTGAAGGCTTCTGGAATTTTTTTTTCTGCTTTCAGCTTCATTCCAATTGTACCAGGATGAATAGCTGTAAGAGGATTGGGAACAAATGAATTGCCAAGCAATAAGGTTCCCATGGCCACACTTGCATCTACTTCGGTAGAAATTTTTGTGTCCAAAAAAAATGGAATATTATCAATTTTAATATTCCAAACAGGTGTCGCAGGAACAAGCCCTTCAATATATCCTCCTTTTCGGAGAGTGTTTGATGTTGAAACGCCATATCCTATTTTTACTGTAGGTTTCTGATCGTCGATATTTGTTTGTTGAGCTTCTACCCATTGCCAAGGTGAACAGATAAAAAGCAAAAGCCCTACTATAAGCTTATATGCAAGTTTTTTTCCATGATTTAACCCTCCCCGATTAACCTTATGATCCTAATAAACCTTAATTTTCTTTGACCACTGGGCCTTGCTTCCGCTGACTTTTATAAAATAGTATCCCTCGGCCAATTCTTCCGAAATTTCTAAAACAAACTGCGTGATTTTCTTATGAATAGGCCAATGCTGCACTCTCTGTCCTTTTATATTGTAAAGCTCAATTGACGTAACATCACTGAGTCGATCCAGTTCAAGATTGATCTGCTTTCCGGCCTCAACAGGATTGGGATAGATTGCAAGCTTTCGCTTCATTTCATTTTTTATTGAAGTGGTAGAAACATAGTACTCAATAGGTTCATCGAAATCCTGAGCTTCAACTGAGCCTATATCTGCTTTCGATGGATCTCCAAGCACAGATGAGGGGCGATTTTGAAAGTTTTGGTCGATAACTACAGAAGTCGCCATGGCCTGATCAATGACAGGACTACTGATTGACTTGGGCTTATAGGACCACTGAGGAAAAGGGTGAAGATTGCGCCAAGTGGGAAGATTCCAAATGCTATGACTCACACCCAAATCATACATGTTTACCTGGCTTGTAAATATGTTGGTTGAGGAAGATGTAAAATTAAGATCATAATCCGATACGACCGTAGAAAATACATTGTTCTCAGAAATAATGGTTCCAGGATTTAAAAAGCTATATCCATTTACAAGCAATTGCTTGCCTCCATTTTTTGCACTTTGATTGTCCAATATAAGATTGTTAGTCATCACAATTGTATTGCCTGTATCAATTTCTATAAAAATTGCAGATCCATCACCCAGTGAAGTGTTTTCCATAAAAGTATTGTGATTAAAGGTTAACAAAGAATTTGTGGAAAGTACTTGAATTGCACCTCCAACGGCATCGTTACCATGGGCACTCGTAACCTGGTTTTTTGAAAACGTGCAGTTTTGAACAGAAAGATCCATAGGACCTAAATAAATGCTTATTGCTCCTCCATCATTTGCAGATGTGTTCCCAACAAAAGAAGACTGGTTCAAAGAAATGGTTGATATTTGAGTGGCGAAAGCTGAACCTGAAATAAAAATTGCCCCACCAGCATAAACTTCAGAACTATTTTCAATAAAACTGCTATCTGTAACGTTCAGTTCTAACACACTTGCACTTAAATTCAGTGCTCCTGAATAGAGCCACGATGAATTTTTCCAAAAACGGCTACTTTCAATATCAACTTTCAGAGGGCGATCCGTATCAATCGAAGAAATAGCTCCTCCGAAATCAGAATAAGATTCTTCAACAGAAACCTGCTTGAGTTGTAGATGCATATCTGAATTGAGATTCATCATAGAAGGTCGTATTAAAATCGTGCCTCCCTGTGTGTTGTTTCCGACACCTGTACTACCTCGAACAAGTCTCAAACCTTTAAACACAACCTTGGGTTCAAGACTGCTTGTGGGATATTTATAGTCTATGTCAAAAATACGGCTTTGATTTTGACCATCGATTTCCACGTAGACCGTTTCGGGATTGTGTGCGAGCACACCGAAAATCGTCATCGGCGTTTCAATCTTGAGGCTTCCTGCTTGGAGTACATATGTAAAAGATTGATTGTTATTTCCAAAGAGACTCTGCGCAAAACTTACCGTATCTTTTTCCTGACCAAGAGGACCACTGTTGTAATCCACTAGGCAATCAAGTGTTATGGCCAACTGACTCAAACTTGCGGCTGTTTGGCCCGGTTGAGCGGCTGTGTTGACCAGGTGCAAGGCTTCTCTTAAGGTACAACCGGGAGTCATAGCCGTTGTAGAAACCGTCACATCTACATTTGAATCCACATACACTGTAGCTGCGTAGCTCGTTGAAAAGCCACTTAGAAAGAAGCCAATCCAAGCTATTACGATACTTTGTTGAATGCTCATTTTGTGTCCCTCCAGTCGAGATACGCGTCATAGCATAGAAAGAATCCTTGATTCAAGCACAAGCATTCTATTAAAAAATTAAAAAAGGAGTTCGATGAAAGAAAAAACAGATACTCCCTTGACGCTAGGCTGTGACTTTTAGGAATACAGGCTATTATTAGATATCCTGTTAAACTACATGTTTACCTTTTGTAACTATTTGAATTTAAATATTTATTTTAGATCACACCTCACAGGTTCTGTTTGACAATTATTAGATAATATTATCTAATATAATTATGCATTATAAAAAGCCTCCTTTTTCACTTACCCCAGAAATCTTTCGCTTGGGTCTGGAAATCTCCAAAATGATCGGCCGATATGAAGGCAAGCGCATCGTCGACGTTGAGCCGCGGCTCCGTAGAATCAATACTATGAAAACCATTCGTGGCACCTGCGCAATCGAAGGAAATACCCTATCGGAAGAAATGGTAACCGATATCATTAACAACAAAAAGGTGCTTGCACCCAAACGGGAGATTCTAGAGGTAAAGAACGCCCTCGCACTATATCAGGAGCAAGCGGAACTAGACTGCTTCAACGAGGCAGATCTTCTCAAAGCCCATGGCATTTTAATGGAGGGGCTTCTCGATCTCCCAGGTCGATATCGAGATGGTGAAGTAGGCGTATTTTCTGGAAACAGGACCGTGCACGTCGGACCCCCAGCGATCCGGGTTCCCGAGCAGATGAAAAATCTTTTTCAGTGGCTTTCAATGGATTTAACAACCAATACCTTGATCAAATCTGCAGTATTTCACTTTGAATATGAATTCATCCATCCGTTTATGGATGGGAACGGTAGGATGGGACGCTTTTGGCAACACTTGTTATTGATCAAGGTTCACCCGATCTTTCGATCTGTCCCTGTTGAAAATATCATCTACAATTATCAGCAGGACTACTACAGAGCCTTGGCTGCTGCTCAATCTGTAGGAGAGTCCACGCCCTTCATTGAATTTTCCTTGTTCACGATTCATGAAGCTCTCAAGGAGGTTGATCGACAGTCAGACGGAAGAAAGCGCGATGGAGTCGATCAACGATTGCTATCGTTTCTCGAAGCTCAACACCCCGATCAAGAGTTTTCCAGAAAGCAGTATGTGGAATTTTTCGGAAACATATCCCCAGCTTCTGCAACCAAAGATCTCATCACAGGAGTCAAACAGAAGTTGATCGAAAAGATCGGAACCGGTATCAAAACCCGGTACAAAAAAATGAGTTAAACCTCCTCGTCTTTAAAAAACGAATATTCTTACAAACAAGCCAGCGTCAATGACAAATCAAAGCTTTGTTTTGTGCATGTATGGACTTAACGCCGGCCGCCTACGGAGGTACCGGCGGAGCCGCCTAAAATCACATCACTGGGATTTTGGAAGGCTTGGGTAGGAATGGGATTGGGAACCGCTGAACCTTGGATCTGACCTCCCAATACGCGAACATCAATGCCCTGTTGATTTTGAGCAAAGAGATATCCATCTTGAGGACAATTCCCCATACCCATCATCTGCGCGGCCCTTTGCTGGGCTTGGGCTTCAATCATGGCAACTTTTGCATCAACAACAGGCTTGAGGTTACGATCATAATATTGTGTAGCTCGATCCGCTACCAGATATCCCAAACGCTGACCTAGGCTGCCCTGGTTCGAAGTAAAGAGCCAAAAAGCGTCGCGCGCAACGGTAAAACCCTGATAGAGTCGATAGATATTGTTGCCATTGCTCATGGGATTTTGATACATGGCCGCATAATTGGGGTCATAATTCGTCTGATTCCAGCCCCCCACACCAGTCTCATAGGCCCCATGAACATTGTACTGCCCACCTGTCTGTGTGGTCCAAGGGTTGGTCGTTACAACGGTGGGAATGTCTGCGTGAGCAAGATTCCAGCTCCCGACAAAAATACATGCCCCTACAAAGCCCCAAAACAGAGCTAAATATTGAATTTTACATTGCCTTCCAAGCATATGCTCTATTATAACGCAAGAAGCAGGCCAAGACTATGTCAAAGCTCTTATGCTACCCTACATATGGCAATATGATGGATTCTACTCCAGAGATGAAGTTTTTTCCCATTTTCCACTCTTGGCCCCAACATACTTTTTATACTTATCGATTTTATTTTATGATTTTTGGAAATGACTTTTCTTATACGCTTAGATGTCGAATGGATTTCCTATAAAACCCCTTTTGACCTTGGAATTTGCTAAAAACAACCTTGGTCTGCTTGAATTTTAACTATCCTTGGGTCCATGTCCCCTTGTAGCCTTTTGATACTGTTGCGTTTACACCTGGATTCACATTGATAAAATTTGAGTACATGCTGTATAGATAGGTACCATTAAACTTAATAAAATATATAATGGTTGTTGTGTCGCCTTTATCTTTGATTTCTTTTGTTAAAGTAATCCCCTCATCACTCTCTTCCCTAACAAAATCATCATAAGATCTCTCTCCTGCATTTTCTTTGAAAAAGCTTGTTTTTTCCGCTTTTCCATTAGATTGAAGCTCATAAACGATCGTAACTTTACCACCTATAATACTCGCTTCTCTGCCTACTTTCTTTTCTCTTTCCCGTAGCTGTCCATTTTCATAAGTTTCAAATTGGCTATATTTGGTTTCCTCAATAGCCTTGCTAAGATGGTAGGTTTCTTTAAATTCTACCTTACTCTGAGCATGTACATATTGGACACTCAAAAACAAGAAAATACTTATACTACATAAAGTGAAAATATTTTTTGTCTTCATTGATGTTGCTCCTTTGATTTTTATTTTTTCCACATGTGTCAGCTAATTGACTTTTCCCAATGAATCAATCGAAATTTTTCATAAGAAAAATACCTATATTGTAAGCAACTTAGATAGATAAAAAAATCTGCTTGTCTCCAAAAGATTCTGACAAAGCCTCTGGGTAATGCAGAGGCACTTCGGGTATCAAGGAGCGGTGATAGGATCTTACGCTTTTCGACTCAAATCCTCGAATGAGCTTATGCACCTTCATAAAACCTATCTCCATTTTTGAAACTCTATGCTCAATGGCATAGGCAATGGGCAAATAGTACATGACTTCAAAGTGAACATAATCTAGATCATGAGTGCTCCCCCAAAATCGTCCACACAACAAATCATCATGAAAAAAACAGCAGCTTGCGGCTACGGTTTGATTTTTTTGAGTCAAAAAAATGAGTAGCATATCTTTGGCTCTGCTTTGAGCGAGCAGGTGGAAGAACTCTCGTTGCAGCTGCGACATCTTCCATCCCTTTCGATGATGAGTCGCCTCAAAAAGATCAAAAAACATGTCAATATGACGACCTTGAATTTCACCTCCACGTAGAAAAAAATGTTGATACCCCTTAAAACGAATGTGAAGTCTTTCTTTTTTGATTTGCGCTCGGTATTTAGAGCGTAAGGATAAAAGAAAAGACTCAAAGTCTACGTAATTTCGATTGTGCCAATATCCTAAGGATTGATCACTAGAAATGTATCCCATGAAATCTAGGAGGTCATATTCAGTATGGCTGGGCAGCGCAATATGAAAGGAAGAATGCCCCTGTGCTTTGGACCACTCTTCCATGATTTGTATGTGTTCTTTGTTTAAATACGCATCTTGATCCGTAATGATTTTACTGCCCTCGATAGGAACAAATGGCATACAGAGACTGGCCTTAGGATAATATTTTTGCTTGGTTCGACGCTCAAAATTCTCTACAAAACACTGATCGTAAATAAACTCATCACTGCTTTGAGTTCTTTCAAAGACAGGAAGAACCGCAGTAGTTTTGCCTCCATCCTCAACACAAAAAAAATAAGGTTTCCAGCCACTTCTCAATGACATCGACCTACTGCGAATGAGAGCGTCGTAATATTCTAAACTTTGAAAAAGAGCTCTGCCTTTCATGCATGACAGCTCCTTGGCACCCAAGCTTTCAATGATTTTTATCTTACTCATGGCACAAACCTTCTTTCTTCCTTGACAGATTTCAAGGGATTACATAGCGTGGATCTCGGCTGCTTGCCTTTCGCATGTCCCCGCGAATCCAAATCAAATGTAATGTTTTGCTGTTGTAGATAGAGTACAGATATGAAGGTTCATGTTGTAAAAGTAGGGGAATCGGCTTTGGGAAGAGCCAAAGATTTGCCTCAAAACCTTCCCTTGATCAAGGGTTTTTTAGAAAAAAAACGCAAAGACGATGAAAAAATTATCTTGGTCTTGTCTGCGCTCTCCGGACACAGTCGAAAAATTCGAGGCATCGCTCAGAGTCTATTTGTCAGCGCAGAAAAATTTGAACCCATACTCTTGCCTTATGGAGAATTTTTTTCCTGCAAGATGTTAGCATCTTACTTGCAAGATCAAGGTTTGCGTGCTTGCGCCCTAATTGAAAATCAAACGCCAACCAAACTCGAAGCTTTGGAAGCTTCTTATACATTTTCGAGCTTTGATACGGACAAAATTCATCAAAGCTTGGAACATTTTGATGTAGTGATTGTTCCAGGCTTTGTGGGGCTTGATTCGAATCAAAACTACGCATGTTTAGAATTTGATGGATCGGATCTCATTACCGTTGAGCTGGCCAAGCAATTCAATGAAAAAATATGCACATTTATCAAAGAGCCCGGGGCCATTACGATCGCGAATCGAAAACATGTTCCGGAGGCAGCATTTCTCGAAAAGCTTAGTTATGATGAAGCTCTGATGTACGGACAATTTGGTTCACGTGTGATTCATGAATCAGCTCTTGAAAAAGCTAGAGAGTATGAAATTGAATTTATTCTTTGCAATGCTGTTCAAACGCAGCATACGCATATTTCTCATGCTTCAGGGTCAGAAAAAATCTTTGCGATTTTGTATCACTGTGTCGATCGAGTTCATTGGGACCTAAGAGTGTTGCACCGAAATCATCTAGATCAGGAGGATTTTCTTATGCGAATTGCCAAGATCGAATCTATCCTCTCATGCAAAACCATCATTCACAAAAACAGAATTGAATTTTTTGGACTCTCCAAAGAAAATCTCTCACGTGCGATGCAAGACCTTTACAGGTTAGCTTCGTGAGTTTTCACAAATAAATCTATGAAAAACATTTCTGGTATTTTAGTTTTGGGATCCAACCCACATGCAAAGGCTGTTCAAGAGATTTTGATTGAGCATCATGAACGTGTGTATGTTTCCGACTGTACAGAACTATTCATGCAGCCCCAGAAGTTTTTGTCTTTTTTGCTTCATAGAAACATCAACATGATTATACCGACCCGCTTGAATCATTTAGAATTCTTTGACTCCGATTTCTTTTCTTTGCGTGGTATTAAAATATTTTCACCTCTAGGTGAGAGTCTACATATCGAAAAAAATCGGTCTTTTGCCATGGACTTATGCAAAGCTCATGATATTCCTCATCCCTTCTGGGCTTCTTTTTCGTCTTCCATCCAAGCTAAGGAATTTTTGAGCAAGAAAAATAAAAATTTCGTGATCAAAAATCTATATTGCCCTTCAAACAGTTCTTTACAAGCAAAGGTTTGTAAGAATTCAGACGAGCTCATTCAATACCTTGATACGCAAGATCAAAATGATGATTTTTTTCTTCAGGAATATTGCGGCACTTTCGAGCTTGGACATGTTGCTATGGTCGATCATGGAAACATCCAAAGTCTTGTGAGCAATCAAGAGTACAAATGGTCTCAAGATGGAAATCTAGGATTGATGCAGAGTCAACCTTTTGGAGCCCTTGCCATTCAAGATCCGAAAGATCAATTTGGTCTGGCCAAAAATCTCTTGTTACCTCTGCGACCTTGGTTTGAAAAGGTTTCATATATTGGTCCCATCCAGGTTACGGCCATTTGGAATGAAGGGACATGGAAAGTTTTGGAATACAATGCGCGTTTAGGTGTGAGCGTTATGAAGCTGCTTTTTTGTATGCTACAAGATCCAGTTGAGTGGATCAGGAAAGCATGCTTTGAACAAATTTTATCTCAAGCTCAATGGAAGGAGCACTACCTATATGGTTTGAGCACAAGCCTCTACGACAATAATATACATTCAAATTCAGATAGAACATTTGCAAATCAAAAAATAGTCCTTCGAAAAAATGACTCTACTCAACTATGGTGGGATCAGGTCGAAAAAATTTCGGCTCAGCAATATAAAAGCCTTGGCCCAAGAATATGTGAAGCCGCGGCCTTTGGTCCCAG
>JAGRAX010000031.1 GCA_020434365.1 Bdellovibrionales bacterium
AGGAGAAATTTTGCAAAAGAAAGTGGTTGTCGTGGTCAAGGTTTTAGAGAATGAGACGATCAAAACCATTACGCTTCCGATTCAAAAGCCAGTGAGTCAAAGTGTATTTTCCTTGGTTCCTGAATCAGTGACTTTTAAGGTGAGAGGGAGAGAAAGTTTGGTTCGGTCTTTAGAAGAAAATATTCCTATCATTTCTTTGGATCCGCAGGTTTTTGAACTCGCATTAAAAAATCATAAGACCATGGAGGTGCCCTTGATTTATCAAGAGTTTCCTGATTTAGACCTTTCTATTGAACCTACAAAAGTCAAAGTCGTTTTTGATCCGAAATGACGACGCCCAACATGTGTTAAGCGAAGGAGTATGTAATGTTCGGTACAGATGGAATTCGGGGTACGACCAATAAAGCTCCTATGACAGCTTCTATTACTTTAGAGGTTGCGCAGGCCTGTGCTTGTGTATTGATTGGAAAAAAGAGAAATCATAAAAAGCCTAAAGTTGTGATTGGAAAGGACACTCGCCTATCAGGATATATGTTTGAGTCTGCATTGACTTCAGGATTTTGTTCCATGGGTGCGGATGTTTTGCTTGTAGGACCCATTCCAACTCCTGGAATTGCCTTTTTAACAGAAGGTATGAGAGCAGACGCTGGAATGATGATTTCGGCGTCTCACAATCCTTTTGAAGACAATGGAATTAAGGTTTTTGGATCAGATGGTTTTAAACTATCAGATGAGTTGGAGCATGAAATTACAAGGATGTACAATAGTAAACAGGATCTTCGGTCGTACTTGCCAAAGGCATCGGATGTAGGAAAAGCATATCGATTGCAAGATGCTCTAGGAAGATACATTTCATATTTGAAACATCATTTTCCTAAAAAACTGTCTCTAGATGGCATCAAAATGGTTGTGGACTGTGCCCACGGAGCAACCTATAAAGTTGCACCTACTGTATTTTCTGAACTTGGTGCAAAGGTCATTCTCGTAGGTGCAGAGCCAGACGGAACCAATATCAATGAACAATGTGGGGCCACCGAACCCAAAAAGTTGATTCAATCTGTTTTGGATGAACAGGCAGATATAGGTGTTTCATTTGATGGAGATGGGGATCGAGTTCTTCTTTGTGACTCAAAAGGAAAGCTTTGGGATGGAGATCAAATCTTAGCTTTATACGCAAAACACTTCTTGCATTCGGATCGAGTAGGTCCAGGTGTTGTCGGGACGGTCATGAGCAATTTAGGTTTGGAGTTGGAAATCAAAAAAATGGGATTACATTTTCTTAGGTCATCTGTGGGAGATCGATACGTCTCTTCGACGATGAGAGACAATGGTTTTTTGCTCGGGGGAGAGCCTTCAGGCCATTTGCTGTTTTTAGATAAAAGCACAAGTGGAGACGGCATTTTGTCTGCTCTGATGGTGTTGGAAATTTTATGTTTGCAGGAAAAAAATCTAGCAGATCTTGAAGCTGGTTTCCATACCTTTCCTCAGCAGTTGCGAAGCATATCTGTGAAAGAAAGAAAACCCTTGGAAGAGTGGAGTCGTTTGCAAAGCTTGATTGAAAAAGCCGAAGAAACTTTGAAGGATCAAGGCAGAGTACTCGTGCGATATTCAGGCACGGAAAATAAGATTAGAGTGATGGTAGAAGCCATCGACGCCTCTCAGGTAAGCCATTGGGTGGAAGAAATTTCCGATCTTGTTGAAAAAGAGATTGGATAGCATTTTTTATGATGTTTGAGAGTCATTCTGTAGAAGACACGAAACTCATCGCCAGGAATTTTGCAAAAAATCTAAGGGCTGGAGATGTTGTGGGTTTGTCTGGAGATTTAGGTGCAGGAAAAACGCAGTTTGTGTCCGGCTTTTGTGAAGCCTTCGATTTGCAAAAGGGTTATCATGTGAGCAGTCCGACGTATATGTATCGCCATACGTATCAAGGACGATTACAGATTGAGCACTTGGATTTATATCGAATTCCGTCACAAGAGGTTTTGGAGAATTTGGCATTGGATGAGTGTTTTTCTCACACATCGATTGTGCTTGTAGAGTGGTATCAAAAATTTCCTTCTTGGATATCTAAGAACGCTTTTACGGTTGCAATTTCTGCATTGGGTGAAGGTCGAAGACAAATTGACATTGGGCCCGAGCAACTCTTACGAGATCGAACCTCAACATCTACAGCATAAAAAATCGCCAGTGACCAGAATCGGATTGTAGGAAGGAGGTCACTGGCGAGAAGGAGAAAAAATGGCAAAGCCACTTTTCTATTTCTATAGGTACCACTGTTGGCTTTAGACTGTCAAGAGCCTTTCATTTGTATAACTATTTAATATTATTACAGTATAAGGATGTTTTTAGAAAAAATATTTTTTTACAATTGCGTCAAAAAAGATACTTACAAGCCTTTTTTGAGCTCTGGAGATCACTTGTGTTTTGCTAAGATCTCGAATTTTTTGTGAAAAATGCGGATTTTTTGCCTTCATAGAGAGGCTCATCAAGGATTTAAATAATGCATCGTGTTATTTTATTTGTCAAAGTTATAATTGAAAAAAATGGACGTGGGTCCCACTTTAGGGAGAAGAGACTTGTGCAAGCTGGGCTTTTTGTTGTAGGTAGAATTCGCAATGAAACATCCAACAAAAAAACATCGGATTGTGGTAGCCATGAGCGGTGGGGTGGACAGCTCTGTTGTCGCATATTTGCTTAAAAAACAAGGGCACGAAGTCATTGGCGTGTCTATGAGACTCTGGACCTACGAAAAGGAGGCCAAGCATGGCTGCTGCACTCCTGAAGATCTCTATGATGCTAGAAGGGTGGCAGATCATTTAGATATTCCTTATTATGTTACCGATTTTGAAAAAACCTTTGAACAAGATGTCGTGGATCGATTTGTTCAAAGCTATATTGATGGAGAAACTCCAAACCCCTGTGTGCGTTGTAACCAAGACATCAAATTCAAAATTTTACTTCAAAGGGCGCAAGAGCTTGGAGCGCAATATTTGGCTACGGGGCACTATGCACGAATTGTTCAAAACTCCTACAAGCAGTATGAACTTCACCAGGCGGTCGATCAGGAGAGAGATCAATCTTATTTTCTCTTTGGTCTGAGCCAAGAAGAAATGTCGAAGGTTTTGTTTCCTCTGGGAGAGCTTCATAAACCTCAGGTAAGAGTTCTTGCTGAGCAGGCGGGGTTGAATATTGCACAAAAGCCAGACAGCCAGGAAATTTGTTTTGTTCCAGATGATTACTCACAGTTCGTAGAAAAGCGCGTGCAGTCGAAGCAGATTCGGCAAGGAAAGATCAAAAACACAGATGGAGAAGTCATAGGCGATCATGAGGGTGTGCATCGATATACTGTTGGCCAGCGCAAAGGATTGTCTTTGAAAACGACTCTTCCCATGTATGTTTTATCGATAGAAAAAAATGGTGACCTTACTGTAGGACATAAATCAGATCTTAGAAAGAAGGATTTCTCGGTACGAGACTTAAGGTGGACCCTGGACAAGCCAGAACCTGGCAAAAGACTGAGCGCCAAAATTCGAAGCCGCTTTGCTCCTGCGGATATAGATATTGTAGACTACCAAAATGACTCCGATGAAGAGTTCGTTCAGGCACGGTTTGTGGATCCTCAGGAGTCAATTTCTCCTGGGCAGGCGGCTGTTTTTTATGAGGGAAGTCGCGTAGTTGGCGGAGGCTGGATTCGCTCTCAGGCTTGATAGAGTTGATGAGCTTCAATGTACTCTTGGACAGATAAAGGTACTTGCGCAGTCCAGCTTTTGTCCTTCTGTTGAGAAATGGATTGCCGTAGTGCTGAGCTAGAAATATCTGGAATCGTAAAATGCTCTGGGTTGAGGTCTTGTGTTCGAGGTACAATGTATATGGGAAATTGCTTTTTGAGATCTGAAAAGCGGTGCCACGAGCTGCTTTCATGTACTAAGTCTGAGCCCATAATCAGTGAAAAATGAGATTTTGGATGTTGCTGCGAGGCCTTTTCCAAGCTGTGGATGGTTTTCCCATCAAGATCTTCCGACTGTTCCCAATTGCTGACTTGAAATGACGAACCTAACCCTGAAAAAGCTTCCTGACACATATTGTATCGATGCTCGAAAGAGACCAGTTTCTTGCCCCACGGATGTTGATACGAGGGAACGATCCAGATTTGATCCAAAGGAAATTTCAAAAGGGCATAACTGGCAGCAAAAATATGCCCAAAGTGTAGGGGATTAAAACTCCCACCAAAATAGCCAATGCGCTGTGCTCTCATAAACGAAATTTTTTTAGAAACTTAAACCTGCAGAAAGATAGGGCCCAACGAAATCTTCTCCGTCAATTACGATTGCATAAGTAACTCCCGCGGAAAGTCCCAGGGGTCCAAGCGAAAAGCCTAATCCTGTGCCAAAATCAATAAAATTTTTCCAAAGGTCCTCTCCAGGTAAAACCGTATGAATGGTCCCTACACCACCCGAAGCAAAGCCATGCAGTGGACCGAGGGGAAAGCCCACTCGCACATCGGCTTCGATAAGGTCTCCATCCGGTGAGGATGAGTTGCCAAACAACCTGGCATAACTGAGTTCTGTGCTTAAGAAAGGGGTCCAACGATATCCACCCGTCATGCCAAGAGTATATCTAGAGTCTCCTCCCGTTGAGATGGTAAGCCCTGCTCTAGGGTGAAGATAAAAATTGGCTTGGGCCATTTGAGTTGCCATGACCGTAGCTAGAAGGGCGATGACTGAGATGAAATATTTCATGTATTCTCCTTTGGGTATGTGTAGGCATATCAGGAATTGGTGATTTTCGAAATAGAAGATGGGTATGAAGTTAAAGGAGGTCTAGAGATCATCGAAGGCCTTGACGAAGACCTGATAAACCCGATAAAAGGGGCCCTCTGATGTCTAAACAGGAGCAAATTTTGCCAAAAAGCTTTCAGACGCATACTTTTGGCTGCAAGGTCAATTATGCCGATTCCATGCACATGGAAGGGAGCCTAAGATCTGTCGGAGGTTACGATGTACCTGTGGATTCGGGAGTGTCACCGGAAACCATTGTGGTTAATACTTGCACGGTAACGCAAGCTGCAGATCGACAGGCGAGATCTTTGATTCGTAAGCTTTCGCGAAAACACCCTTCGAGCAAGATTGTGGTTACAGGCTGCTCCGTCGTTCATGAAGCTGAAAAATACCAAAACATGACACAGGTTCACCGTGTCGTCCCCATTGTCAAACAATCGAGCCTTCCTCAGATTGTTGGTTGGGAAGATGTAGAACATCAAAATCCCATGCCTGTTTTGGCTGATTCCAAAAGAACGCGCGCCAACATTAAGCTTCAGGATGGTTGCAATGCTTATTGCTCATTTTGTATTCTTCCTTACATTCGTGGGAGATCGAAATCCATTCCACTTTCCGAGCTCCTTCCTCAAGTGCAGCATTTTATTTCTCAGGGGCACGTGGAAATTGTCACTACGGGTACACATATTGGAGCTTATGGAAGAGACTTAGATCCGAGACTTAGGCTCTCCGATGCTTTGAAAGCTTTTTTGAGTTTGGACAAGGATATTCGACTTCGCATCAGTTCGATCGAGCCGAGTGGGATCACTCCAGATTTGGTTGCGCTTGTGCAACAAGAAGATCGAATTCGGCCTCATTTTCATGTTCCCATGCAAAGTGGAAGTGACTTTATTTTAAAGCGCATGAATCGAAAATACAAAGCCAGCTCTTATCACCAAAAAATTTCCCGGCTTGCAAGGTCCCGATCTTTTATGGGCTTAGGGAGCGACGTTATTGTTGGATTTCCTGGTGAGAGTGTAGATGACTTTGAGCAAACGCGAAGCATGATTGAGCAGCTTCCTTTTACTTACCTTCATGTTTTTCCTTATTCAGAAAGACCAGGGACAAAGTCCGTACAATTTAAAGATGACGTCGCACCTCAAGAGAAGAAAAGACGCGTGAACATTCTTCGAGATCTATCTGCTCAAAAACAAAAAGTGTTTTTACAAAGTTTGTTGGGTCGATCGCACAAGGTGTTGTTTGAGAAAAGAAAAGATCATGACGGACTTCTCATTGGAAGATCTGAACACTATGCGGTTGTGAAAGCAAAAGGTAATGATCGCTTGATGGAGAGGGAGCTTGAGGTAAAATTTGTTTCAATACAAAATGAAGCTTCTGATTCAATGCACATCATAGGAGAAGTATTGTGAAACTTCGAGCTCGTAGTTTCGTTTCGTACTTAGAGAGAGTGTTACAAGTTACTATTCTTTCTGAAGGCCTATTGGAGAATGCTTTGATGCATAGTTCGTATGTCAATGAAAACCCCGCACATCAAACGACAAACAATGAGCGTTTAGAGTTTTTAGGAGATGCGGTGTTGGGGATTATCATCAGTGAAAAACTATATGAAAAATTTCCGGATCACCGAGAAGGAAAACTTTCAAAGTATCGATCCGCCTTGGTCAACGAAAAAAGTTTGGCTGAATGTGCTCAAAAAATCGATTTGGGAGAATATGTGCTTTTGGGAAAAGGCGAGGCTTCTACTGGAGGTAAGGAAAAGCCTTCGATTTTATCTGATACATACGAAGCTGTATTGGCAGCACTTTATTTGGAAAATGGTTTGGAGCTTTCTCGCAAGTTTGTTTTATACACGATGGGAGATCGCATTGAATGTGCAGATGTTCGGGTAAAAAAACACGATCACAAAACTAGGTTTCAAGAATGGGCTCAAAGAAATATGAAAACCATTCCGGAGTACATCGTGTTATCAGAAGATGGACCTGATCATGACAAAGTGTTTGAAATTTGCGTCAAGATTCGAGGCAAAGAATATGCGCGAGCAAAGGGAAGTTCCAAAAAAGAATCTGAGCAGTCTTGTGCCAAGATCGCATTGGGAATGGCAAGAAAAGGAATGATTTCGTGAGTTATACCGTGGCCATTGTAGGTAAACCCAATGTTGGAAAATCGACGCTTTTTAATCGCTTGATAGGAAAACGCAAAGCCATCGTGCACGATCAGCCTGGTGTGACAAGAGATCGGAATGTATATCCGATCGAAATGGGAGGGAAGTCCATTGCCTTAGTGGATACGGGTGGATTGGGTAGCTCTGGATTTTCTCAGGTTCAAGATCAAATCAATGAACAAGTCAAAAAAGCGATTGATGATTGTGATGTTCTTCTCTTGGTTTTTGATTCACTTTCGGGAATTGATGCTCTTGATGAGGAGGCTGCGGAGTTTGCAAGAAAACAGAACAAGCCCATTTTGCTGGTGGCCAACAAAATGGACCCAGGATCCAAGAGGCCTCGATTAAACGAGCTATATCGTTTTGGTTTTCATCACATGGTGATGATCTCGGCTGAGCATAATGCGGGGATGTTTGATCTTGAGGAGAAGCTTTTGGAACTGCTACCTCAAAGACCAGAAGAAAATAAAATGGAGACATCAATGGATCGTCCAGCCATTCGTGTTGCTCTGGTAGGAAGGCCCAATGTGGGGAAATCTTCGATCATCAATCATTTGATCCATGAAGAGAGACTTGCTGTTTCTGATGTTGCGGGGACCACTCGTGATGCTGTCGATGTTCAAGTTTGTTTTCAGGATCAAGAGTATGTTTTTGTGGATACAGCTGGAATGAGAACCAAGCGAAAGGTTCAGGAGGACATAGAGTATTATTCAGTCAAGCGTAGCATTGAATCCATTGAAAAAACAGATGTTGTCATTCTTGTTATAGACCCTCATGAAAGACTCACAACTCAAGATGCAAAAATTGCTAAACTTATTGTAGATCGAGGCAAAGGGTTTTCCATCTTTGTGAACAAATGGGATTTGGTTTCTGGAGATGGCACAAAAGTAAGAGAAAATTTTCGAAAAGACGTCCATGCAGAGTTTCCATTTTTGCAAATTGCAGATCTATACTTTGGCTCAGCCAAAACGGGAAAAGGTTTGAAACATTTATTTGCTCAAGCTAGATTGATTGTGGCTTTGATGAACAAAGAGTACTCTGAGGACGAACTCAAAGATGCATATCAAATGATTTCCAAACACCATGATGGTGGTTTTGCAGGCAATAAAATTGAGATTAAGAGACTCAGTGTCATTCGAAGAGATCAACAAGCACCTATTTTTAAGATCAAATGCAATAAACCTCAGCACGTCAATTCATCATTTCGAAAATATTGGAAGAACGCTCTCCACGAAATCTTTTCTCTTAGAGGTTTACCGATCTCTGTTGTTTTTCGGCAAAAATAACATTTTATTTTTATCCCTTATAGAGTGATCAAGGGGTCTTTTGTAAAGGCATTGAAAAAACTTGGATCTACAAGCAATACATCAAGTAGGTGTTTTTCACTGCCAGTTTCGATGATTGAAAGAATCAAATGCTTTTTCTCGGCAGGTCCAATATTTTTTAGCATGAGTTTTGTAGGACTAGCATTCTCTATAGATTGAACCCAATTGCCTGTGTCACCTTTTTCAAACTCATAGGTTTGTGAAGCGATTTCGATGCTCAAGACTTCGTTTTCTTCATTGACTTTAAGTTCATGTATCGTTGCCGATGCAAAGGAATATACATTTGATTCATTATGCAGGAGATATGCTTTTTTCTGATCTTGTAAAAGCTCATAGATTTTGTCGGTCTGAATTTCTTCGAGGCTACCTAACTCTGATGGATGCGTATTCAAAACCAATACATCTTCCAACACAACATTGGGACTGCAGCTTCCTCCTAGTTCTGTATCAGAACAGCTAGACGTTTCCGAGCGAAGCACTTGGGTAAGTTTCCCGGAAATTGCAATTTGAGAGAAATCATCTAGGTGTAGTTGATGTGAGTCATGCTGCTTCTGATTGACGGGAATTTTTGTGCCCAGATGTTTCTTGGTGACTTGTGGACCTTCTTCAAAGCTTGCCATGAGTCCTCCAATTTGTTTTTCGAATTTGAGGTATGCCAGACTCCCTGAAGACAGTAGGGCTGGAAGCTTTTGGTCCAATAAAATATCCTTCGCTTTGGGGGCAGGTCTAGGATCAGTCTGATTCTCAGGGCTGCGACTCAGTTCGATGGGATTGGGTTTTTCTTTGAGGCTCGCATCTTGGCTTGGGCCATTTTCATTGCAGTTTGCAAGCAAAAGCAGTACAACTAGCACTTGAATCACATGGGGGGATCGAGCTCTTCTTTTAGAATTAGAATGTCCCATCATATGTGTCGTTTGATCCATACGCTAAAAGGATTATAACAAACTAAGGGCCCAACGCAATGAGTAAATAAAATTTTTTCTCTCAGATTTTTTGTGTAACTCTTTGAATTTATTAAGATGTTTATGAAAGGACTTTTTGTACTATGTATTCACAACTTCAATCGATTGTTTCAAGTGTTTCTTCTAGTCAGTCGTATGGCCCTCAATATCAAGCGGTAGTCATTCCGCTTACAAAGGATAGCAAAGATTTGTCTGGTTTTGCCATTGGAGCTCAGACCAAGACGGCTTTGGAAGATGTAATGAATTGCGATTTTTTTGCTCAAGATCGGGAAAGAGCAAGCTGGGTCAAGGGTCAGGGAGAAGATCAGGCCTCTTTTTTTCTGCTTCTCCAGTTGGGCGCAGAAAGCGAAATCAGCCGTGACAGTGTGAGAAATAGTTTTGGTGAAGCTTGCAAAATGGCAAGCGCAAGAGGCTTTGAAAGCTTGGCGTACTTGCTTCCTGACAATGCATGTTATGCAAAGGATTTTGATGCAGGGATCGAAGGGGCTCTTCTCGCTTCTTATCGTTTTACGAACTACCAAAAAGAAGAAAAACTTAAGCAGAGTCTGAAAAAGATTTCATTTTACTTGGATGCAGAAGATCAAGTGGGCTCATTGTCAGAGAGGCTCAATGAAATTACCAAAACTGTAGACTGCGTGTTTGTTGCAAGAGATTGGTCCAATCAACCTACAAACGAATTGGGACCTGATCGTTATACGGAAGAAGTTGAAGCCCTGGCTGCAAAAGCAGGTTTGAATTGCACTGTTATGCACGAAGATGAGTTGATCAAAAGAGGAATGAATTTGATCATGGCGGTGGGTAAGGCCAGCGTAGAGCGACCTCGATTGATTCATTTGGAATACAAGCCGAAAGCTCCAGCCAAAGCCAAGATTGCTCTGGTAGGTAAGGGTGTCATGTATGATACTGGCGGACTTTCACTCAAGCCTTCCGCGTCGATGATGGGAATGAAAATGGATATGTCTGGTTCTGGCTGTGTGGTTTCCACAATATTGGCTGCGGCCGCCTTAGAGCTTCCGGTTCATGTTCATGTTGTCACGCCGGTGGTTGAAAATGCAGTGGCAGGAAACGCGACGAGACCCGGGGATGTTGTGGCTGCGAAAAATGGCAAGACGGTTGAGATCGAAAATACCGACGCTGAGGGACGCTTGATTCTAGCTGATGCGCTTTGCTACGCCGAAGATTTGGGCGTTGATCGCATTGTGGATGTAGCGACGCTTACCGGTGCATGTTTGATTGCGCTCGGAGATGAAATCGCAGCGGTTCTTTCATCAGACGAAGAAACCAAGCAAATGATCCTAGAAAGTTCAAAGCTTCGAGGAGAAAAAATTTGGCCTCTCCCTTTGGAAGAGAACTACAAAAAGCTTCTCAAAAGTCCCATTGCGGATCTTCGCAACATTGGAGGAAGAAATGCTGGAACCATTACGGCAGCCCTTTTTCTCAAGGAGTTTGTTGAAAAAACCAAGTGGGCTCATTTGGATATCGCGGGTCCAAGCGATACAGAGAAAGAACTTCCAATTTGTCCTAGAGGCGGAACGGGTTTTTCGACCATGACTTTGGTTGAGTTTCTCAAGCGCTGTTAAGCACTCGGTTTTTTTCGAGATTTTGTAGTAAAAATTTGCAAAAGTTTTGGTGGGTGGCTAACATTTTGGCTACCCACTATGAGACTTCGCATATTTTTCTTTGCCACACATCTATTGTTTTTCTTCTTTCCTCATAAGCTTCAAAGTCAGGAGTTCAATGCAGAAACCTATCGTCAGTTTTCTCCAGGAATCACGGAAGTTCTAGGCATTGAAAACGATGAATACTTAGAGCCCGGTCAGTTTTCTCTCGGATACGCGGGGATTTATAGTTACAAGCCAGTCAATTTGATCAATCAAACACTCAATACTGAAGCAGACATTGTGAGACATCGGGCTTTTTCTGAGCTTTCCATGGCTTTAGGCTTTCGTTGGTTTGAAGTGGGGTTTGCGATTCCGATGACTCATTACCAATCCGGAGAACAGCCTTCGACCAATACCATTCCCGCAACCCAGGAAACAGGCTTGGGTGATATACGCATCACTTTGAGAAGGCCATTTGGACCGGTCGAAGAGCAGGGTTTTAATGTGGGAGCCTCTCTTACCAGTGAGATTCCTACTGCGGAAGTCAATTATACCGGAGAAAGTAAGTTTGGGTTCATTCCTCAGCTTATGACGCAGTATCGCAGGGGCCGCTTTTCTTTGATCGGAAACGTAGGGGGTAGAGTCCGTTTGTCAGATAGTGCTTTGAATTTTCAGATAAAATCAGGGCTTCGTTTTTCTCTTGGAATGAGTTACAATACCCCTATTGAAGGCCTTGGCGCCTTTGCTCACTTCATCACAGAAATCAGCGCGTTTCATAAATCCAATATGCCCCTTGAGGGGACTTTGGGTCTTCGCTATGAGTTAGATCCACGAATCACAGTGTTAGCATCTTACGGAAAAGGCGTGGTATCTGGAGTAGGAGCGCCAGAGCATAGAGGAGTTCTAATGTTATCATTGCAACATCCAGTAAAGAGAAATTTGCGTTTGCCTGATGAACGCAATTTTCAGCCTGAAGAGCAGGCGCCAGTGCAAGAACTTCCGGAAGCCCCTGCGCCGACGCAGCCTTTGGTGTTCATTAAGCATGGAAAGATTCAGACCAAGGAAAAAATTTACTTTGCCTCTGCTAAGGACCAGATTTTGGACAAATCCATACCTACGATCAAAGCCTTGGGACAGAAAATGCGTTTGACGCCTGCGATTCTTAAGATTCGAATTGAGGGTCATACCGATAGCCAGGGAGGAGAGGCTGCAAACTTAGATCTTTCTCAGCGAAGGGCAGATTCTGTAAGAAGAGCACTCATTGCTGAAGGAGTAGAGGAACAAAGAATGACAGCTGTAGGTTTCGGAGAGGTTTCGCCGATAGATAGTAATGAAACTGCCAGTGGACGGGCCAACAATCGTAGAGTCGAGTTTGTCATTCTCGAGACTGAATGGTCCATCATGCAAAAGAAGTCTTCTTCCTCTCGTCACGAATCAAAGGACGAGAAAAAAAACGATTCAAACCAAAACTCTGATGGAGGTAGTATATGATGAGAACACGTTTGAAATGGCTGGCATCTTTCGGGATGGGATTGTGTTGTGCTTTGTCTATGGCGTATGCCCAAGATTTTACTGCGACTGCCGTCTTGAGTCCAAGTGGAATTGGTTTGAATGGGAACGATGAAACAGGGCCAACTGTGGGTTCGAGTTGGGTTTTTACCGTTCCGGTAGAAACAACACTGTTGACGGATCTAGATCAAATTTCCATTGACTTGAGCGCCTTGGGAACAGGGACTACTTTTGGTGTAGATCTGGCCAATTTGAGCACCTCTGTTGGAGATGACATTTTGATCGAGCAGGTTGGAGGTGTGACCATTCCTTTGGCTGCTACAGTGATTGCTAAGGATAATTCCTCAAAGACCATAACAATTGACTTTGTTGGAATCAATCTAGGCATTTTCAATGGAGATCTTCGGATTACATTAGGAGATCTTCAAAATCCCCCCATTCCCTATTCGAATAAGGATGTGGCGATTTCTGTACGGTATTCTAGTATTTTGGGTGGATATACGGAATCGGGTCCTGCATCTGTAACCCTGACTGGTGGAAATCAACAAAGTGATGCGGACTGCGTCCCTGATGGCTTTGAGCTCTACTACTCAGATGGAACCTTGGCCTTGGATGCTGATGGAAATGCTGGAAAAGATAGCTTGGCGCTGCATCCCAATGTGGCGGGGGATATGTCCTTGGATACCGATTCGGATTTACTCAGCATTCGCCAGGAGTATTTGGCGGGGACGGATCCACTTGTGACAGATCCTGCAATGACCGTGTCAAATTGGCTGACAGATACCGATGGTGATGGAATCTATGATGTCGAGGAGCACTTTGCGGGAGCCACCGTAGATACAGACAATGATACGATTCCCGATCACTTAGATAGCGATTCCGACGGTGATGGGATTCCAGATTCTGTTGAAGCGGGCGATTCATTGCTCTCCACGAAACCTGTGGATACGGATGGCGACTGTATTCCAGATTTTCAGGACTTAGACTCCGATGGTGATGGCGTCATTGACTTGGTAGATAACTGTCCTTCAGATGTCAATGCCAACCAAAATGACTGGAATAATAATAGCAAGGGCGATGTGTGCGATGATAGTGATTCTGATGGGATTATGGATGCAATGGACAATTGCCATATAGATCAAAACCCTGACCAAGCAGATGCTGACAATGATGGTGCGGGAGATCTTTGTGATCTCGAGGACTACGGTATTTTTGGTTCAGGTTGCCGAATTGTTCAAAGCGGCCATCAGAGCTCGGCTGCTCATCAAGATAAAAGCTTTGGACTTCTTTCGATCTTGTTGCTCATGATGTTTGTTGGATTGCTTCGAAAGTTCTTATGGAGCTTTAGATCTTAAGATAGATAGATCATTTCAATCATCTAAAAAGCATTTCAATCCAATGCAGGCTTTTGTTCGGAAGGTTCATCGCCAAAATTCCCCAGCAGTTCACAAGAAAGTGAAGCAGCATTAGAGGATACAGAGACTGTGTTCGTTGTAACAGATAGGCATTGACCATCCCAAGCGCAAAAGGTCCCATCCATAGATCGCTATGTGTGAGGGCAAAGACAATGGATGAAATCAAAGAAGCCCATCGCCAAGATTTCTTTTCTGCAAAGGCTCGAAGTAGCACTCCTCTAAAAAAAAATTCCTCTGCAATGGGCGCAAGAAGAAGCAAGAGACATAGCTCTGAAATTGGCAAGTTTTGTATCATTCTCAAAGATTCTCGTAAGGTTTTTGGAAGCCATGTGAAAGTAAATCCTTCGCATATATACGTAAATCCAATGACCAAAAGTATCGGAAGAAGGCCTATCCATAGAGGCGGTAGAAAGATTCTTGCTTGTACCTTTCCAAGACCAAATGCACTTGGTGATATTTTTTTTATCCAAATGAGGATGAGAGAAAAAATCAAAAAGAATGTTTGAGGTGAGTTGAGAATGCGAAAAATAGTAGACTCTGGAAGAGAGATATAGCTCTGTACTTTTTCGTGAAATAGTAGTGCAAATAAGAGAAGAGCAATATAGGGAGCAATGAGACCTATATGTTGAGATTTAGGACTCAAGACTTCTTAAAAGTTTTTTCTCAAAATGATGTTGACATAGAACACACTGGTCAAGAGCAAAATCACAAGTCCTGCAGACATCCGGATCCAACTCCACATGCTTCGATCTTTTTTCTTTTTGACTTGCAAGATGCCTACAATCAAATTGTAGATAGAAAAGCCCAGTAAAAAGGCTAAGGCCAGAATCGATGCGATTTTTTCATTCATAGGTTTTTTCTCTCCTGTATCTCAGAAATTACCAGGGTATACTCTCCTTTGGGCGCTTTTGAAGATACCATGTCCAAAACATTTTGGGCATTTCCTCGATAAGATTGCTCAAATTTTTTTGTGAGTTCTCGAGCTATAAAAAGTTCTCTAGAAGGCGCATGTTTTGCAATCATCTCTACGGTACTCACAATTCGGTAGGGCGATTCAAAAAGGACCTGCGTATGGTCTTGCTGCAAAATTTGAATGATTTGTTTTACACTTTTGGTTTTTTTTCGATCTAAAAAGCCGTGAAATGTAAATGGAACGGCCCAAAATCCTGCGATCGAAAGAGCTAGACTCACAGCGCTAGGGCCCGGAACTCCCAGGACCTGAAAGCCTTGAAGATGGCAGGCATTGACGAGATATGTGCCCGGGTCTGAGACAGAAGGGGTGCCCGCATCGGATAGATAGGCAATGTCTTGGCCTTGAGATAGGAGGTCTATCGCTTTGGAGCTGATTTGTTTTTCTTGAATTTGATCACAGCGGTATAGGGTTTTGCCTTTGAGGTCAAAGTGGCTCAGAAGCTTCTGGCTATGTCTTGTATCCTCACAGAAGATATGTTCAATGTTTTTGAGGACTTCGAGCATTCTGAAGCTAGAGTCCGATAGGTTTCCGATGGGCGTGGCTATCACATACAATGTAGGGGGGATTTTTTGAGTCATATCTTGAGCTTAGCTCGCAGTATAAGGTAGAATAGACAGGTGAGAAAGTTCATTTTTGTGGTTTTTGCGTTTTTTATGCTGTCCTGTGGTGGGAAGTCGGGTCAATTGGACTTGAGTTTGAGTCTGGACTCTGGTGTGAATTCATCTCTGATTGAAGAGTTTATTTTTGTGGTATCGCCAACAGGTGGGTCCACCAAAGTCTTATATCCTTCGACCTGCGTTTCTTGTGCCACTTCTCAGGATCCGTGTCCACAGGCGCAGGTATGTATCAAAGACACTGTCTGTGGTTTTTCCAAAAGCCAAAATGATTTTTTACCAGAACTGAAATTTTCTGATTTTGGACAGGGGAGCTCAATTGAGGTGATTGCATGTGCTCTGGATTCGTCGAAGGCCGTACAGGCAAGTGGTTCTGTATCGATGAACAATACAGATGGTCAAAGTGCGAGTATTTCTATGACGGCTTCAGACCCATCCTGTTTGAATGAGCTTCCGGCGGTTTGCCCATGAAGAGTTGTCTACAAAAAGTCTGGAGTCTTTTCCCCATGCTTTTTCTTTTTGCGGGTATGGGCTGTGGTTCGAAGCAGAGCCCGGTCACCTCAATCGTTTTTTCAAACCTCGCGCCTTTTTCTGACTCCGATGTTGTAGACATGGTCTTTGAAATCCAAAGCTTGGAAGTTGATGGAATTATTTTGGATCAAGATGACAACAATCAAGCTGATTTTTTCTCTTATCCGATTGGGTGTGGAGCAAGCTATCCAGCCCAATGTGGCATTGATGTGAGTCAATCTGGAAATATTGAGCTTGGTCCTTTGCCCATTGGGTTTCGGTACCAACTCACTGTCAAGCTTAGGAATGCTTCTTCTACTGTCCTGTATCAAGGGCAGACGACCTATACAAACAGCAATGCCAACCAAACCTTATCGATTGGACTCCAGTAATGAAAGTCTTTGATCTTCAAAGACTCTTTTCCTTTTTTGCATTGGGGGCCATGTTTCTCTTTCCCTTATCTTGTGGGAAGGGCAATACAATTGAGCTTCGCGTGGAACTTGCCAGCAATCAAAATAGCAACCCTCTGATTGCCTTGCAAAGCTCTTTTGATCAAGGTTTGTCGCGTGGGATTTATTTTGTTTTTGACCCTTTAAAAGACAATCCTGTTAGCATCAATGATGTGCTTTTGGATCAAAGTATTTCGGTTCCAAGCCTCTCTTCAGCTGCTGGAAGCAGCCCAACTTCAGATCAGTATGATATCGATACCTCACTGTTTTCTAGTGGTACCTTCTATAGGGTCCAAATGAGAGCCCTAGACAGCGGAGGAAACACAACCCATCTGGGCGTTTCGGACTGTCCGATCAACCTTGCAGCCGGATCAGACAATACCGTGACCATTTGTTTTGGAGTCAATCAGCCTACAGTTTGCTCTGGGACTCGTCCCTTTGCTTGTTGTCCAGGGCTTGCAACGGCCAGCTGTACGGAGTAGCTGTCTTACGGTTTATTCTTCTTCCTCATCAGAAAAATGAGCTGATTTGAATACAGCTGTACTTGAACCCTGTCCTGTCAGATTGATTTGATATTTTTCGGGGTGATAGTCTGGGTTTTCTCTGACCATGACACGCCGACCGGTTTCACGCTCAAATTGGTTGAGCGAGCTCATCTCTTCATTTTTGATGATAGCAGCCACAGAGCTGTGAGCTACTATTTCTATGTTGTGGTGAGACTGCTGCGTATCAATCTTTTGTAACTGACGTAGAATCTCATTGGAAGTGGTTCGAGGAGAGCGGTGAAATCCTTTGCCTCCACAATATCCACAGGGCTGACATAGTTGCTGAGAGAGGTTTTCCCGGGTTCTCTTGCGAGTCATTTCAATGAGGCCCAGGTCCGAAATTTTCAAAACATTGGTTTTGGCTTTATCAGCTTCGAGTTCTTTTTCCAGAGCCTTAAAAATTTTACTTCGATTGGAACGCTTTTCCATATCGATAAAATCAAGAATGATCAGGCCCCCGATGTTTCGCAATCGAATTTGAGCTACGATTTCTTTTGCGGCCTCTAGGTTGGTTTGGAGAATGGTCTCTTCCAAGCTCTTTGAACCCACAAAACGTCCTGTATTTACATCAATGGCGGTTAGCGCTTCTGCTTGGTCTACAATCAGATAACCTCCAGATTTGAGCCAAATTCTTTTCCCGAGTGCACGCTCGATTTGGTTTTCGATGTTGTACTGATCAAACAAGAGCTCTCGATCATCATATAAAGTAATTTTCCGGCTTTTTTTAGGAAGGTATCGGGTAGCGTATTGCTTGATTTCTCTGTGTGCATCTTTGCTATCGACGATGAGCTCGTCGATGTCATCGGTAAAAAAATCTCGAACCGAACGCAGCATGAGGCTCAGGTCTTCATGCATGAGGTAGGGAGCTTTCACGGTTTTTCTCGCCAAAAGAATTTTTTTCCACTGGCTCTCTAGGAGTTTGACATCAAAAATGATGTTGTTGGCCGGTTGGTCACCTGCGGCGGTCCTTATGATATAGCCTCCATCTAAAGTCTGCGTATCCATGACAATGGCGCGGAGTCTTTTTCTTTCGTCTTCATCCTCAATTTTTCGAGACACGCCTGTATGTGTCACCGTAGGCATATATACGAGGTGTCTTCCGGGTAGGGAAATATGAGAGGTGACGCGAGCACCTTTGGTACCAATGGGATCCTTGGCAATTTGGACCATGATTTCCTGTCCCTCTTTGACCAAATCCTGAATTTTAGGCTGTTTTCGATTTCTTCTTTTGTGGTCGGCTACGTCTCGCTCGTCAAAGGAGTCGCTGTACTCATCCAAAAAGTCAGTTACGTAGAGAAAAGCAGCTCGTTCCAAACCAATATCTACAAAGGCCGCTTGCATTCCCGGAAGCACGCGGGAGACTTTTCCCATATAGATGTTTCCGACAATGCTACGGTCAATTTGTCTTTGACAGTAGAGTTCGGTTAATTTTTTGTCTTCAAGGAGCGCAACTCGCACTTCCTGAGGTGTAACGTTGAGTAAGAGCTTTGAAAGCATTGTGATCCCTTTCTTAGAAGCTCGATCGCATGTTGAAAGGGGCGCTTAGCTGAGGATTGAAAATTCACTGAATTTCTCCTCTGTTGTTTTTCCCCATTGTATATCCACTGATCTGACTTCTGATGCGGGAGGTCCTTTCTTGATCCACTGAAAAAAATCTTCTACATTCTCTCGGTGACCCGTCGCATATATAGAGACGGAGCCATCTGGCTGATTTTGAACCCAGCCACGAATATGGAGTGAGTCAGCAAGCTGTTCTGCCGACCAACGATAGGAGAC
This sequence comes from Bdellovibrionales bacterium, assembly GCA_020434365.1. GTDB lineage: Bacteria > Bdellovibrionota_G > JALEGL01 > JALEGL01 > JAGRMV01 > JAGRAX01. The sequence goes on from JAGRAX010000031.1 coordinate 18,619, forward strand.
TCCCTGAACTTTTCCTTTTACTACAGCCTGGAACATTTCCATTTCTTTGTTCTCATTTTGTTTGGCTTTTACACTCACCAAACCCTAAGTAGTTTGTTCTAAAATATGGATAACATAAATCACAAATTCGTGAATTTTTACAGTCTAATTTGCAAAAAAAAATGAAAAATCAAATAAAAACAAAATGTTATACCTTAGTTGTCCATGATGAAACTTTGAAAGGCGTCGAGCCAGTCATAAAATTCACGAAAGGTGATTTGACCCAAGCCGAACTGATAATAGCCTTTTTTGAGCTGCAGACATTCAATATATACTTCTGGTGTCAGTGGATCATTTTGAAGCATGGGGATGCTTTCTTCAATGGATTGAATTTGGCTTTTTGCTTGGTAGGTGTAGTAGTTTTCCAATCGGAGGTAGTCTTCGCGAAGAGGCTGCTGAAAAATTTCTGAAAGCAGACCAATGAGTTCAATATTTTGGCGGATCAAAAAAGGTGAAAAGAGATGGTCTACATAGTATCGAGCTTCTTTTATCTCCTCAGCGTACCCTTCCTTTGGTTTTTTGGAATAGGCAAGGTGATCTCTTACACGAATCATGTAAGACTGAATGATGTTTATGTAATTGTTTAGAGTCTTTCTATGAAGTTCAATCATAGGAGAGTGGCCCACAAACTCTAAACTTTTGCAGATATTTCTCAGGTCATGGGAGAGCGGAGAGAATTCCAGATCTCTTATATTGTCCTTTGATCTTGCAAGTAAGTTTGAATTGAGTTTTTTAATATAGTATCCCGCCAGACTCGAGCCATTTTCCGTAGGCTCCATGTGCCCCATTTTTTCATAGCTATAATAAAGGCGTTTTAAGTGTAATGGAATGCCATCAAACTTTTTCTCAAAGTCAAAGTAGGGTCCTACTTTTTGTAGCCAAGCTTTGTTGAGAGGATCAAAAGCAAAGGCAGTAGATTGTTCTATGGTAGGATACATAAAAGTAAACCTGCCCTTGTATTTTTTTTCGTTGTGGAAAGCTGTAAAGATGTGGCCAACTTCGTGCACAAATATAATGTCATGCTCTCTAGGGGTGGAGTGAGAGGTTTTTATTTGCGCTCCGACTTTGGAAAAAGCACCTGAACGACCTACAGCGTAGGTTTTTTCGCTATTGGATGTGAGCTGACCTACCTTTAGATCAAATTCACCTTCTTCATCTGAGCTGATAGATCCAAGGTAGTAACATATGTCTGCGCTTTGACTATTGAGAATGGAGTCGCAGAAGGTTTTGCGCAAGTTTTTTTCAAAAGCACTTTGACCTTCTTCAAAAAACATCAGTTGATCAAAGCTCTTAGGGTCAATGATTCTAGAGCTGAGACTAGAAACAAAGTTCGCGTCCAAAAGCGGTCCGAGATACTGATTGAGCAGGCCAATATAGTGACTCGTACCCGCTTCTACCGTCGAAACTAAATCCGGATGCATAAGCAGAGCCACATGATATTCTCGAGGCTGAGCTTGTACATCACCATATCTCAATATCGATGAGAAACAAATGCTGAGCAAGGTAGCAGTCCAATATTTCTTAAAATCCAAATTCCCCTCCTATAGACATGGTGCAGTGTAGCATAAGAGTCTCCAAAAATCTACGCAGAGTGCTTGGGTGACGCTTCCTTTTCAATGTATATATATTGAATAATTTCAGTATTTTAGAATTCTTATGTGTTTGCAGGCAGCGGGTATTTTGAAAGTGGGGCTTGCGGCTTGGCCTTGGATTGCCTATGATGGTATATGAGCGTGCATATGGTTCAAATTGAA
>JAGRAX010000032.1 GCA_020434365.1 Bdellovibrionales bacterium
CAAGCAGAGGTTTAGAAATCAAACCAAAATGAGTACCTGACAAACCTATCAATCCTTCGCAATATTGGGTCAAAACCTCTCGATCAATTCGAGGCTTGTAATAAAAGCCTTCCACATGAGAAAGCGTAACCAAGCGAAATAGATTTTCTAGACCTTGTTGATTTTTGGCCAAAAGAATCAACTGATAATTGGGATGTTTGGTGCTTTTTTCTTTTCGATCCCCAAAGGTAAGGGTTGTATCCAAACCAAAAATCGGCTTGATTCCGGCTTTTGTGGCTTTTTGATAGAATTCCAAGGCCGCATACATATTGCCCAAATCAGTGAGCGCCACCGCAGGCATTTCAAAATTTTTGGCCTGTTCGATGAGCTCATCTACAGTAATCATCCCCTTGAGAAGGGAATAATGACTGTGCGTATGCAAATGGACAAAGGACATTGACCTAGCAATTACGGCATCCAAAAGCTGTAGACAAGCAAAAGTTTCCGCCTCATAAAAGCTTTATACAGGTACTGAAATTTCCAACTTCAAAAAAGCTACAAATTCTGTGAGGCCAAAAAGAGTCCTTTATCAACTTTGGCAAAAAACTCTTGATAGAACTGAGCGTCTTCAATGGGACGCACACGAACCACCTCGCCCTTGTTACTAAATACTTTTTCTTGAAAGTTCACACGAATCTTTGTGGTTTGACCAAAAACTGTCACATTCGTTGTAGATTCAATGATTTTATTTTTTTTAAAGGTATAGCTTTGACCATTCGAGGACAGAGAAGAAAAAAAGGCGCCTGAATTATTGGCGTCCAAATCCACTTCTTTGGTGGCTGTAATAAAACCTAGCTCCGTATTGGCTTCTTTGACGATAAAGCCCTGATCTTGCAAAACATCCAAGGCCATTTTCATCACAAGTTTATCGTTGGTCGTGTTGTATACACGAGTTTGATCCTGCCTGATTTGAAGCTGCGTTTTGGCAGGTTCGGGCGTAGTCCACGCACAAGCTTGAAGCAAAACAAGTAAAATAAGTACAGAAACAATGCGCATATTCTTGTTCATGTATGGATCCTCTCCTATCTACTAAAATGTGGAGCTATGATAGCGCACATTTTCAACCTGATTTTGACCATCAAATTTAATCACAACCGTGAGCGTCTTTTGCGTTGTGGAAACCCGTCCTACACGTCTGACAAAAAAGAAGGTGTCTCCTTGTTTGTAGGCTGTTTCTGTTGAGATTTTGTCATAGACCCAAGTTTCATTTCCCTGCGCATCATTAGTTACAATATTGGGAGAACCCAAAGCTGCAGCTACGTCTCCTTGTGACATTCCGGGAGAAATATTTTTTTGTACCGTTCCCACAGTCTGTTTACGCGACTCGTCCATAGGCATTTTATTGGCCTGACAAGCGCCCAAAGCACTCACAACACACAAAATCCAAAGTAATTTCTTCATCTTATTCTCCCTTACGTAGATTGCCCCTGAGCTTATCCAGGATTGGATCTGGAATCAAGTTCTAGATCGTAGGAAAACTCACTCCCACTCAATTGTTGCCGGAGGTTTTGAAGAAATATCATAGACCACACGATTGATACCACGAACCTCGTTAATAATACGATTGGATACTTTGGCCAAAAATTCATGAGGCAGATGCGCCCAATCTGCTGTCATTCCATCATGACTGGTCACAGCTCGGATCACACAAGCATTTTCGTAAGTCCGGCCATCACCCATGACTCCCACCGACTGCACAGGAAGCAGCACGGTTAGGGCCTGCCACACTTGATCATAGAGATCATGAGATTTGAGCTCCTCAATAAAAATGGCATCAGCCTGTCCCAAAACCTCAACTTTTTCTTTTGTGACTTCTCCCAGAATTCTCACGGCCAGACCTGGACCGGGAAAAGGGTGACGTCCCACCAAAAATTTTGGCAAACCCAACTCGCGTCCCAAAGCGCGTACCTCATCTTTAAAAAGTTCTCTCAAAGGTTCAATGAGCGTAAGTTTCATATGCTCAGGCAAACCTCCCACATTGTGATGTGTTTTGATCGTAGAAGAAGGGCCACGTGTCGAGACCGATTCAATGACATCCGGATACAAGGTGCCCTGAGCCAAGAATTCTATGTTTTCAAAGGTCTGTGCTTTTTCTTCAAAAACCTCGATAAAGGTTTTGCCAATGATCTTTCTCTTTTTTTCAGGATCACTCACTCCTGCCAGAGCCTCATAAAAACGAGCTTTGGCATCAACAACATATAGAGGAAAGTTCCCTAAACTTTCAAAAGCTTGGCGAACTTCTTCGACTTCGCCCTTTCGAAGGAGCCCCGTATCGACAAACACGGCTTTGAGCTGTGATCCAATGGCTCGATGCAAGAGACTCGCAACCACAGAAGAGTCCACGCCTCCCGACAAGCCACAGAGAACTTGCTTATCCCCAACCTTTTTTTGGATGGCTTCAACTTGATCGGATAAAAAATGTCCCATGCTCCAATTTTGAGTTGCTTTGCATATGCCCAAAACAAAATTTTCAAGAAGCTTCTTTCCTTCATCGGTATGCGTGACTTCGGGATGAAACTGAACGGCCCACTGCCTACGCCCCGGATTGGAAAAAGCTGCAAAGGGGCAAGTTTTAGAGCGGGCCAAGGTAGAAAAACCTTGTGGAAGAGACTGAACCTGATCTCCATGGCTCATCCAAACCGTACTGGAGTTTGAAACACCGGCAAAAAGCGGATCCTCACCTTCAATGTGAATTTCTGCTCGGCCAAATTCTCGATGATCGCTGGCCTCCACTTTTCCGCCCTGTCCCTGCGTAAGAATCTGCGCTCCGTAGCAGATGCCAAGCAGCGGTTTTTCGAGTTCAACCCAGGCCTTAGGATATGCTGGAGCTTCTTTGTCGTACACAGAGTGCGGACTTCCAGAAAAAATCAAACCCTCAATGGACTGGGTGATCTCTTGAGGCTTTGCATCGAAAGGATGAATTTCACAATACACGCCCATCTCTCGAATTCTTCTTGCGATGAGCTGCGTAGTTTGGGAACCAAAGTCTATAACGACAATCATGGAGGCCTTATATCTGGAAGGGCCTCAAGAATCTAGAGGAGAAAAATTAGCGGGATACAGACTCTATTCGTCATCCAAACCCCAGGCATCAGAAGTACACTCGATTGTATGCTGCGTGACATTTTCCATCAATGAATAAATGGTACTGCTCGGCCCAAAATAACTAAAGAGGTTATTGTCAGACCGACGTGTACACGAATCATTGGCATATAGGAATATGTGGTACTCTAGCCTGGATTTTTCTTGAGTCATATTGAAATCTTCTCCAGGACGATCCTTAAGTAGAAAAAACACCTGCATTGCATCTCTATCATTTGGAAATACTGCAAATTTGAATTCTTGAATCAAGTTTGCCAAATGTTCATATTGTCGATCTACCTCTACCTCTTCATAAAAGCGCTTGGCACGACCCTCACAAATGGCTTTTTCAATGGCCTTTTTTATACAATCTATGTTCGAATCATTTGTCCCAAAATATGGAGTAGGGGGAATGTATGGAGTGAGGCCAACGCCCTGATACACACCTTTGGGAATCCCAACTTGATCTTTTTCGTCCATGTCTTGATCTCCAGGCCTTACCTTAGACGCGCCAAAAGCCAGGGGATCATACGCACCTTCCAGACCTTGATCTGCGCCTTTTTCAGAAATTTCATCGATGATCTCTAGTTGCTTATCGCCAATTTTTTTCTCTAGTTCATCCAGGGGGATTTGCCCATCGAACTTATCATCGGTCCAGGCCAGGACTTTTTTCTTGGTTTCAAATTTGCTCTCTTGGAGTAAAAATGGTTCCAAAACAGAATAGATCATCCATAACTGCGCATCCACAACACGAAATCCATAATCAGATTTTTCATGCAACTGAGATAACTCTCCCAGAGAGATTGAACCCTTTCCACGCACCGTCGTTTCGATTCCATAAAGGGTCCAGACCTTGTCGTTTTTCACTGTATATCCTGAAAAAATATGCCCAGGGCTAAAGACCACGAGCATATTTCTGGCATAATATTTTTCTGGAGAAAACACATTGCGATAGCCCAGCTCCAGATAGGAAGTTCCCGAATAACATTGTCTTCGATTGTCAATCACCAAACTCGATACAAGATGATGAGCTTTGTTGTACTTCATATCCGGATAGGTCTCATCAAGAAGCTTGATTTTCAGATCTTCGAGTTTTTCTTCGGAGGCAGAAAAACTCTGACTTTTCATGATCTCATCCCAAACTTGCTCAGGCGTCTCTGTTGCACGAAAGCGTTTTTGATGATTCAAATGATGTTGTAAAAAAAAGGCTCTGCTCACCAAATCAAAAAAATCTTGCGTTGAGGTTTTTCCCTCTACAATCGCAGCTTGCAAGTCACTCACAGCATTTTTAAATTCTTCATTCTCAATTTTATCAACCTCGGCAGAGTCGATAGAAAACAAATCCTTAGGATATACAGGCCATCCCGAATTCTCCTCATTGTTTGGATCAGGATCCGGAATTTCTGGTCTGGGCTTGGTTTTAGATTTACAAGCTTGTGTACTGAAAGCCAATGCGAGGAAACAGAGAAGAACTGCGAGGTGTTTATATATTTTTGTGTTCATGCCTGCCTAAGCAATTTTTATCTATTGTTGTTTCGGCTTTAAGTGATATTCAACCGAAAGTTCTGCGTAACAGCCTTTTTTCTTTTTGCTCATTTCTCCCACGACACCGTACAGAATTTTTCCCTCTCCATCGATGTCTCCCACCATGATGCTTTTGTGTGTGGTTTTGTCTCCACCGGCAACTGTCATTGCAAGCTGAACAATTTGATTGTTGCTTTCGAGCTTGAATCGACCTTCGTCACTGATGCAACCGGAAATTTGCAAGTGTTGGTTGGCACAAGAAAACTTAGAGTCTACCTGAGTACATGAGAGAACCTCATTGGGTTTGGAATCAGTGTGTGTTCCTCTGCACTTTCTAAGAATATCATGAGTTTCAATGGTAAGATCACCAGAATAATCACTACCACTGCCATTACAGGAAATGGGTTCCATCTCATATTCTTTCAATATTAGATCCGCACTGCTGTTGAGAATTTTTTCTGCGCGTCCTAGATTACTCTCGTCTTTGGCACACGCTTGAATCCCTAGCGCCACACAAAGACCTAAAGAAGCGGCCCAAAGTTTTTGTTTGAAAATGTAAGTCATGTTTCGTCCCTATCTACATCGTAAAAATATAAGATGTTTGGGTTTTAACACAGGGCAACAAACCATGTCAACGCGTAGCGAAAATAATTTCGCAAGACTCAATAAAAAAATAAATCCTATAAAAACAGGTAGTTATGGTAGTTCTATCGAATAGGAAAACTCGCGTCCACTAACTGCGATAGTTCGGAGTCTCTTTGGTCACCGTAATATCGTGAACGTGGCTCTCACGTAGACCTGCATCCGTAATTCGAACAAACTTGGCTTTTTCTTGTAAGCTTTCGATGTCTTTGGCTCCAATGTAGCCCAATCCTGCACGAACCCCACCCAAAAGCTGATGAATCATATTGCTCAAGGAACCTTTGTAAGGCACGCGGCCTTCCACCCCCTCGGGCACAAACTTATAATCATTTCGGGCATGGTCCTGAAAGTATCGATCCGCAGAGCCCGCTCGCATCGCTCCAATCGAGCCCATGCCTCGATAACTCTTGTAGGTTCGTCCTTGATAGAGAACTTCTTCCCCGGGGGCTTCATCCGTCCCGGCAAAGAGAGAACCAATCATGACGCTGCTGGCGCCCGCGGCTAGCGCTTTGACAATATCTCCAGAATATCGAATGCCTCCATCTGCAATCACCGGGATTTTGGCTTTTTTGGCAACGCTCGCCACATCTAAAATGGCTGAAAGTTGGGGCACGCCAATGCCCGCAACAATTCTAGTCGTGCAAATTGAGCCCGGCCCAATGCCTACCTTGACGGCATTAACTCCTGCAGAGATCAGCGCCTTGCAAGCCTCTGCCGTGGCAATATTTCCAGCTATGATTTCTACATCTGCATATTCCTTACGCAGACGTTTGACAAAGTCGATGACATACTCCGAATGCCCGTGCGCCGTATCCACTACGATGACATCTGCTTGCGCTTCAATCAGCGTCTGCGCCCGCTCATAGTGACTTTGTCCTGTACCCACAGCCGCGCCCACTTTGAGGCGACCCTGAGCGTCTTTGTTAGAATTGGGAAACTCTAGATTCTTTTTGATGTCTTTGATTGTGATTAAACCTTTGAGACAGAACTCATCATCAACCACCAAGAGTTTTTCAATGCGATGTTGGTGCAAGAGATCTTTGGCCTCTTCGAGACTGATGCCTTCTTTCGCGGTGACCAGCTCCCTGGTCATAATATCACTGACAGGCTGCTGGTGATTTTTTTCAAATTGAAGATCCCTGTTGGTGATGATCCCAACGAGTTTTTTTCCTTCCACCACGGGAATGCCACTGATTCGGTTGCGCATCATCAATTCCAAGGTCTGCGCTACGCTGGTATTGGGAGAAATGGTGATCGGATCTGAGATCAAACCACTCTCAGATTTCTTGACCTTTCGAATCTCTTGAACCTGCTGCTCAATGGTAAAATTACGATGGACCACGCCCAGACCGCCACTTTGAGCCATGCTGATGGCCATTTGCGCCTCGGTGACGGTATCCATGGCTGCAGAGATCAGAGGAATTTTTAGTTTCAGCGAAGTTGATAAACGTGTGTTAAGATGGACATCTTTAGGGAAAACATTGCTTTGACCTGGCAAAAGCAATACGTCTTGAAAAGATAATGTCTGAGGAAAAGTGTGGTCTTGCATAAAATCCTTCTGTTTTATGCGACGCGAGTGTAAGTGGATAGAGGTGAGGAGTCAAGGGCTATTTCTATGAAAGCAATTGAAAGTGTTCGGTCCATTGACGATGCATTTTTTGAGCTTGTGAAAAGCTTTCGCGTTCTGGACTACCTCTTGCCCAGCAATCGGAAAAAAGAACGAAATGAATTTTTCTTTTTTCTTTCGCAAGGCAAGCGTTACAATCCTCAATTTGAATACTCAAGACCTGAAATCGACTTAGAGAAATTGCGCAGTGAAATTGAAGGCCTAAAGATCGAGGCTGGACCTTTAGAATCTTTGTATCGCAACACCTTTTCTGAGCTCATTCATCGAATTGATCTTCTCCTATCTATAGGCAAAGAATCTTTTACAGAGCTTTCACAAAAAATCTTTGGTGTGCCGAGCTTAGAGCTGATTCAGCAAAGCGAGGCCATCATACGCAAAACTCGGGAATTTGCGGATACCGATACTTTCTATGGCATTCGAATGGTCGAAGAGCAGCTTCGAGAACAGATGACCTTTCATCGGATTGACGGCTGGACCGTACGTCAAGAAAAGAACACCATATGGTGGGCCGAATGCGACACGGTTCATACCAGCATCAATCTCCAACCCGGAATTTTGGCCAATCAGCGTATGATTGATCAATTCATACGTCATATGATTGATGTGAGCGTGTTTCGTTGGTCCAATGGAAGGCGCCAGCCTCTAAAAATATTTTCATTGGGCTTTGATCGCCAAGATGAAACCGAGGATGGTCTGTCCTTGGAACTTGAACTGCGTTTTCAACCCTACCAGGATCACCACTTGAGACGCTATGCCGGGCGCGTATTGGCAGTATCTCAGAGTATGAAGCATTCTTTTTTTGAGGTGTACCAGGAACTGGCAAAGTATTTTTCTCCTGAGCGGGCCTACAACATGACCGAAAGGTGCAAAATCGGTTTGTCCGATACTTCACAAAACGGCGGCTTTCTAAGAGATCATATTTTTCTACAAGGGCGCAACAAACTAAAAGCCCTAAAAACCCCCCAGCTCAAACTTCTCTATTTGGGAAAGGTCTCCATTCAATACTTGGATGTTCTTCAAACGCTTTTGGATGACAAAGAAATTCTCCATCCCGCACATTTGCCCCTGTATCTTAGGTAAAAGCCAGCCCTACATAGGAAAGGATTGACAAGGAGCCGGAATCAGAGGTAAAACGCTGCCCTATTCCCCGGTAGCTCAGTCGGTAGAGCAATTGGCTGTTAACCAATGGGTCGGCGGTTCGAGCCCGTCCCGGGGAGCCAAAAGATTTTTTACCCCATCGGGGTGGAAAATCTTTTTGTTTTTGGAATCTGGATTGAGCTTTAGCCCCGGTTAGGAGATCCGCGCATAGCGGATCGGAATGCTGCGAGGTCTGAGCACTGCGAAGACCGAGACAGTACCCAGCCCGCCTAAGGGGAGCCATCTTCTTACGTTTTGTGCATCCCATGTAATTTGAGTTTTTGTGCTTCTGTGAGGCTCCGTGATGGGACGACCTCGAACCAGGGTTCGTCTGTCTATCTTGCCCACCTCCGGTGGGCTTGGGTCCCGGGGAGCCATCTCAATAAAATGTACCTCATTTTTTATCGAAAATTTTGGAATAATCTCCAAAAACCCTAAAAAGCTCATCGAAGTTTTACCATAAAGAAGCAAACGACACTTAATAAACCCAAGAAGGAGCTTTTTGATGAAAAACTACGAAGAAAATATAATAAATATCTGTGAAAAATGGAAAAATGGAGGACGCCTAAATAGCGACGCAGTTTGTAGACTTATAAGCTTGCTACGCCAGCTCATAGAACGTGATGGAAAAAAATTTGATGCAATAAATTTTTATGCAAACTGGTTACTCCATACAAGATTAGATAGAGGCGAAAGTAAAAGAAAAGTGTCCAATATCAAGGACATTATATCAAGTCAGCTAGACGTTTCTGAGTTAATTGACAAAATAAATGAAGCTTTGGCACATGAGATATTTCTAGATGAACTTCGAAAGTTATTCAGGGAATATAATCTAGGTAATTATTTTGAGTACCATGAAAACAGAAAAAGGGTTTTTCAACAGTTAGCTCTAGACTTAACTGATAAACCTCTTGATCCAAATGTTATTATTAATAAAGAAGAAGTAATTTTCTGCCCTGAGAAATGGGTTATTTCAGAAGATTGTAAGATGGTTATTTCTCTAAAAGGGAGATCCAATGAAAAATTAATTTGTATTATGACCTTTGCAAGTAAAAACAATGGAAGTATTACAAAGGAATTCGAGATAGGGGTGTTTTTTAAGAACTAAAGGTGCCAGGTGTATTTTGCGGATGTGCTGCATCCGCAAAATACACCTGGCACACAACGCTTAAACGCTTAAGAGAATGCTGCATTTTTACGATAAAAAAGAAAAACAAAAATAGCAGAAAAAATAAATAATACGGGCAAGACTCTTTGTGCTAGGAGCAAATCCGAGAGTTCAAATAGCTTCGAGCCAAAATATCCCCCCAACATGTCACCCGACAAAAACGCCGTAGAAAATAAACCAAACAAAATCGGTGCATGATGTTTGGGAACCAAACGCACTTTCATCATCTCCAAAAACAAACGTGCAATCACGCGCATCACCGAGTAGCTCGTAAAGATTGCAAAAATCCAAATCACAGAAAGTGAAGATAGCATATAGTAGGTCAGTACAGCGATGAGTATGCACGAAAGCAAATACATCCATTCTTCTCTTTTTTTTGCAAGCCAAGTTTTTCCCATCATTTGCATCATTCCTCCCAATAAAGTTCCAAAAGCAATAACACTCCCAATCATTCGAATCTCGATTCCATAGGTTTTTAGTAAAACCGGAATGAAAGGGACAAACATCCCAGTATAAATTCCTTGAAGTAGAATCAATGATGAAAAAACAACAGACAGAGCTGGATAAGCCCTAATGACAGATAAAATGGATGGAGATTCTATTGTGGCAACATGATTTTTTTCAACACTGTTTTCATCCATCTTGGGAAAGATAAATAAGGAAAGAGCCAAAATTCCAGCCGAGAAAAGTAGCCCACACACATAGGGTGTATGGCTATATTTTTCAAAAATGAAAACCATATACACCGATGCGATTACACCCAAGCCTTGTGCCAAATTTGAGAAGACTTCAATTTGCGAAAGCTTTTCTTTTCTCTCATCTTCCTCAAACGCATAAACCCAATAACGAGAGAGGAGAAGCAAACTCGATGCACCCACGCCTGCAACAAATCCAGAAAAAATCGCAATCCATTTAGAGTGTGCATAAACTCGTGTACTCAACCCAATCACATAACAAAACGTTGCAATGGTGCCCATCCGATGAGTGGAGTATCTCAAAAGCAATTTCCCAAAGAAAGGAGACAAGGCACCCGCAACTGCCATCGCCGCATAGGAAAGTCCAAAATACGTCAAGGTTCCCTGCTCTTCAAAATAAATTGGATGAATCGTTTTAGAAAAATACATGCTCCCAAAAAAGAGCACATGAAAAATCAATACTCGTTGCTTAAAATTTAACATGATCTACCTTCAGAAGGTGCCTGGTATCCGCAAAAGATGCCTGGCACCTTCTCTATACATTGGCCCGAATAAATTTCATATTTTCCTGAATTTCCATATCCTCTGGAAAAAACTCCTGCAAGGCATCAAGTTCTTTTAATGCCCAAGACTTCCCTTTTGTGTTGAGTAATGCTTCCGCATAGAGTTGCTTGATAGCCTTGAAGGTTTCCTCTTCCCAATGGAAAAATTCATAGTGCTCGATCATCTCTTTGAGTAGATCAAATTCATTGTTTTCGGACAATGCTAAAGCATAGTCATAAAATACTTTTTGATCTGATGGATTAAGACGAAAAGCCTCAAAATAACTCCAAAGAGAGTCACTCAATTTCTCGATTGAAGCAAAGGCAAAGCCTTTAAGTGAATGCAATTGACTGATGCAAGGGTCGAGTTTTTCAGCAAGCTTGAGCTCACAAAGTGCAAGTTCTGGCTGTCCACTATTGAGATAGCAACGAGCCAGCTCCATATGATATTCAGGATATTGCGGATCTAAATCTACGAGTTTTTGGTACCACTTGATGGCATTTTTCATTTCATTTTTCTCTACATAACAGCGAGCCAGATTGTAAATCAAGACCGTCTTATGCATGTGATAAATCGACTTTGAACTGTCAAGATCTTCTATTCCCCTTTTTAAAAATACAATAGCCTCGTCGATTTTCTTCTCCCGAAACAACGTGAGGGCAAAACCATTGCGATTAAAAATTCGATTAAAGGTTTCACTCTGAGAATTTTCTGCATCTGGAGCCTTCTCATAAGCCTGATCCAATAGTTCCTTTGCCTTCTCATGGTTTTTTGCGTATCTCGGATGATGTCGTAAATACAACATGGAGAGAGCGTAATTGGCTTTGGTGCTGCGTTTTTCTGGATCTTTTCTTTTATACATTTCTAATAAAAATTCTGATTCAAAGGTTTTTCCCAAAATACATTTACAGGTAGCCAAATCATGAATGAAATCTTCAATGGGGTTTTTTTTGCAAATACGATCAAAAATATTTTCCACAGTCCAAGCGTCTCCGATGCTTACATATTTTTTGACCATTTCTTTAACCAAATTTAATTGGGAAACACTGAGATGAGCATTGATTTGCAAAATATTCTGTAGAATTTTTTCTTTGTCATGAAGATTTATATTATCTTTTGGTAATAATTTTTGCTCGAATGAAATATCTACTCCATATGCCATTAGCTCTTCTGTCAATCGCAAAAATATTGGATCAGAAAAAGAAAAATTCACAATCGTAAGATGGATTTTTTTATCTAGCGACAAGATATGTTTTGCTATGTTTTGCACTTTTCGATAACTTCGCTCCGCAAGAAAAAATCGAATCTGGTCATCGTAATCAGGACGATCTGTGAGTGAAGCCTTTTTGATTTCTGGATTTGGGTTCCAAGGATAAAGTAAATGTTTACAGAGAGGATCCAAATTTTTTTCAAGGCTAAGCTTTTCGACCAAGGTTCGCAACGGAATAAAAGCAAAGATAGATTTGGGGTATTGAAAAGTGATGTTCATAAAAATATCCTTTTTATAATTATCGGAGGCTTATTTTGATTTCAGAACAAAACAAGCCTCCGAATCATGTACTAAATAGCGTTGTATTTTACGGCGAATACGACGTTAACCAATTGATGTTTTGATTTTTGTAGTTTCATCTTTTTTTCTCCTTTCATGCCTTTCTATAAAGCAAAGACTATGCCATCCTTACGTTCCATATTTATGTGATTCAGATATGAAGGTATCGGTATCCGCACAATATTTGATCAAATATGAACAATAAAAAATCTTAAGTAAAATAGCTGTGACGCAGCTATAAATATATGTAGTAAAAGGCCAGGTGTATTTTGCTTAACTTTTAGCTATTATTACTTTCGATATTGGTGGAACCATTGATCGATTTGGTCGATGGCTTCGGGTAGGTGATGGCTTAAGCGGTGGTCATCTTCATAGAGAATCAACTTGGTATCTGTTCCGTGATCTTTGAGAGCTTTGTGCATTTTTATGGCCTGATCCTTATCGAGTCGATTGTCTAGCACGCCCTGAATGATGAGCGTTGGTGTTTTGATTTCATCAGCCCAAACTATGGGAGAACGATCAAGCAAAACTTGTTTTTGCTGCGTATCGATATTTGGAATCAGCTCAGTAAATACTTTATCCCATAGCATTTTTCCAAAAGGGCTTTCATCATAAGGGGCATCTCTCAGATCAAATAGTCCTGAACGCGTGGCTACTGCATTGACCGCAAGACCTTTTCGTATGGCGAGCATGCTCATCATCGCCCCACGAGACCCACCCATCATAAAAATATTTTTTCGATCTACAAATTTTTGCGTACTTAACCATCGATGGAGATGAATGACATCGTTGACATCTGCTCCACCGAACTCTTCCTTGCCCTCTCCCCCATCATTGCCCCTGTATTGCGATCCAACAACTACGTAACCTTTTTGAATCAAGGGATAGAAAAGATTTTTTAGCTCGCACACGTTCAGCATCCCAATGCCACGATTGCCTCCACGATTATAGATGATGGCAGGAGCCGGTATAGTGATCTCTTTTGATTTTCCTAGAATCGCATGCACCTGCAGACCATCGCTGTGATAGACCATTCGAGAAAACTCTATAGATGGAGGTAAATGGGTATACCACTGCTCACAGTCATCAAAATACTTTGTCCACTCCTGATCCAAGGTGTCCATCCACATTGCTTTGGCAAGAGTTTGGTGATCGTGGGGTTTGAATTGCTGCATCCAAGCATCATGGGGCACATGCTTTAAGGCGCAGCAGCTGCATAGCAATATCCATAAAACTAGGTACGCAAACCGGCTTATCATGCGGCTACGCTACAATATTTGGTATGTGTTTTCTATGAAATTCACAGTGCTTGAAACACATATCTTCTCAACTTTATTATTTGCGAGAGACAAAATCTATCAGCGGTGTATAGTCGTTGTTGTCTGCTTTTTTTAGAGCTGAAATATAGGTATGGCGCAAGGTGCCTTCATCTACTAAGGATCCCATACCCCAGCTAAACCTTTTTTGATTGTTTTGTAACAAAAGAATATCCGTCATCAAACGACTGTGTCTTCCATTGCCATTTGGAAAAGGGTGGATCGATACCAGTCGATGATGAAAGCGAGCCCCGAGTTCAATCCAGTCATAGGTTTTTTGAGGTATCCAATATGATGTATCGTCTAACAGTTTTTTGAGCTCTATCTGAATGATAGATTTATCAACACCAATATTTTTATTCGTTTTGCGAAATGTGCCTGCCCATGTCCATACTTCATCAAACATTTTGCTATG
The DNA here is from genome assembly GCA_020434365.1 of Bdellovibrionales bacterium. Lineage (GTDB taxonomy): Bacteria > Bdellovibrionota_G > JALEGL01 > JALEGL01 > JAGRMV01 > JAGRAX01. The sequence goes on from JAGRAX010000032.1 coordinate 13,737, forward strand.
CAATTTTTTGAGATAATCTACTGATAGATATTTGTTACTCTTTCGAGTCAATGACCACTGCTGTGCTTTGAGAATATTTGCTTCTTCCAGTTCATTGAGTTCAGATTGACGAGTCATTCCTGAAGGAATTAGGCCGTTGATTTCATTTTGATCTAGTGGAGTTGCACCTTTCGGGTATGAAAACTTCATTTGAAATCCCACAAATTTCGGGGAAGATTTTGAATGAGGTTTTCTTTGAGTTCATGAATCTGCTGCTCTTGGTATTTTGAGGAAGTCTCTTGATCTTCAAGTTTCATAGTATGGGAACTTCGGAAAATCATATCTTTTGCCAGTTCTAAAGCCTGCTTTTCTAAAAAGCTTTCAAGAGAGTTTTTTGGGACAAACGCATAAACAAACCGGCAATCCAGAGCATGTGCAATTTTCTCTAAGGTTTGAATTGTGACGGATCCTCGGATTTCGCCTTGCTCAAAGCGCGTAATATGCGTCTGCTTGAGGCCTATACGTTCAGCCAATTGTCTTGCATTCATTCCAAGAACTTCACGTATGGCACGTATCCAGCCCTTAGAAGGGATAGAGGGAGGAAACGCATATTTGATGGCTTCTAAAGTTTTTGAAAGCTGCGCTCTTTCCAGTCTTAAATTTCTTTTTGGCATATGTAATTATTATACCTTGAAAGGTATTAATATCAAGTTTAATAATACCTTATAGAGTATAATAATTTTGTTTTACTATACTCTATAAGGTATAAAATTATAGCAATAACACCTGGCACCCTACCCACATATAAGTTTAATGTTTGACCGTGGAATCTCCCCTTTAAATGTTGTACACTAGAAACAGATCAGGGGGGCTTTTCTATACAATCTGTGTCACATAAAACTTTTTTTGCGTTGCTCATTCTATGTATTGCTCCCAATGTGTGGGGGCAATTTTTGCCTGTTTCCAAAACATGGACACAAAAACCCATTCACCTCATTGTAAAAGGCTACGAGTCCTACGGCGGCATGGGACTCGCCAATTCGGTGGGTACAAAACTCGAAGATACTTTATCTAGAGCAAATCAAGATACGATTGTCATTGGATCCTATACGCAGCCCCTCAACATCGAAGACCTGCGTGAGGCCGCAAGAGCCGTCGCTGCTGCGCAAAGACCTTTGGTGTTGTGGACACTCATGCACGGTCAAACCCTAGGCAATCAACATTATCTAACCATCGGGGGACAAAACCCAAACAAGTTCATTTCTGAATACCTCTCAGATCCACAGAAAAGATTCAAAATTAGATTTTTGTACCAAGACGTAGAAAATGAATACTGGAACAGAAGGCTAGGCACTCAAAAAAACAAACGCTATTCTAGCACTCAAATCATCCAATTTATAAAAGAGATGGACACCTGGGACCGGGATCCTTGGGCTTGGATAGAGTCTTTTCAACATCCCGACTTTGCGGATCCACATGATCCAATTTTTCTGTGCTGATTTCCACAGGTATGGAACAAAAACGTGTTCCATTTACAGATGTTATCGAAACCAGCCGTTTCTTATCAGAAATTGATGCTGCATATTCATGACAATCCAAAGCGGATACACCTGACCTTCCTCCAATCTCAATTATGGGCGTATCCTGTCAGCTCTCCTCTACTTATGCCAGTTTAAGTGACAACTACAAAAAAGGCTCTGCTACGACTCGTGGCATACAAATCGCTGCCCTTTCCTCCTATCAATCGAGCACGTACATCAAAGACTTTCTTTCCTTGATCGAAAAGATCGAAGAACACACAGATGTCTTAAAATATATTCTCCACAGGAATTGCTACTTCTCTATCTTTCCGAAATAGAACTCTCCACAAACAGAGTCGAAAGTGGGATCGGTATCGTAGGAGGAAATCAAATTCCTTTTGCACACTATATTGACCAGCTCATCGCGCTACGCCGAAGCAATTCAAATCTCTTTATGCAACATATGAATAGGGCACAAGTAAGTATATTACAAAATAACAAACTCAATGCACTTGGATGGGATCGTGCTAGGATTTCCAATGTACTTAATGTACTCACCAGTATCAGATCAAGATCTGATATTCCTCTGGAAGAATACAACCGCGCTCAACTCGTTGCCTACTATGCCATGGACGAGGGTGGACAAAAGCCAAGTAGAGTCATGGCAACACTCAGACTCTATCAAGCGATTCAAAATTCTGAGCTGGATTCAAATGAGCGCATCATTCGTATCAAAAATGCCTTACGAGACGGAGCTTATTTAAACATGGGTGTGGAGGGTGATACAAACGGCATTTTACATTTGGCCATTGCCTTAAAAGATACAACTCTAATCAAACTGCTCATCGAGCAGGGAGCAAACCCAAATCAACGTGAAAAATACAATTTTCACCTGATACACACTGCTGCTGCATTTGGAAACCGATCCATTCTTGACTATGTCTATTCAAGTTTATTCAAAGCAAATTCAAACCTTCTGGAAATACTAAATGGCAGAGGATTTACGCCACTGCTTGTCGCTGCAAAGTTTCGTAATACTGACACCATAAAATACTTACTACAACGAGGAGCAGATTCCTCAAAAGTAGATAAATATAATCAAGATGCACTTCATATTTTCTTTCAAGGCTATTTTGGTAATGGAGGGTTTTCAGGGTATCAAAGTCTTGCACATTTAGATACAGTCAAACAATTGCTTGAATCTATTGACTATAAAAATAATGAACTGGCCCTACGAGAATCTCTATTCTTATCTTCACAAACTGACGCGTTGACTTTCCATTATCTTTTGCAAGAGTATCTATCTACGTTCCAAGTTGAAGAATCAGATGCATTAGAACTAAGGGACCACCTCGGAAGAAGTTTACTTACAGTATCATTGAATCGAAAATGTCCTGAAAGTTTCGAAACGCAATCTGTGCCAAGATGGCTCATGAAGAACAATCCATATCTTGTTCAAGAGGGTCCTTTAGAAAATCCTGAAACCCCTCTTTATACGGCCATTGACCATCATTGCATGCATGATATCGTCATGTTGGTTGAAGAGTTTCAAGTTGTGATTCGTTCAAAAGACCTCACAAAAGCGGATCAAGAACAAAATCAGGAAATTTTTTTATACCTTCTTGAACAGTTATATGAACGCGTAAAAAACAGAGATGTGTTGGCCATTGCATTCACCAAAAAACTGTTTACCTATGAAGAAATTGGCTCGTATTCATTACAGATGCGTGAAGGAAAAGATTATATAAAACTAGATAAAAAATTTAAGAATATCCTTCACTCTCTACAATCGCATGAAAACACAAATTGAAAAATGATGTGGAAGTATTAGTAATTTCTGTTACTTAAGTTCGTATTCATTTTCCCAAAAAGCAACTTCTATACATACAGAAATTGTGTTATCTGGGTCATATAGAAGTTTGCCATGAATTTTAGAGTTTTGTTTTTTACATTTATTATTATAGGTTCCTTTCAGCACGCATTTGCCGAGAGAGGAGATAACCCTTCGTCCGGTTCCTATACTGGGTGTGTATACAGCCAATATGAAACCTTAAAAAAGTAAATGCCGTCATTGCCCATGCACAGAAAAACCGCTCCTGGAAAAATCATCCTGAAACGAAGAATCAATATATAGATGCCATGGATCAACAATGTCAAAGTTCCAGCTCAGGAACCAAATTTACATACCAGTATCCATTTCGAATCATAGTCAATCATAAATATACTGATGATAAGGGAAATCCTTATATTTATGTACTTCATAAAAAAGAGCCTGAAAAATATTATTTTGGAGGTCAACCTGTTGGAAAAATATCTATAACAAATAATTCATACATTGATTTTTTTGGTGCCAGCTCATCAAACTATTATGAAATTCTTCTCCAAGACAAAAAGAATATACTTCAAAAAATGGAAAATCATGTATCGGCGCTGCAAGAAGAGATTGATCGAATCAATATAAAACTTACGAACCTTCAGCATGAGGTCGAAGACAAAATAGATTAAATTGTTTGAATGCAAAACATACGATCATGACAGAAAAGAACAAAAAGGATGTCAAGGTCATCGGACCTGTTCACAAACTTCCAAGCGATTTTAAAGCAACACTACATTCCCAAGCCTCAATTGTGGAGGTATGGAAATCTCTTACACCCCTTGCAAGAAATGAATGGATTTGTTGGGTCATTTCAGCAAAAAAAGAAGAAACTCGCATCAAGAGAATTCACAGAGCAATAGAAGATCTCGGCAAAGGTAAAAAGCGTCCATGCTGCTGGCCGGGATGTCCCCATCGAAGACCCAGCGCCGCCAAATGGTTTCAAAACAAATCCAAAAAATAGCAGATTTGCTAGGTCTCTACTCGTGCGCAGGAAATGTGTGGTTGTCTTTTCGATAGCGGTGTTTGACGATGCTTGGAATATTTTTACGGTCTTGATGAATTTTGTGTAGTAGTTTTTGTTCTTCTACCCAAGGCCATAAAGGTTGTTTCACCTGATCCATGTTTAAAAAAGCTTTTTGAATTTTTTGATCCCAATCCTCAATGTACAGATCAAAATCTTCATCAATGATTTTTTTGCGGCAGTTTTTTGCTCCGCAGGTACAGGACAGTTCTTCTTCTAGGTTCAAAGAACTATAGTCCGTTGTTACTTCTTCCCCAGCTTGGATGTCTTCAATTGCCAAGTCAAACTTGAGCCCGGGACTTAAAGTATTGGGCTTACAACTATGATTCATGTATTTCCCAAGATCCCAACACAAAATATAATTTCCTTTTGCATTTCGATACCCATATTTGGCGATCTGATGTTGATAATTTACGGGCATTTTTTCGATTTGCTTGGCCTGATAGATTCGATCCATTTTATCTAAGGCCCAAGTGACCGTTCCCTTAGGCAAGGACTCACTTGCAAAAAGGCCGTAGCCTTTTTCATTGTCGATCCAACGAATTTGAATGGAAGGATGTAACATGTATTTCTCCTAAGGTTTGGGATGATCTCGATGAGAAAGATCATCAGGGTAGTGATGTCGATGCACGCCTTTTCGAAGTGCAAGAAATGCAATCTCCAACTGCGTAATTCCAACCAAAATAAAAAGAGCCACCAGTGTAATCACAAAAGCAGCCTGAAAATGACCAAATCCAATGGCGCATCCAATCGAGGCCAAAATCCAGACAACAGCGGCGGAGGTCAAACCAAACATGTTGCCCTCTCGATTGATGATGAGTCCCGCGCCCAAAAATCCTATCCCAGTGATGACTTGACTTAACACACGAGAAGGGTCTCCCGAATTCATTCCACGACTTAAATCGATAAAAACCAAAGTGCCAAGACAAATCAAAGTACTGGTACGAATGCCTATAGGCTTTCCTCGAATCTGTCTTTCTAGGCCAATCATAAAACTGCAAAGAATGGCGACGCCGATTTGGGTCCAAAAAAAACTTTCGTGAACGTTGAGAGGACTTCCCTGTGGCATAGAAGATGATTAGGCTCTTATTTTTTGCCTTTGTCTAGAAAAAAGCGCATCCTCAAAGCTACATTTTAGGGAAGATTTTGGTGTACTGCTTTTTCATTTCAAGAGCCACTTGCTTTTGATCATGACCCGCTTGATCTAAATTCTCAATAATTTGAAGATAGCTTTTTTCATCTCGATCTTGACTGAGTTTAAACACATTTTTGAGATGATCGATCTGAATTTCAAAACCGGCAATGGCTTGTACGGTTTTTTCTTTGAAGTCTTGGGGCAAGTTTCTAAAAACTGTTGGAGAGGCAACATCCCCACCTTCAAAGTGAAGAGAGAGCCGATCAAGAATGTCCTCCAAAATTTTTTGATCTGTGAAAACTATGCTTCCTTCACAGTGAACACTCATGTAATTCCAAGTCGATGCCATATGCGGATTTTGATACCACCTGGCACTGACATAGCTATACGGACCCGTAAAGACTGCCAAGACCTTCGGATTCGACAAAAAAGCCTTGTGATGGTCTGTATGTTTCATAATGTGTCCGGCCAGATAGAGATTTGAATCTCTTTCATAAAAAAGCAAAGGTACTTGCGTGCATACAGGCCTATGTTGCGAATCACTCCCACAAAGAGTCGCGAAGGGATATTGGGCAATGAACTGCCTAAGAGCCATAGGATCTTTTTCTTTATGGTAGGGTAGATCGTACACAATCAATCCTGTACCAAAAAAGATTAGGCTCTCAATAAGTAATGAAATGTTTGCTCCAATATATAAATTTAAACCATACATTCAATAACTTATAGAAAATGCCACTCTATTTTGTATACTCACCGACTGTAAGAACTTAAGATCACTCAAAAAGATTTTTTAGTGGTTTCATTTTTCAAAAATATTTGATAGCCCTAACTCGGGTTGTGTGTATTTGGTGTTTATGGAGAGTAAAATGAAGGTAAAGAGTTTATTTGTATTGTTTTCGATTTGTTTCTACTCTGCTTTTTTGCAAGCAGAATGGAATGGTCCTGGTGTCAGCAATACTTGTGTC
>JAGRAX010000033.1 GCA_020434365.1 Bdellovibrionales bacterium
TTCCATGACCCCGATGTATCATAGAATTCTTTCCTCCTCCAGGGTATGGGACATCAACATTCCTGGACCTGAGCTTGTTGTGAGCTGTCTTTAAGCAATGCTTTTTGCGTAAGCACTTAAAATAAAAGAACTTTAAGTGGCATGTATTTTGCTTTGATATAGATTGATGAACTCGCAAATCAAAAAGTATTCGGATCGAACCTATCAAATGCTGTTCCAAATTTTAGGGACATTTGTGCTTTTGGCCCTCCTCAACGCCTGTGGAGAAGGAGAAATCAAAGGCAAAACAGGAAAAGGGCCCTTAGAAATTCCACCCCTGACAACCCCAACAGCTTTCGGCATTACAGCCATGGATGGGCAATTGCTGGTTCACTTTCAGTCCCAGGCTGCTGCCAAAGAATATCGACTCTATTTTGGCGACGATACATCTCTTTCTGGACTTACGGGTGTGAGCGTTCCTTCTCCCTATGTGACCACAGCCAACTCGATTTCCGTCAAAGGCCTAAACAATGGAGATACGTATTACTTTGCTGTTGAAGCGGTAGGCCTTGATGGCGTTGAAGTCAGCCCAATGACCACTATTTTATCCGGCATTCCCACGCAAGCGCCCCCCACCTATCAACAATATGAGATGGAAGTAGAGTTCCAAGCTTGTGCCAATACACTCGACATCATAAAATTTGAGGAGGGGAAATTCAAATTGACCTATCACGAAGGAAACCATCACCTCAATCAAAGCAACAAATGCAAGGACAACTCTATCAAGATCAAAACAACCGAGAGCCTACAAAGTGGAATTTATGTAAAAACCTACACCTGGCAACCTTGGATCAACAATGAACTCGATCTCAATATCCCAGGATTTAAAGTCGATGGGCTCCACACGATCTCTATGGGCACCGCTCGTTATGTAAGATGCAATGTAGCCTCTTCAAAACTTGCTGCAGCAGTATTTGGAGTAGACGAAAACCAAATTCCAAATCTGTTTAAGTTTGATGGAAAGGCTTGCGGAAAAAATGATATCACAGAATACACCCTGGACAAGCAGCAAGAACTTACCTTTAAACTTCATTTTTACGCAGACCCCAATTTATACGATAATGTCGGCTCCTGAGGAGAAGACCCGATAAAATAAATTCTCCACGGTCTGATTAATGGACGATCGCTATTCTTGGTGATACATCCGAGCCCTGTGAAGAAAAAGCTCATATGCATTGAAGGACCCTTTGGAGCGGGAAAAACAGAAGTCGCCGAGGCTCTGGCCCCTGCCTTTGATGCGAAACTCTGTCTTGATGCTAAAAATCCATTCTTACATTCATTTTATGACAACATGGATCAATATGCCTTTCAGGTGCAGCTTTTTTTTCTGCTCTCTCGCTTTCAACAACAAAAAGAATTCTCACAATCTGAGCTCTTTCGGCCCACCGTACTCAGCGACTATCTTTTTCAAAAAGATCGACTTTTTGCCTCTCTCACGCTTGAAGCAGCAGAGTTTGCGCTGTATGAAAAAGTCTACAGTATGCTCAACGTGAGCGTTCCTCCTCCTGACCTTGTGGTGTACCTTCAAAAAGATCTTGAAAGCATCATGAAAACCTTAGAAAAAAAAGACGAAAAACTGGCGATTCAGCTCGACCGTGGATACGTGGAAAACGTCATTCAGGCCTATCAAACTTTTTTTCAGCATTACAATCAATGTCCGGTCATTGTTCTCAGCAGTCAAAACGAAAAGTTCATCGAGGATCCTATGAATGTATCTTTGCTTGAACGCAAAATTCGAGAAGTTGACAGCGGTACCCACTATTTGCAGATTGGAGAATAACAGATGAACATTACGTCCATTCAAGCTCGAAGTATTTTAGATTCCAGAGGAAATCCCACGATAGAAGTAGATCTTTGCCTTGATGGTTCTCATTTCGGACGTGCTGCCGTCCCTTCAGGAGCTTCAACAGGGAGTCGCGAGGCCCTGGAGCTTCGAGATCACGATCTAAAACAATATTGCGGCAAGGGCGTGCAAAAAGCTCTCTCACACATTGAAACACGCATCAAACCTCTATTGCTTTCTCAAAAATGGAGCTCTCAAAAAGAACTCGACCAAGCGATGATTGAGCTCGATGGAAGTGAAAACAAATCCTCACTCGGTGCCAACGCCATATTGGGAATATCCATGGCCTTTGCAAAAGCTCTCTCCCAAAGGCAAAGTCTACACCTCTATGAAAGTATAGGAAATTCTGACCGTTACATTCTTCCCTGCGCCATGATGAATGTTATCAATGGAGGCGCACATGCGAGCAATGCTCTGGATTTTCAGGAATTTATGCTTGTACCCCATGGTTTTGAACGTTTTTCAGATTCTCTTCGCGCAGGTGTCGAAGTCTTTCATCAGCTCAAAAAAACACTCCATAAAAAAGGCCTGTCTACAAATGTAGGCGATGAGGGAGGTTTTGCGCCTCAAATTGAGAGCGTCGAAACTTGTTTGGAGATGATTCTGGCTTCCATCGAAAATGCTGGCTATCAAGCTGGAAAACACATCAGTCTTGCGCTCGACGTAGCCGCCTCAGAGTTTTACACCGACGGTAAATACACATCCAAAAAATCCAAGAGCTTTGATTTTGATTCATCGGAAATGATCAACTGGTATGAAAAGCTTTGCACTGCATATCCTATTGTATCCATTGAAGATCCACTGGCTGAAGATGATTGGGAAGCTTGGAAACTTTTGAGCGAAAGGCTCGGAGAAAAGATTCAGATTGTTGGGGATGATCTCTTTGTGACCAATCCCAAGATTTTACAGAGAGGGATTGATCAAGGCATCGCCAACGCAATTTTGATCAAGCTCAATCAAATTGGAACCGTAAGTGAAACGCTTGAGGCGATTGAGATGGCCCAAAAAGCTACGTACGGCGTTGTTATTTCTCATCGCTCAGGCGAGACCGAAGATACTTTTATTGCAGATTTAAGTGTCGGAACACATGCAGGACAGATCAAAACTGGTTCGCTCTCCAGATCCGACCGCGTTGCAAAATACAACCAGCTATTGCGTATTGAGGAACAACTCAAAGACGTGGGACTTGCTAAGGTTTTTTCTCATTAATCTTATTTCAAGTAGACTCGTCCATTTCCTGCGTCTACATCGATGAAACCTGTAAACTCAGGATTGTATACTGGACAATGTTTAAAGCGAAATACCGCAGGTCCATCAGACGCATTTCCATCTAGTTTGTAGCCAACAAACTCCAAGTCCTTCTCGCTGCGTATTCCCGAACTAGTGCCTATAATATTTTCTTTAGCCCAAGTTTTTGCCAGATGCAGAACGCTTGTAAAAACCTTCAGTTGATATTTTGATGGGGTATGAAAAGAACTTCTAACCCCCTCATAGAGTTTGACCATCTGCCCTTGTGATGTAATCCAAAAAGAAAAACCTTTCCATCTGACTTTACCAGCTATGTTTAGAGGTAGATACGCCCTTTGGAGTGGGAAAGCTTCATTACCCAAATTGTCGAAGATCAATGCAGCCGTAAGCTCCTTAACAAGCTGGTCTTTAGATAAAAGCGCGGCTTTCCCCTTAAATTCACGAAGATAAGCAAAAACTCTTCTCGAGGACTCATCGTCTGTTTCTAAAATTTTACACGATATGAGAGTGTAACATCCGCGAACACCTGTACATTGTTTCCATTCCGATGTGACCTTATCGATTGTCTTTGGAGATACCTGTTCCCGTCGTGCAAAAAAATCTTTACCTAGAGGCGAATCAGCAACTGGCTCGCCCTCAAAGTATGGAAGGCTCTGAATGTCTTGGTCTGGATCAAAACGGAGGCTTAAGTTTTCAAGGCTCAGTTCGGGTGTACTTTGAGCCAAGAGCTTTCCATAAACAAGCAAACCCAAAACCACATATTGCACGAATCTTTTGCTACACATATCTCCCCCTGTACATAACTCCAATTTGGAATAGCTTGATTGCACGGCAGATGTCAAGCTGCTGTTTTAAGCGTAAAAAAACTTAGATACAGCGTAAAACTCAGCAAAAGAGTTTAGGTCACACTCGGATCTTGGGTTTGATGGCAAGGGCGCTTTTGTATTTTCTGCGGATTGAGGGCACTGCTTCTTTGAGAAAATCATCAACCTGATCTGCCGCCATACCCGTGAGCCTTGAAGCATCCGTTTTTACAAGCAAGCGAGGAGGCACTTTCGCAAAAGCTTTGTCCCCACGCAAACGAGTTAAAAGATCATTGGCTTCGCCTTTTTCTCGAATCATTTTGATAGACTCTCTTGAATGCTCACGAATTCTTTCATGCAACTCTTGGCGATCACCTCCTTCTTTGACCGCTGCCATAAGCACTTCTTCGGTTTGAAGAAAGGGAAGTTCTCGATCGAGGTTTTGATTGATGACTTCCTCATGCACGCGCATGCCACTTGCCACATTGATCACCAAATCCAAAACTGCGTCTGTAATCAAAAACGCTTGAGGGATCGAGAGTCGGCGATTGGCGGAATCATCCAAGGTTCTCTCAAACCACTGCGTTGAAGCGGTTTCTCTACAGTTGCTGACCAAGTTCATCACGTAGCGAGACAAGGAACAAATTCGTTCACTGCGCATTGGATTTTGCTTGTAGGGCATCGCAGAGGAACCAATCTGCGCAGCCTCTTGGGGTTCCTCTACTTCATGCAGAGCCTGCAAGAGACGCAAATCATTGGCAAACTTTGAAGCCGACTCACAAATAGAGGCCAAAGCCGAAAGCACTCTGGAGTCAACTTTTCGAGGATACGTCTGGCCCGTAGCCAAAAACTTTTTACCAAAGCCCATTTTCTGTGTGACTTTCTCATCTAGTTGTCGAACCTTTTCTTTGTCACCTTCAAAGAGTTTTAAAAAACTATCTTGCGTTCCTGTGGCTCCCTTGGCGCCCAAGAAGCGCATCTCTTCAATCTCAAACTCAACTTGAGAAATGTCCATCAAAAAATTTTGAATCCAAAGACAAGCTCGCTTGCCTACGGTAGTTGGCTGCGCAGTTTGAAAATGAGTAAATGCAAGTGTAGGCGTTGCTCTTTTTTCTTTGGCAAAAAGACTGAGTTTATCAATGGCGCTTGCAAGCTTTCCCGCGATCATACCCAAGCCTTCTTTCATCAAAACCAAATCTGCATTGTCCGTTACATATGCGCTGGTAGACCCCAGGTGGATGATCCCAGCCGCTTTCGGACATTGATGTCCATAGGTGTGCACATGAGCCATCACATCATGACGAAATTTTTCTTCCTTTTCTGCGGCCAACTCCCAATCGATTTTCTTTTTATTTTTTTTCATTTCATCGATTTGAACTTTTTTGATGGGGAGTCCTAATTCCTGTTGAGCTTGTGCCAATGCAATCCAGAGCTCTCTCCAAAGCTCAATCCTACGAGCTGGAGAAAATACTTTTGTCATCTCGGGACTTGCGTACCTTCGCAGAGTCACGTCGATTTGACTGTGTTGTTCTTGGTCTTTTCTACTTCCCATGATCATTTCCCTATCTATTTTTTTCTATTACAAGTCCGCAGTCAGAAAGGCCTGCTGTTTTTTTTCAAAACCACTTTTGATCCAATCCACAATTTTGTCTGGCGCAAGCCACTGCGCTTCCTTTTCCCAACGAAGTTTGGCTTCAATTTGATTGTTTTCAAGACCTTTGTGACCTACGACAAGGCGACAAGAAATTCCCAAAAGATCAGCGTCTTTAAGTTTTGCACCCAATGACTGGTCTCGATCGTCAAGAAGCACATCATATCCGTGTTCTCGCAAGGTCTCATAAAGCTCCAAGGCCTTAGACTGCAAAACCTCATCTTTCCATTTCACCACATCAATGACAACTTCAAAAGGAGCAATGGCAGGTGGTAAAACCATTCCCTGCTCATCCAGACCCTGTTCAATCGCAGCTTGCGCGGTTCTCCCAATCCCAATGCCATAACATCCCATTACCATTGGTTTTTCTTTTCCATCTTCGTCCATAAAATTGCAGTTCATGGCCTCGCTGTACTTTGTCCCCAAGGCAAAAATATGCCCAACTTCAATGCCTCTCTCAATCTGCAAAGGAGCATTGCAATCACAGCATAGATCTCCCACCTCGGCTTTGTGGATCTGATGCACCTGATGAGCTTGCATGGCAAAATCTATTCCCGCTTGAACGCCTACATAGTGCTTTCCATTTTGATTGGCGCCGACACAGTAGCGTCGACCCTCTACAATCGTCGAATCAAACAAAATGTCTGCGAGAACTGGGATGGCCTCTTTGAGTCCCATTGGACCTATCGATCCAAATTGAACTTGGCTATACTGAGCAAGTTCCTCTGGAGACAGCGGTCTTAGATTTTGAGCCTGCAAGGCTCTTTGAAAAGCAATTTCCGACAGATCTCGATGCCCCGGTAGAACCGCGGCAACCGGGCCTTTCTCCGTCTGATACAAAAGAACCTTGAGCGTCTCCGTTGGATGGACCTGAAGTTTCTTCACCACTTCATCAATGGTTTTTTGATCCGGCGTATCCACAAGCTCTAAGGATTCGAAGCTCTCTTTGGCAAGAGTTGAAGGATTCAAAAGCGTCCGTGCCTTTTCTGTATTGGCCGAATATCCGCAGGACTTACAATGAACAATCTCATCCTCACCTGTCTTTGCAAGAACCATAAACTCTTCGGATCGACTACCACCAATGTTCCCGGAATCAGCATGAACACGCCTAAACCCCAGACCGCAACGACTGAAAATCCTCTCATAGGCTGCTTTCATGGCCTCATAGGCCTTCATCTGAGATTCTTCATCACAATCAAAACTATAGGCATCTTTCATGGTGAACTCTCTGCCACGCATCAAGCCAAAGCGAGGGCGAACTTCATCCCGAAACTTGGTTTGAATCTGATACAAATTGATGGGAAGTTGTTTGTATGAGCGAACATCTTTTCGAATCAAATCTGTCACAACTTCTTCATGTGTAGGCGCAAGACAAAAATCTCGATCATGACGATCCCGAAAACGTAAGAGCTCTTTTCCGTTGGATTCCCAGCGCCCGGTCTCCTGCCATAGCTCCGCAGGGTGAACTAAGGGCATCAAAACTTCCTGCGCTCCCGCCCTGTTCATCTCCTCTCGAACAATCGCCTCTACCTTGCGAATTACCTTGAGCCCCAAGGGCAAAAGGTCATAGATCCCTGATGCAACCTGCCGAATCATCCCAGCTCGAAGCAAAAGGCGATGGCTTGCAACCTCCACGGAAGCGGGATCTTCTTTGAGCGTGGGACAGTGAATATTAGAGTATTTCATGAAACAACTTTCGTATAACGCGATAAGTTAAACCAACAAAAAATCAATGACTTTTTCCTATTCTGCTACAAATGCATTTTGCTATAATCGGGTATCGAGCTCAATACAATCATGAAACCTCAAACCCAAGGCAGAACACTCTTATCAAATCTCTAGCGAAAAAGAAATCTGACACTTTCATCTCCAAACCGTGTCCTAATCACAACAGTGGCCGGCTGACTTGTTGGAGTGTTTTTCTGATTTTTGTCATCTTACTCTTTCATTCTCCATTGTCTTACGCAAAAGACTGGAGTGAAGTTGAACAAGAGATTCAAAATCTTTGGAGGGTTCGATCTAAAATTGTTTCCACAGGAAACACTCAAGTTGGAGAAAGCCAGCTCTATCAAATTCGGGTTCTTCAGGAACAATACAACATTTCGAATTTGTCTCTATTGACAGAACTACTGCTTCAAGAGATTCCAAAAGGCAAAACATCAGAAATCATCAAAGACCCTCGATACAAGATGGCCAAAGACCTTTCGCCCGACAGCGCTCTACCGTACCGCCACCTATGCTATTTTTCATTGGACATCGATCAGTGGAAATTGGCTATGAAAGCCTGCCTGCAAGGACTGCAGATTGCAATGAATCATCCTTGGTCAAAACTCCACAATTGGGTCCTGCTCTCTCAAGCCGCATTTTATGCATGTCTTTTTTGCGTCATTTTAATTTTTCTCATGTTCATTCTAAAATATGGAGATTTTATTGTGCAGTATTACTCTTCGAGTTTTAAAGCATTAAGCCCTCTGAACTTCACGGTTCTGGTATCCTTGATGTTTGTCATTGTTTTTTGCATCACCGGGTATGCTGGACTTGTAATCTCTTTCACACCTTTCTTGTGGCGTTTTACAAGTAAGGGAGAAAAAAACCTCCTTTTGGTCATGACTGTAGGTTTTTCTCTTTTGATTCCTCTTTTATTTACGAGCCTAAGCATAGAAAAAAGAAGCTCACAAGAAATCGTTTCTGTGTTTGAAAACATACGACAAGGATTTCAAATCAATAAAAACAAACAAATCTTAGAACACTGGATCAAAGAAAATCCGAGTGATGCTCAAGCACATTTTCTTCTTGGCTCCTTGGAAAAAAGTGTCGGAAACAAGGCTCTGGCGAGAATACATTTAGAACAAGCTGGCACACTAGCTCCAGACTGGGACGCACCATGGATCAACCTGGCCAATTTAGAATTCTTGCAACAACCCATTTCACAAACAGCAGAAAATTATGGAAGAATTCTTTCTCGTTTTCCACGAAGCAGCATTGCATACCTCAACGCTAGCACTCTTGAGACACGGCTGGGGAATTCATCAAAAAGTCAAGAACTGCGCAACCGAGCCCGCTCCATCCGTCCACATACATACGACAGACTTCAGTCCCAGGTCATGCAATCTGAAAACATTCTGGATGCATCTATTGATGTCCAAGACTATCAAGACCAAATATGGACTTGGGACAACAAAGCCCAACATGCTTTTACTTCGATCTTTCGAAATTATTTTACTTTTTTCTCTCTCAAGAGCTACTTGATCACCTTAAGTCTTATCATGCTTTTGTGTGTATTTTTTAGGAACTTTATCTCCTTACAACCACTTTTTTTGGTGTATCGAGAAAAACTATCACTTTTGAAAGCTTCTGCCTCTTCCTCTAAAACACTCGTTGCACAAAGAAGAGGCCTTTTAAAACACATTCACAAGCCTGTTCAAAGATTGTTTTACATTGCAAGCCCAGGAGTTTATTTCTTTGTCAATGGAAATACTGCGAAAAGCTTCTGGAGTATTTTTTCGATCATGTTTTTTATATGTGGAAGCTACGTCTTTTACCAAGATCACTTGAGTCGAGGTTCTTTCCCTTTATTTATTTTTTTCATTTTGGCAGCTTTGATGAGCTATGCTGCTCATCTTCACCTCCTTTCGAAGGTATCGGTGGGAAAATCATGAGAGGCTTATTTCAAAAAACAAGCTTTGCTCATTGGCTTCAAAAAAGTTTCCCTTATCTATTGGTTTATTTTTTTCTGGCTTTGATCGGGCCCATCCTAACCTACAGACTCCCCTCACACATCAATTTTTCTTTTGGGGTCAAAAACCCAGATGGCCAAAAAATAACAATTGACCAATATAGCTTTCATGAATTTGACATAAAAAATCAAAAACAGAATCTAGAAAAGAAAATTTATTACTATCACATTCGTAACAATCACTATCCCTATAGCCTTGCTGAAATTGATGGAATCGATGCTTCCAAATGGACGTATTTCAGAGAAAAAGATACATACACTTTACATAGAAAGTAGGCTCATGAACGTAAGTATTGAATGCAAAAATCCAGACACCGCGCGTATCCTTTTCGGAGAGCGAGATGCGAACATCCTCTTTATTGAAGCTTTTTTTGATGTGGACATACACATTCGAGGGACAAAACTTCAAATCAAAGGCTACGATACTCAAGTCATGATGGCCAAAAAAACCATCGAAGGTCTTTATGATTTTGTAGATTCGGGTCATCAGCTTAAAAAAGCAGACATCGAACAAGCCTGCAAACACATCAAGAAAAATCCAAATGAAACCTTGTCTCAACTTTTTGAGATTTCAGTTCCCGTCTCAAAAAAAGGAACTGAGATTGTTGCAAAAACAAAGACCCAAAGCAAATACATTCAAACCATTGAAGAAAAAGATTTGGTCTTTGGTTGGGGACCTGCAGGAACGGGGAAAACTTATTTGGCCATGGCTATGGCGGCAAAAGCTTTGATGAGCAAAGAGGTAAAACGAATCATTTTGACCAGACCCGCTGTCGAGGCCGGGGAAAAGCTGGGATTTCTACCCGGAGATATGGTTGAAAAGGTTAACCCATATTTGCGACCTCTCTATGATGCTCTTTTTGATATGTTCGACGGAGAAAAAATCCAACGGATGATCGAAACCGATGTCATTGAAGTGGCTCCTTTAGCATTTATGAGAGGAAGGACCCTTAGCCAAGCTTTTGTCGTATTGGATGAGGCTCAAAATACAAGCAGCGAACAAATGAAAATGTTTCTAACCCGTCTGGGAAAAGACTCCAGAGCTGTCATCACAGGAGATGTGACACAAATTGATCTTCCCAGAGGACAATCATCTGGACTCGTCGAGGCTTTGCATATCCTCTCAGACATTGAAGAAATTGGATTTGTGCAGTTTCATAGCGAAGATGTCGTTCGGCATTCACTGGTACAAAAAATCATCAATGCCTATGAAAAAAAATTGAGCTCAAAACCTCGACATGAGTCATAGAGTTCTCATTCAAGACTCATTGCCAGGAAGTGCCCGGTCGAAATGGATTGACACATGTCTTCGTCTTGCCTGCAAAAAACTCAAACTTCACGACATCGAAATTTCAGTAGCCATTGTGAATGACCAAGAAATACAAGACTTAAATCGGACCTACCGAAACAAAAACAAACCGACCGATGTATTGAGTTTTGGTCAGGATGTGTTCGAAGGGAAAAGAAGAATTCTGGGAGACATCGTCATTTCAAAAGACTACACACGAAAACAAGCCAAAGAAAAGGGTCACAATATGAGATCGGAATATGAGCTTTTGGCCATTCATGGACTTTTACACTTGCTCGGCTATGATCACGTGGAGACTAACGATGAAAAAATTATGTTTGCACTTCAATCTCAACTTTTGGACTTCGTGCGATCCAAAAAAATCTAGCCTCTGGGCATGTCTGCTATCTTCTGTTCTATATATTTTAAGCTTTCCCATTGCCTTCAACTCAGAAGCTTGGCCTAACATTTATATCACTCATATTTTTACGCTTACGGCCTTCATTCCTCTTCTGATATTTTTGGATCGGATCTCCATCAAACGCTTCTGGGGCTTGGGATTTTTATTTCACTTGATCAGCGGAGCGGGGACGCTGTACTGGATTTTTATTTCCATGCGTACCTACGGGGAGCTTAGCATAGCACTCTCTCTATTCACTGTACTTCTCATTGTCATTTGCCGTGCTTCGATTTTGTCTCTTTCTTTTGCGGCCTTGAGTTACTATCGTGGAGCATATCGTTTTTTATGGGGTGCTGCTGCTTTTACACTCAATGAAGCTATATTATTTGTCTTTCCTGTAGGCGGCTTTCCCTGGATCACGCCCGTCTATGGACTTCACAGCGCATTGTGGATGATTCAACTTTTAGATTTGATCGGAATTTTTGGTTTAAGCTTTGTATTTTTTTTCTATGCATTACATATATCTCATGCACTTAGCACAGTTCCGACTCAACCACGCAAATCAAAAAAAATATTTGTGATCATTGCCTTGGCCACGGGCTGTGTATATTTGTATGGAGCTCAGAAAATTGCGCAGTGGGATCAGTCTCAAAGTGATGCCGGCAGCTTAAAACTCGCCTACCTTCAAGGCAATATTTCTCAAGATCTCAGAATGAAAAGAGATGCCTATTCTGTCATCTATCAAAGATATTTTGATTTACTTACATCCTTACAAAATAAAGATATTGATTTGATCGTTTGGCCGGAGGCGGCCATCCCCCATTCGGTCTCTGCTGATCTCTCAAAGTTTACCTTCATTTCTCTCTATGGACCAAAGTCAGATCATCTGATCGGTTCCATCACTTCAAAGCGAGAAAATGGAAACATGCATTATTACAACTCGGCCTTTTCCGTAGACAGTAAGGGAAACATAAAAAATAGATACGACAAAAGACATTTGGTGCCCTTCGGTGAGTATGTTCCTCGCGTGCTTTTCTTAGATCGATGGGTTCCGTCTGTGGCAGGAAGCTTCAAAGCTGCTACGCAAGCAACACTTCTGGAAGTTGATAAGCACCCCTATGTGAGTCTGATTTGTTATGAGGTTCTTTTTCCATGGTTTGCGCAGCAAGCTGCCGCGCAAGGGAGCCAGTTCCTACTCAACATCACCAACGATGCTTGGTTCAATCAGAGCTCTGGACCCTACCAACATCTTCGCTTTGCAGCCTATAGAGCCATCGAAACACGAAAGCCTCTTGTACGAGCTGCAAACACAGGCATTTCAGCAGCGTATAGTCCAAGTGGAAAAATCATAGATACCCTAGGTTTTTTCAAACAAGGAAGCAAAGTGGTACAGATCAAACCCAATCAACATCAAAGCTTTTATGTACGTTATCCGCATCTCAGCCTATGGGTCATCATAGCTCTGTTCATTTTTCTACCTTTGAGATACCGTAACAAAAACCATGCATGAAAAAACAGATCACGCATTATTTTTTAGCCTGGCTACTTTTTTTGCTCTGTCCGTAGCCTACTTGTGCTACTTGTGGATTCCTCAAAGTTATTGGATTGAACAACACTATGGCCTTTCAGGCTTGAACCCGGAAGTTCCCATCGAAGAGATCGAAACGCGCATCCAAACGCAGGCTCTGCATTTGATCAAAAAAAAACACCCTAGCTTTTCCTCCGATCATTTGATCTGCCAAAAATCTCCGAGTGGACCCACAGCTTCATGTAAAGCCATGGCAAAAAGTTATAACATCAGAAGAGCGCTTGAGTCGGTGTTTACAACACAGTTGGTATTGACACTAGGAATGATCGATCGGAGTCAAGTTGAGGAGCGCGTGAGAGAGCTCGACCGCCTCATCGAAGAACAAAGCCAAAAATTACTTGAGTCAGAATCGACACTGAGTTCCCTCAACATTGACTACTTCGAGTCCGAAGAGCAATTTGACCAAAAAAAGAGGCGTCTTGAAGATGTTGAAAAGAATATTCTCCTACGGAAAAAGGAAATCAAAATCACAGAAGCCATAAACAACATAGAAACAAGCAGTGAAAACCTACAAATCAAAAAGCAAGCCCAAGACAAAATCAAACACCTTGAGGAATGGACAGAAAAAACCCGACCGGCTTTCTTGCAATTGGAAAAAGATCTTGAGCGTTACAGTGAGGTGGAAAGTGCTGTAGCAGAGTTCGAGTCCTCTCTCAATCATATGGAGTCGGAACTCTTTCAGTGGAAAAATGTCCTGGGACAAGAAAGCAAAAATAATTTTGCAGACTTTAGAGAATTTCAGCTCAAGGCTCTTTCTGCGACCTTGGAGCTCCAGAAAAACCGAAACCCTTTCTATATGATTTGGGCCTTTCCCTTGGGATTTCTCTTGTTCTATGCCGTATCTGGATTTCTGATTCCCATCCTGGATGGGGCCGGCGGCCTAAAACCCAGCCAAGAGGAAACCGTCGTAGAAGAAAACTAAAAGCAAGGAATTCTCTCCCTCGTTATAACGTTTTGCGCAAACTTGAGTTTTAATCATTTCATATAGTTAGATGCTTCCAACAAAATATCTCTTGATTTGGAGAAAGTCATGACATATAGATTCAGACATGTTGCGCAATAAAAAACATGCCAGAAAATCTGTTTATCATCTCTGTACCTACCTACTATTTGTAGGCCTGGCGATCCAAACTACTGGTTGTGGTCCCGCACGCCAAGATCGCTTCAATGCCGACGGGACTCCTTTTGTCTTCGATATCATCAGCGTATCTCCCTTTCACAACTCCTCCTACAACAGTGGAAAAACAACTCTCATTCTGACCTTTAATTCCGAACTTGATTTGAGCACCATCAACAAAAACAACATCAGTATCATCCGGGATATCGAACCTACACAGTCTAGCGCTGCATCTACCAAGGATGTGAGCGACTCTTTCATATGGCCACCTCAAACTTCGGCAGATGGAAGAACTTTGATTTATTCGCTTCCAAACAATGAAACCCTTCCAAACGCAAAGTATACCGTCGTGTTGAAATCAGGCATTCAAGACACTTATGGAGACTTTATTGCCAATCAGGAATTTATCAACATCAAGCTCTATTTTTGGGTGGGCGCTGCCTATAATGGTGGCGTTGATAATGATCCCGATTTTCCGCCTCATGTCGTATCCGTTATATATCGAAAAATCGATCAATACAGCTGCGGAGGGATTATGCTTGTCGCGACTTTTAACGAAAGCTTAAGTGAGCCTCCTGTCATGTATTTTAAATATAAAAACGTCTACCTTGGAAAGAATAAAGACGATGAGTATAAAAAGTGGGAAAACGCAAAGACGCTTCAACCCCACAGCATTGGAACCACAGATTTGCTCACGCAAAGAAGCTGGCACGCCTACTTGCCCCAAGGCATGGGAGGATGTACGCCAGGACGAGCCTTTCGATTGGTGATCGACTCGGCCAAAGACCGCGATGGAACCACCATGGACGACGAGGTTACACTGAACTGGGTGGGCCAAGATGGAGTTGTTCTCATCAACGGAGCCGGTCAACCATTTACAGAAACTGTAAATGGTCATCGCCTATCTGAGGGACCACTGATCAGTGGTTTTGGAGGACGATTAGGCGTGGATGGACATGCCATCAATGCCAACGGCGATAATTTTACGGAAAGCGAGACTTTTGGACCCTATTTGGGGCTATAAGGCGACATAGGAGAGGGGCAGACAGATCGCAGTAAAGCCATAGAAACTTAGACGGGTCTAAAAAACAACCTAATGTTTTTAGGATCTTAGACAAAATAAAATTGGCACAAGCTTTGCTTATTATAGGGATGTTATGAGGAAAATACACACAAACAATCGATCAATTCAGGTTCTGACTTTGCTTTGCCTTGGACTATGGGCCAGCGGCTGTGGTCAAAAAGGCACCCAAGATGGTTTCTGGCAACAAGGAAAACTGGTCAATATTTTTGATATGGTCGAGGCCACTCCCATCCACAACTCTGCCTACAACGATGGGACAAAAACCAGAATTGTGCTCACCATGAACGAAAAAATCGACCCCGCTACGGTGCCCGGAAACGTCTATGTAAAGCAAGCCTTATCCGACCAAGATGTAACCTCCTCATTCCAATTGCCTTATTTGGCCAATGACGATCACTCTATTGTTCTAGAACTTGCTTCGGGACAAACTTTGGCCGATGGAGATTATAAAGCCTATGTTACCAGCAACATCTACGACCAAACGGGAAGAGTTTTGTTCGGTGGTATCTACAATGATGGATGGATTGATTTTGCCATTGGCGCGCCCAACGGTGGGGGAATTGTCAACAATGATCTCAACAACGGTCCCTACATTAGAAAAGTTGAGCGCATCAAAGAGTTTGACGGATGCATTGGTCACTTTCGCGTAACTTTCAATGAAGGCCTTCAAGACTTTCCACAGTTTGAAGTTTTGAGAAAAGTTGGCATCGGCAGTGACTGGGCCAATGCTCAAACCTCTTCATATCTCCAGGTTGGAGCCGTATACTTCGACCGTCTGGATACATGGTACATTCGTCCCATCTACGATGGATGCGTACCTCTAGCAAGATATAGGATCAAAGTTACGCAGGCAAAAGACTCTAGCAACCTAACTCTGACCAGCATGGGCGCTGCAGGCAAAACCGGGATTACGCTTTCCGTCGAACAAGGGATTAACGTAGATGACAGCCTAACTGCAGGACAATCTTTTGTCATGGGTGACGTATATGGACCCATCATCGGATTCTAAAGCAGAGCCTACCAAGCTCCGCCCCTCAAAAATTTGGCTCCTGGCAGGAGTAGTACTGCTCCTCCTCGTCGCATTTCTGCCCATCATCGGCAGCCACACATTCCAATAAATAACGCAGCATATCGGTGCCAGGCACCTTTTCCCGGAAAAAAAAAGGTGCCATACTAAAATCGGTCGGTGGAGGCTTAGTAGAGGGAGGCGTGTTTTTCGCCACTGGGTTGGTACTGATCTAGGAACTCAACGACTCCATTTCGAATCGCCATCGCAAGAAAGTGCTGGTAGGTTGAGTCCTTCAATCGACTCTCCTCTGTAGGATTTGAAATGAAAGAAGTCTCCACCAAAATCGCGGGCATTTGTGCTCCCGTCAACACATATAGCCCAGCACTCTTCACACCTCGGTTGTAAATATCTTTGTACTTGGCCTTCAAAGCACCCACCATAGAACTCTGAACGCTTCGAGCCAAATCTGTAGACTGCGTGGTATGGAAGTTCTTCATCATCGAAGCCTTCATAATCTCTAAATAGTAGTCGTCTTTTTTCCCACTGCTTTGCACAAGTAGCTTTGGATCTAACTCTCCATTTTCTCTAGTGGCTACGCGAAGCGATTCTTCGTCATCTGCATTGTTGAGAAAATAAGTGGAAACGCCTTTCGCAGCCGATCGAGGACTTGAGTTGGCATGAATGGAAACAAACAAATCTCCACTCATATTGTTGGCAAACTTGGTCCGATCCAAGAGGTCCACATACACATCTTTTTCTCTCGTCATCAAAATATGATGAGACGTAGTTTTTTTCAGCAGATCTCGCACTCTTTTTGCGATCCCCAATACCACATGTTTTTCCATTGTCCCTCTGGGACCAATGGCTCCTGGGTGTTTTCCCCCATGTCCAGGATCAATGATGATCGTGTAGCTTTTCTTTCTTGAATTTGCCTTTGGAGCAGGAAGCAACACAACATCTGATGCCACAGGTTTGGGCGATAGCTTTTGAGGTTCTTTTGATGTCGTTTTTGCTATGGGAAGATCTGAAGAAGAATCTGTTTTCCGAAACACCCTTATTCCTTTTTCATTTTTCTCAACCACAAAATCACTTTGTTTGCTTTCTGAATCCAATTCAAAAACCACACGGACTTTATCCGGACTGTTTTGAGCAACGCGAACAGAGTCCACCCATGGATTTTTTGTAAGTGTCTGAGGCTCCAAATTAGAGGCCAAACTGCTCGAATCCAAATCTACAAAAATACGGGGAGGATGATTTTCAAAAGCTTTGAGATATCCCATTTCATACTCTGCATCCTGTGAGAGAAATAAGGAAAGCTCAAAGCGGTTTTCCAGGTCAATCGTGGTCCAGGAAGATACTTGGGTTTTGGCCGCGTCAGCCCATAACAAATGGGCATGAAAAAAGAGCAGCACAAAAGCAGCCGCGAACCCTAGCCTCATTATTCTACTTCGAATCACGAAAACCATTATACACAGGCCTTTGTGCTTTTTTAAGAATTCATAGATTTTTTAGCTCAAAGAGTTTTTCTAAGGCCTGCCTTGGACTGAGCTCGTTGGGGTCGATCTCAGACAAAACTTGTTCCAATGTACTGGATGTGCTTTCCGGAAGCTTGTGTACCTCTAAGTTCTCAGCAGGCGAGACATGACTCGGAGAGGCCGAAGCGCTCTCCAGTTGAAGAAGCACTTGTTTGGCTCTGAGAACTACGGACTCACGCACTCCGGCAAGGCGAGCAACCTCAATTCCATAGCTTTTTTCTGTTGTACCTTTTTCAAGCTTTCGTAAAAAAACAATGTTCCCATCCCACTCTTTGATGGTCATTTTTAGATTCACCAATCTGGGGTTGTCTTGGGCAAGCGCTGTCAGCTCATGATAATGAGTCGCAAAAATGGTTTTTGCTCCTACCCGCTCTTGCAAATCTTCAAGAATGGCCCAGGCAATAGAAAGTCCATCATAGGTACTGGTTCCCCGACCCAGTTCATCCAAGAGAATCAGTGACTTGGACGTAGCATGGCTTAGGATATGCGCTGCTTCGCTCATTTCTACCATGAAAGTTGAACGACCCTTTGAGAGATCATCACTTGCGCCAATGCGTGTAAAAATGCGGTCTACCGTAGAAAGCCTCACTTTTCGAGCGGGAACAAAACATCCGATTTGTGCCATCACCGTGATCAAAGCCATTTGCCTCATGACGGTAGATTTTCCTGCCATATTGGGTCCTGTGAGCAAGGCAATCCGCTCTTGATCAGGCCCCAACTTCAGACTATTGGGAACGAAAGGTTCTTCTAGAAAGTGTCTTTCCACCACCGGATGACGCCCTTCTGTCACCTCAAAGCATTCAACCTGAGAAAACTCGGGCCGAATGTATCCATACGCAGAGGAACTCTCGGCTAAAGAAATAAGGGCGTCCAATTGAGACAGTTCAAAGGCAAGGAGCCTCAAGCTCTCCTTATATTTTGAAACCTTCTGACGAAGCTGGGAGAACAGCTCCTGTTCCAAATTCTCCATCGCAGTTTTAGAATGTTCGATTTCTTGCTCTTTGGCTTTGAGCTCAGGAGTCACAAAGCGCTCGGCAGAGCTTAAGGTTTGTTTACGGATGTAATGCTCGGGAACTTTTTGTAAATGCAGCTTGGTAACTTCAATAAAATATCCAAAGACTTTGTTGTACCCAAGTTTGAGCGAAGAAATTCCCGTAGCTTGTTTTTCTTTCTTTTCGAGATCTACAATCCAGCTTCGATTTCCACGTGCAATGTCTCTAAGTCGATCGAGCTCTGCATCATATCCGTCCCTAATTTTATGAACTTCTTTTTTGGACTCTTGCTCATCCAGATCTAAGGCTCTCGATAGAAGTGCACTCAACTCACGGTGAGGGTCGATTAGACAGGCCTTTTCTTTGAGCCATGAAGCCTCCAAGCTTTGCACTTGCTCGACAATGTGAGGAATCATTTCCAGAGATTGTCCCAAAGAAATCAAATCACGCAAGCTGGCTTTATTTGAACTGATGCGTGATAAAATTCTTTCGATGTCATAGACCTGAGACAAATGTTTTGCCAGTTGATGCCGAGCCGAGGGCTGCAAGCAGAGCTCTTCTACAGCATCCAGACGAGAAGTAATATGGTCTACATCTCGCAAAGGCCTAACAATCCAGCTTTTCAGTGCTCGAGCTCCCATGCTGGTTTGGCAGTGATTGAGCACGGAAAAAAGGCTCCCTTCCTGCGATTTGCCCTGGCCTATAAGCTCAAGGTGTTTGACAGTACTATGATCTAAACTCACATACTCTTTCTCAAGGAAAGCCGAAGGTTTTTGAATGTGTTCAACCGATGCTTGGTTTTGATTCTCGACATAATAATACAGTGCTGCGCAAGATTCATAGGACTGCTCGATCAAATCAATCCCCAGACTTGAGAGGTCCATCACTCCAAATTTTTTCTTCAAGGTCTCTTTCGCTTGATTCTGAACCCAAGAAGGAATGTGCTCAAGCTTAGGTTGGCGAAGGGAGGGAATCACTCTCTTCACCTTCGACTCCGCCTCATGTTCAAAACAAAGAACTTCCATAGGTTCAAGCTTGGAAATGAGATCCCTTACATCAGAAGACTGCGCACAGGAGATCACCTCCATCAGTCCTGAGGCATAATCTAAAGAGGCTACGGTATAGGAATCTTTTCCTGAGCCCCGATGAGATACTACACTCAAGATATAGTTTTGCGCTTGGGGATCTAAACCTTCTTCATCCGTTCGAAGGCCTGGCGTGAGAACTTTTACAACTTCTCTTTTTACAATGCCCTTGCTCGCACCTGCATCTTCAACTTGCTCACATATGGCCACTTTGTGACCCGCATCGAGAAGTTTCGAAATATAACTTTGGGAGCTGTGATAAGGCACGCCACACAGGGGCACTGGATTTGTGGATTTTTTGTCTCGAGAGGTTAGAGCAATGCCCAAAACCTTGGCTCCGATTTTGGCGTCTTCAAAAAACATCTCATAAAAATCACCCAAGCGAAAAAACAAAATCGAGTCCGGATATTTTTCTTTGATCGACCAGTATTGCTTCATCAAAGGCGTGGATTCATTTCGCGCTTTCGAAGAAGCCTGTTTTGGCTTTTTTGGATCAAACTGCATAGAAACCTGCATGCGCTGTGTATACAAACAAAGCTCGATCGGAGCAAGGACTCGTCTTGCAAAAAGAAGAACATAGATTTTTGCGGCCTCTTGTACTACAAGGACTCCTCGATGAAAGCTTATCTCTCACTGATGCAAAAAGTCTTAGACGAAGGCATCGAAAAATCTGACCGAACAGGCACTGG
>JAGRAX010000034.1 GCA_020434365.1 Bdellovibrionales bacterium
TGCAGATTATCGAGCAGAAAAAATTCACTACGAAAAAATCAAAAAGAGTGATCAGGACCTAGAGCTTCGTCTTGTGCGCAATCCAGATATTGTATCGGAAGTATCACAAAAAAAACGGCCTCAAGATGTAGTCATTGGCTTTGCAGCCCAAAGCAGCGATCTAGAACATCATGCGAAAAACAAAATGGAAAAAAAACAACTCGACATGATCGTGGGGAATCTCGTGCATCAAGAACAAAAAGGTTTTGGGAATGTACACAATGATTTTTACCTCCTCACAAAATCCAATCATCAATGGTGTAAAAATATGGGCAAAGATCAAGTAGCCAAAGCCATCCTCGATGAAATTGAAAACTTGATTGAAGCAAAATTGCACTCATGATTCTGGCAAAAAACCAAAAAGAGCTGGCGCAAGCTTTGGAAACATTTGGGACACAAGACATAGGGTTTGTTCCCACCATGGGCGCTCTTCATGAAGGTCACTTGAGTCTTGTGGATCAAAGCCTAGCGCATCGAAAACGAACCGTCATGAGCATTTTTGTCAATCCCGCGCAGTTTGGTCCCCAGGAAGATCTCGATGCCTATCCCCGACCTTTCGAAAAGGACATGGAACTGGCAAAGTCTCGAGGCGTAGATCTCTTGTTCTCACCTGAAGTTTCTGAAATGTATGGAAGGCCCGATTCCATTCGCATCACTGAAAATCATTTCAGCCGAGATTTGTGTGGCAAATATCGCAAAGGTCATTTCGATGGCGTATGCACCATCGTCGCAAAATTGCTTTTGCTCATCCAGCCTTCGCACCTATACCTAGGAAACAAGGACGCGCAGCAAGTTCGAGTTCTTGAAAAAATGTGTCAGGATTTATTTTTTTCTACAAAAGTTATCGGCGTCCCTACCGTGAGGGAGGAGAGCGGACTTGCAATGAGCTCTCGAAATCAATATTTGAGTACCGAGGAAAAGCATCTGGCCGCGCAGCTCTATCAAGCCCTATCCAAAGCCAAAGATATTTTTGTAGAAGGAGAAAGAAACTCCGAGGTCATTCTTTCTGTAGCTCGAAAACACCTGGACGCTTTTCCTGACATCAACCTCCAATATATTGAACTCTTGCAGTGGGAGGATTTTTCAAAACCCGAAAGAGTACAAAAAAAATCACTTCTAGCTCTGGCTGCATTTTTGGGCAAAACCCGCCTGATCGATAATGTCTTTTTAGACCCCTATTCCAATGATCAGTAAGGCTAAACTTCCACTTTCCTTACACAATTTTTTGTATCCATTTTATCGTTGACCCCATCCCTGGGGATCGTGATAATAGAGAGATAAAGGTCTGCTGGCCTGTAGGTTAGGGATTTACGTTTTATTCCTTATAACGTGTTTTACAAGGGTGAGGTTCTCTCACCGTGGAGTGAAGCATCTGACGCGATCAGATTTCCAGAAGCGGTGATCACTTCGCCCCCTTGATGAGATCAAGGATAAAACACCTCCCGACGATAGCGCTGGCGACCTTTTTTTTATATCTAGGCTTTTTGCCCTGGCGCAGCTTCTCCGATATGAATAGGACATGACCGAAGCAAGTCCCGAGATCTATCGTTCCAAATCAAAATTTCCTCTATGGGCCAAAATCTTAATGGTCCTCACCATTGTGATTGGACCTGTGCTGTGGATGACCTACGACATTTTACAAGGTCAAATCATCTCCTGCGAAGTGTGCATGACTTTCCAGGGGCGCCAAAACTGCCGAGTTGCTCAAGGCGCGGATCAGCAGCAATGCCAACAAACCGCCACGGACAACGCCTGCGCAACCATCAGCTCAGGCATGACCGAGTCCATCCAATGCTCCCAAAGCCAGCCGACATCTGCAACATTCTTTGAATCTACAAATTAAGATCCCGATAAAAAAACAAAAGAACTCTTCCAGATCATAAAAGTAGACTTTACTTGTAACGTAACACGTTATATAAAGCGCTTGAATTGGATTCCACAGGGGGAGTACAATATATTGAAGATATTGGTGTTTTTAAGTCTCATGTAAAGATTTATTTTACACTTTATTGCTCAATAATTTTTTAAGTATTTGTTTTTATTTATTAAATATATGGCATAAAGATTGCTTTTGCAAGGCAAAGATACTGAAAGTACATATTCGTGCTCTATATTTGGGGGGATTCTTGCGCAACATTCGAACATCTATTTTAGCCATCGGGCTTTCGCTATTACTCTTTGTTGGTTTTGCCAAGGCTGACGACGATCCACTAGAGGTGGAGGCTCAAAAATACAGTCAGTTGATTTCTCAAATCCTCACGCAATTTCAAAGCACTTCAATGTGGCAAAACGCAGCCCAAGGTCGACCGGTCAATCAAATCAATAACCTTTTCATTGCCAACGAAATCGTCAATGCCAATGTCACGCAAGTTGGAGCAGGTGAAATTGAAATTCGAATGTTTCGAGGTCTCTTCGAATTTGCAGGTTCCGTCGATCAGATTGCTTATGTATTAGCCCATGAGCTCGGTCATTATTTTTACGGTCACACGGAGGCCAGTCAGTTAGATAGTGCAAAGGACTCCCAAAAAAATGAATATGAAGCCGATCACTTTGCCTTGATGCTTATGACCGAAGCCGGATACGTGTCAGAACAAGCTGCGATTTTATGGGAAAGGATGATTTCTCGTCATAAAAGCCGCTCCAAACCCTTTGAGAATTTTATTGCATCTCATCCCTCAGGATTCAATCGGGCTTATGCTCTGCGTGGACATAAAGTATTTATGAACAATTACACCACAGAAGGTTTTACGCCGCTTCCTTATAGCGCAGCTGACTTCTCGAGCTCAGGGATTTTCCACAAAGTGTTTGCCGAGCATGGAGGCAACATGGAAGACTTTGCTGACTACGCTGTCAGAGATATTCGCGATATTGTAAAAAATTTACGTGCCGAACTCCCTGAAGTTGGCAGTCACGGACAAAATGTCACTTTCATTTTGAGCCAATCTATCAATGAATTGATGCAATTTATTCAAAAGCACAGCCAACACTTTTCACCCAAAGATATGGAGCTACTGCTTACGGAAGTTCTCACTGAACTTCAAAGAGTTATGAACAAAAAAACGGTTCATGTGCGAAACCAAGAAGTCATTGAGAATTTTTTTCAACAACGCCTGATCGCGCGCTATCACAAAAAATTGGTAGAAGAGACCCAAAGACGAGCACAAGTGGCGCGCACAACTCCAGAAAAAATGTACGAGGAATGGAAAAAGAAGCAACCCGATGAGTTCAAAGCACCTGAGCTATGGTCGGAGTGTTGGCAATTTGTTCGAAGTCAAATTAACTTTCTTAACCCCAATATCGATAAAGGCCTAGAAACGCTTTTTCTCAACTACTTCCTCGCCAAAGATGTGACAAAACTCCTGCAACAAGTTCGCAATCTAAGTAGCCTACGAAAAGTACTTCAAGTTATCGATTTTCCCAGTAAAAGTCTGGGGTATTTGAGCTTTGCGGACAAAGAAAAACTATGGAATGCCTTGATCCGATACCTACCAGCGCAGGAGCTCGTAAAAATCATGATGGAGTACTCTTTATTGCCCACAAATCAAGGACAGACGGACAAGAGACTTGATTTTTTCTCCCTCAACAAACTTCATGCCATAAGTAAAACCAATTATCTACAGATTCAAAACTGGTTGATCGGCCTTTACAGCAATCCCAATGTCGGCTCAACACAAGAAGAGCGCCTCACCATCATCCGCAGCATCATCACACAACTCCTAGAATATTCATTCATTTACGAAGGGCGCAAAACGGGAGGTCAGCAAGCTCCTCAATTCATGATTCAAATGCTCCTCAAAGTAAAAAAGCATTTTCTCGAAACCTATACGGATCAATATACCTTTGAAAAACTTTTGGAACTTGGCCCCAACCTTCGCCATTTTGTAGAAGACGTAGAATTCGAAGCAGAACTTTTACGAAAAAAAGGGATTGATTTAGATCAATATGCAAAAAAAATCATCGAAGAAGGGGAAGTTCAGGGCGCCGATCGAGAAATCACTAAACTTTTAACCCTTGCACAAAGAGCTGGGGCTACCATTTTGGCCATGAGTCAAGATATGGTTGAAAATCCTATTACTGATCTGGGAGCCAAAGAGCGCAAAGCTTGGACACTCATTCAACTTTTTCTTATTGGTGCCGACGATATGAACATTCAGTTTGAGAAAATGTCAGAAAACCAGTCGTCTAGAACTCGCAATCACAATAGCTACTTGGGGGGAAGTACTAGTACTCTGTTTTATAAAGTATTGTTTTCTTTGCTATCACAATCTCCTCCATCAATCGAATCCACAAGAATGAGCTATACCTTATTCAAAGCATTTACGAAGCATCGTAAACTACTTTGGAAAAACATGGATCAAAATCGGATTGACTATATTTTTACAACTATCAAGTACATCGGAGAAGCACAATTTAAAACTATTGAAGGCAATGGCACGCTTGATCAACATCTTCAGTCCTTTGACAAGCCTATGGATAAGGTGAATGAAATTCTACGGATCGTCGGACACGAACACCTTATCTCATACGCAAAAGACATTCTACAACACTATGAAACCCATGGAAAATGGCCGAACTATAGAGAAATAAAGGAAATTAAAAAGAAAAACAACATCGACTACAATGAATTTAAATCCAACTTTGATATAGAAAATCCTGCCTATTTTCTAGCTGCAAAGAGGATTGTAGAGCTTCTTCGAAGTGATAAAAATCTCACGCAAGCAGAGTGTGATGGGTATATTAAGATTTTCCTCTATGGCGAAGCAGACCGAAAATACTTATGGTTTAACAACAATACAGAATCCGTAAAGTACATATTTGATCTATTTTTAGAAAGGATCAAAAGGGAGCCTTTAGACGAAATCGAAAAAATCATAGATAAAGAAATCGATCTTCCCGTTATCTTAGATATCGAGGAAAAAAATGGCCAGTTTGAGTTAGAATTTGCTCAAAAATTTTCAGACATCATCATGAGTAAAGTTACAGACCAAAGTTCTTGGGCGATAGCTCAACAAATTTTTGGTGAAGTCATCAGATCCATCACTCGCCATGCTACAAACACCATGGCAGGAGAAGATGTGGCAACGGTATTCCCCGGATCCATTTTTGATGGTTTTATGTCCAAGCTTTTAGAGATTATCTACACAGAAGCAAAAAGCCGATCCTATATTTCTTCCCAATATTCAAAACTACAGTGGTATTACCTTCTCACAAGTGCATTTACATCTACCAAACACATCGATGCCCCAGAAAAATTGGTATCTTGTAGCTATACCGACAAAATGTTGGAAGACATGATCGAAAACAAAGAGATCAGCATCGAAGAATTAGAAAAAATCATTTGCACCAAAGCATCTACGGGTATGTATCGTGTTCTTTCGCCTGAAGCCAGACATCAATATGCTCTACGTATTCTGAAAGAAAGATACTCAGGAGACAAGGACAAGGGCATTGAGTTTATCAAAGCCGTGTATCCTCAAGCCAATGCTTCAAGAGATTCGCTCCTCACACAACATAGCAAAAACTTAGAAATTACCAATCAATCAGATGCTGACGAAATTGAAGATCTCTATACAGCTCCGGGTTCTGGAGGAGATCAGTATTTGGGAATCCAGGTGCGCCTACTCGAATTGATGAAAAACCTATCTCCTGAAAAAAAATACTCAATCATGCTTTGGTTCAACAACTTGATTGACTTACAGCGCTTTCAAGGCAGTCCAGGTCATCAGGCCTTGATTGACATTCTAAATACAATCAACGCAAGTGAGCGGATTTTCCCAAACATCGACGCGATCAAGCAGAGATATCTTTCCATGCCCAAGCATGCCAAATTCATTTTGAATTACGCCATGCTAGTGGGTGAAAATGGATGCTTGCATGATGCACACATCAACTATCGCGGCGTCCTTAAGGCCCAGTTTTTAAACATTGCACAAGCTCCAAGCATCATTGATCAGCTATATCGCTCTTTTCTAGATGCTATGGATATCGTAGAATTTGCCTCTTTCTTTTCGGACATTCTGCCGGAATTGGCTTCGTATCAAGATAAACCTGCAAAGTTAGCCAAGCGCGTGTTTACCAGTTTTGGAATTGTAGGATTTAAAGCCATGCAAATTCTTTCAGAACAGGCAGGGCTTATCCCCGATGAATTCCGAGAAGAATTTGGATCGGCCAAGGAAAATGCTCGACCCATTCCCATAGTAGTAGCCCTCAAATGGCTCAATGAATATCTTAAAAACCCAGAAGTCCGAGCCCAATTGATTGCTTTGGGGGCCACCCAAATCATTGGTAAGGATGAAGTTACATGGGAAGATGTATTTGTCATCGAAAAAGAACTTGGCAATGCTTCGATTAAAGTTGTTCTCAAAGCAAGATTTAAACACAATGATCAGCCTATAGTGATCAAACTTCGTAGAAATGGTGTTGTGGAAGAAGTTGAGCAAGACCTAATTAAAGTAAAAAGATTTGTAGATGGACTTCGAGCAAACAACTCCAACAGTCAATTGATTCCTCTTTTTGAAAGTCTCATCCAACAGCTAGAAAGCAGTTTCAATCGAGAACTCTATTTCGTCAACGAATGGGTAAGCCGAGAACTTCTCAATAAAAATGCAAATCAAAGACGTGCACGGGGAATTGAAATTGTTTCGATTTTGAGCACCGGAGGAGCTCAAGATGTTCGTATCAAACTGCCTGAAATTTTTCTTTTTACAGATGAACTTGTTCTCGAAGAAGAAGCCAAAGAAATTTCGATATCAGATGAGCAAAAGCTAGAAGAATTGGGAATGTCCCCAGAAAAAGTTGCCAAAGCCATTATCACTCATATGATGCTTGATCTATTTGTTAGCGGCTTTGCAGATCCGGATCGTCATGGAGGAAACTTTTTTGCCAGATATTTAAAATTAGTTGGTCAAACTGAGCTTTATATCATCGATTTTGGTCAAGCTTTTTCCTTTTCTTGGGAGGCCAGAAAAAACCTCATTCGTTTTTTTCGAAGCATACGAAGTGAAGATTCGGGAAAAATATCAAAAGCCTGGCTTGCGATGGTTTCCCCAAAAAGTCTTACTTCCCAAAGCATTCAGGATTTTACATCTAAAGTTTCAGAGTACGTTGAAAAAGCCAAGCTGGTTGGAAACTTAGATGCAGGAAAAATATTTCAATTTCTTATGTACGAAACGGGCATGAGACATTGGATCTATGCTGACAGCTACGTAGATGCCTTTAAACTTTTTACTTCCCTTCAGG
The DNA here is from genome assembly GCA_020434365.1 of Bdellovibrionales bacterium. Taxonomy (GTDB): domain Bacteria; phylum Bdellovibrionota_G; class JALEGL01; order JALEGL01; family JAGRMV01; genus JAGRAX01. Next base: position 7,279 of record JAGRAX010000034.1, read on the forward strand.
AAAGCATTCGCAGAGCTTCCGGAAAATCAGAACTTGAAACCAAATACGGATTATCAAGTCAAAGAGCCAAACTTCTAACCGAGTGCTTAACTGCAATTCAAGAAGAGAATCTTGAAAAAATCATCAAGACTTGGAGTGCATTCATTGAAGAAATGAATTTTGAAGAAAGTGAAAAATTAGAAAATTTACGGTCAAAACTAGAAATTTTGTCTCAAGAATTTTCAAAGATCAATAGTAAAGACTACATTACCTATTTTGAGGATACGTGGGCTTTACTTAGAGAATCGATCAAGCTCACTTCGACTACTTCCAAAATCCAAGAACTCATGGCTCATGGATTTTCATCTTTGTTTTCTATGGCTCGTTTTGAAAATGAAAACTTCTTCTCAAAAAGCATTCAAGCTGCGTATATTTTGGGTCTTATCAATAAACATGCAGAATCACTGATCGATATTGTAAAGCAAATTTGGAATAGGCTTTGGGGGAAAAATAACAAACCTGCAAAGCCCACAGCCAAACCTGATCCTGGAAAAACAGATCTCCCAAGCCTTGAGGAAGAGGTCAAAGAGTTTGAAAAACTCGCAAAAGAACTATTGGACCATCCGCAACGCCTATCAGAAAGAGGAATGAGAAAAAAACTATTGAGACTTGCCAAAAACATTGAAGTAAGTTTTGGCGACTCACGACTATACCGAATGTTTTTAAGTGGCGTACTCGTTCCTAAGTTTCAAGAAATTTATCAAAACTACGAAAAATACAGACAAAATGGATCCAATAGTCAAGTTCGGATGTTTGCCAAGGAATCTGGAAAGTTCTTCGTAGCTCTCTGCGTAAAAGAAATCCTGGAACAAGTTCATTTCATGCTCTTTAATGACAATGCAGATATAGAGCAGGTCTTTGAGTTTTTGGGTCATCTGCCAAAAGAGATGCTTCGTTTTGCAACTTTTTCTGGAATTTCAGGTACAGCATCTACGGTTCTCGATGCTTCAAAAATCTATCGAATGAGAACCGTTCAAGACATCCTCACCGAAAAGCTTATGGCAAGCAAGGAGAGTGAAGCTCTCGCCAGAAAATTTTTGACAGAAAAAGGAGGCATCAAAGCAGCGACGATGATGAGAGCTTACGGAAATGTCATCATTCGGCAGCAAATACTATTTGTCACTGGACTATCCTTAAACAAACTCATTTGGGATGGCTATTCAAAAGATTTTTTCAAACAAGTATTTGTTGAATTTACTAGCTTCGCCGTCGCTCAGATGATCGTCAAACCTCTGACAAAGGTAGCCAGAACGACCTATCTTGCGATCCGCCATGGAAAAAACGCCCTTCAGCTAGCAGAAATTTCCAATCCAGTAGGATGGCTATTTCTCGCAGCTCAGCTGGCTCTGGAGATGATTTTTGCAGATGCTATAGGCCAGTACTTTGAGCATTCTTTTGTTCAAGCCAGTGCCCAAAATGCCTTAAGCCAAAGCCTTGGAAGACTGGATTATTATGCCAGAGAACGAAAGGATCTTCACTCTGGAAAAATCAATATGTGGCTCATGGCAGATGACCCCTGCTCTAGTCAAAAGCGATATATGCTAGAAGAGTTCAATGAGAAGAATGAACGTAATTTTGTCCAATGCTTGATGAGAGACACACTCAAACAGTTCAATGCATATATTCTTCAAGTGAATATGTTTTATGCTCAGAAAAAATTGGGAGAATACATTCAAAAAGAAAAATGGATTGATCACATCAACCATGTTGAAGGACTCAACAACTCTCTTAGGGTCGTTCCCATAGATGTAAAACCAACATACAGAGATCAAACAAAGAAAAATTATCAGAAATATCTCGTAGAGCTCAAAGGTATATCATCTGACATCAAAGAAGATCTTCAAGGACATTGGGCTACAGCCTCGGCAAAGAGAATCTCTGAAATGCAGCGGGCATTTGAAAAAAGCATGATGGGCCTGATGAGCATAGAAACTGTCGCCATCGACGAAAGCTCAAAAGAAGACACCGAAAAAAATGCAGAAATGGAATTTGCTGTACTTGAAGGAATGATTGATATTCAAACATCCATCGACAATGAATTAAAGTTCTTTTTCTCTCGAGGAGAAACGGGATCAGAGTATGAAAGCGAACAATTATTCTACAGCAAGTTCAGATTTGAATCGAAAAACATTGCACAAAAGGCTCTCAATGTTGGAGAACAGGTACTTCTTTTAGAAAAATGGATTAAATTTTCCCGACGAATCAGCATACCTAAAATTTTTGGCCTAATGAAAATTCACGGAATCAATGTACGAGACAGTTCATTCTTAGATGACAAAGACAAAAAGGAATACTTATATCAATTGTGGTCTTTGGCCATGAATTGGACTCAGAGATTTGATCAAGAATCGGTGTCTCCAAAGCTATTCACTGGGCAAGCTCTCGACCTAAAAGATTCCTATGTCAGTCCCTTTATCTTGAGAAGTCCACTAGGATATCCGAAGTTTCAAAATCTGATCAAAAATTGGCAGGAGGCCTTTACCTATACCAACGACCCCCTACGTGGATTTGACCCTTTAGGCGGCGTTGAAACTATGAATCAATGGCTTGTAGAATCCCTACGCCCGGATGCAAATCAAAAATCAGAACTCTTGGTTCTGGGAAACGGAATGATTGTTAAAAAAGAAGCTACAGACATCCCCATACATTACGAACAAATTATGGATTTATTTTCACGAACCAAGAGTTTGGTTCTCAAAAAAGATGAATCTCCACAAACCAGCTATCAGTTGATTGTTAAAGATATTATTTCTAGTGTGGTTCATGAACTTTTGGCAGCTTCCGATGAAAAAGAATTTAAAAATGAAATAACTTTCATCAAAAATTTACGCCAATATGCTTTAGGAAATAAAGATGAAGAAAAAGAACAGATTGATAAAAAGAAAAAAATAAGCATAAAGGCCTTCGAAAAAGCTCTTTTAATTCGAGAGGGTATATATAAGGCATTCAAAAGTGGAGATTTAAACCTCGATCAATTGGATGATTTTTATACATCTATTGCAAAGAATTATCACAACATGAACCAACCTGAAATTTCAACACTTGAGAATAAGAATGTAATTGATTTGTCAAATTTTTCACAAGCGCAAAATATGAAACCTTCTGATCCTGGTTTTGCAATGGCCGTTGAGAACGAGCTTCAAGAACTTGAAGAAAATTGGGGTTCCCACGCCTACATTTATCAGATCTATAAAGAAATGGATTCAAAAGCATTGACTCATCCAGGAAACGATCGCATCAACCCGGGTGCCCTTTTACGCCCTTACGGAACTGTAAGCACTTTGGATCCTCCAAATGCTGCTACACTTCTTGGCATCATTCATAAAGAGTGTTTGGATCGTGATTTTTGTGAAGATTGGGTTGAAAATCAAAACTAAGCTATGCAAAGGAGTTTGTGATTTCCTCAATCGTATCGAAATATCTGAAGTAATATCCGCCGTGTTTGGCTTCGAATTCTTTGAGCTCGTGTTTGATGTTGAATCTTGTGAGCTTTTTTGAAAGCTGGCGGTGTCCGAGTTGAAGGCCGTATTGATCACCCTTTCCTGCTTGTAGGCTTAGGGTTTTGAGCCGGGATAAAGAGTCTTTATGTTTTTCCAGCATATGCAAGGGATCCCACTGCAAAAACTTCTTCCAGATTTCTTCCCTAAGCTCTCCGTTTTCTGGATCAAAAAAAACATCTGCAAAAATTTTCTCTATATTTTTATTGGGAGCGTAACACTGGCACATGTTGAGCATCATCATCGTTTCGATCTCGGGTCCAGAGGACTGACTCATGGGATTAGGTTTTGAAAAAAACTGCTCTATGAAATTTCCAAAGCCTTTGTACTTTTCATAGACCCCGATGCTCTGAGGAATCATAGAACGATACAAATGCTCATACCAACAATCCCCTGCAAAGCTCGCAATATGAGACACCACTTTGGGTTTGAGCATGGCAAAGGCCAAAGAGGCAAAGCCTCCACTCGAATGGCCCATCAATATTCTTTTTTCAGCTCCTCCAGAAAAGCCAACATAGGTTTCAACTTCAGGAATGATTTCCTGCTCCATGTGATCCATGTGAGGACCAAAAAGTTCTGAATTGATATATTGACTGCTTCCAAAGCGCGTTGAACCGTCGACTGAGACCAGCACCACAGGCGGAATTTTTCCCTCGGAGATTCCCTGATCCAAAAGCTGCGCGAGAGAAGGCGCAAAGACCCCTCGATCTCCCAAAACATCTTGTCCATTGCCTGACCAGCCACAGAGAAAATACACCATCCATAGTTCATTGGAGTCGATGCCCATGGGTGGTTTGTAGATGGCCGCATAGCGATCGCTGCTGTCCCCCATCCAATTGCCTCGAAGAAGCTGACTCTGGATACAGAAATTTTCTATTTTTGGCATGTATCCTCCCACTCCTTTCTTGTATAAAGCTTCATCGCCAAGGCATGAATCTCTGGGTGAGGCATGTTCAAAGCCTTGTATACGAGCCTGTGCCTCTCGATTCTAGAAAGCGCCTCAAAATCATCCGACACCAAAAGCAGTTCAAAGTGACTCCCTCCTGTATTGCCCGGATGATGTTGATGTTTTTTGGAGTCATCAAAGACCTCCAACTTGAAAACTGAGAGATTTTTTTCGATATGCTGCCTGATCCAATTCACATTCATACTTGTCTTGAACTTTAAACCAAAGCCCGTAAGATCGCAAAAATGAAGCTAGGCAATTGGCATGAAAGATGGCAAATCCGAAATATCAACTTTCACCTTTCACAAGTGCACCCCGACCTCATCAAATATGTTTCAGAGCTAACACTCCCTGCGCAAGGGCGATGCTTTGTCCCTCTTTGTGGAAAGAGCCTGGACCTAGAGTGGATCGCGAAAAATCTCGGTCATCAAGTTACGGGGGTTGAGTTCTCGCCCATTCCTATCCAAGAGTTTTTTTCAGAACACAATCTCACAGCTCATAGAGAGAACCAGCAAAATCATGTTCTATACAAGGCTCAAAACATTGAAATCTACCAGGGAGATTTTTTTTCGCTTCCTTCTACTCTCAATCATCAATTTGATTGGATCTATGACCGAGCCTCTCTCGTGGCCATCAACCCCGAACAAAGAAAAGACTACGTAAAAAAATGCACCAGCATGTTGAAAGAAGATGGAAAAATTTTGCTCTTAAGTTTTCACTATGATCCTGAAAGCTTTGAAGGTCCCCCCCACTCGCTGTCGAAAGATCAAATTCAGAAACTGTATGGAGGGGCTTTTTCGATTACCCATCTGGCAGAGACGCCCATCTCGATGGGCTCGATGAAAGATGGATTTCATGCTGTTTATAAACTTTCTCTATTGAAATGAAAGGCCATGCATTCCAAGGCATAGGGCAATGCTCTTTTTTCTGTTACACTCCCCTGCCATGCATTCAAGTTTCTTTTTAGATGCGCTCACAGTTTTAACTTTGGTCGCAGGGTGCTTTGCCTTACTCAATCATCACCTTCTCAAACTCCCTTTTAGCATCGGCCTTATGGTTGCAGGACTTTTGTCCTCTATCTTGGTCCTCACCTTGGATGTGATTTTCCCTTCTTGGAAAATCACAGCGTGGATGCTTCCTTTTTTGCGGTCCATCGACTTTCGAGATCTTTTGATGAAGGGAATGCTGAGTTTTTTACTTTTTGCGGGAGCTCTCCACATCAATTGGACTCTGCTTAGATCAAAACTCAGAGCCGTCATCAGCATGGCCACGTTAGGGGTTTTGATTTCGACTTTGCTCATTGGTATCGGAAGTTATTTTTTATTTCATTGGATGGGGCTGTCGATCCCCTTGGCCTTTTGCCTTGTTTTTGGAGCCCTGATCTCTCCCACCGATCCCATAGCCGTATTGAGCATCATGAATCAAATCCCCAGCAAGCAGGACATGAAAATCAAAATCGCAGGGGAGAGTCTTTTTAATGATGGCGTCGGAGTGGTTCTCTTTAGCGTGCTTTTGAGCGTAGCCATGGGGACACAAGAATCATCCCTGATCCACTATGTTACGCATATGATGGTGACAGAAGTCCTTGGGGGTCTAGCATGCGGCCTCGCCTTAGGTTTTCTGACATCCTGGCTTCTTCGATCGATTGAGGATGCAAATCTAGAAGTATTTCTTAGTTTCGCATTGGTATTGCTCATCAATTCTTTAGGAAGCTGGGCGCACATTTCCTCGCCTTTGGCTGCTGTCTGCGCAGGACTTTTTTTGGGCAATCACGGTAAAAGCCACAGCATGAGTCAAAACACGCAGCAAGCCTTGGACACGATTTGGACTTTTGCGGATCATGCACTCAATGCCATTTTATTTATGCTCATTGGTTTGGAAATGCTCGTTATCGATCTTGAACCCAGACTTTTGATTTTGATGCTCCCTTTTGTTCTGCTGCTTTTATCCTCTCGGCTTCTTGCAGTATCGATCCCCATTTCTATCTTGCGACGTTTTGAAAACTATCCTAGGGGAACCATAAGTATCTTAACCTGGGGTGGCCTTCGAGGGGGAATCTCTATTGCTCTCGCACTTTCACTTCCAGATTTTGAAGGCAGAGATTGGATCATTCAAATCACCTACGCCCTGGTGATTTTTTCTGTTCTGGTTCAAGGTCTAAGCATCAAAAAACTCATCGCCCGATTTTTATAAGAAGTTCGTTGTAAATATTTAATTTTATTTATAATTTTTAGAGAGCAAAGCGAAAAAAAAATCGTATCTTCTTCAAGTTTTCTGTTGTATAAGGACCTCGTGAATTGCAGGGGAATAAAAAAAAAAAAAATATTGAGCATGGGCATAATCATCTGCTGCCTAGGGGTGAGTGGGTGCAAAAAAGATACTGGCGCCTCGTCAGATCAAAGCAAAAAAAATTTCCAAGCTGAAAAAAACCTCATCACTTTTGAAAAAGAACAAAACGATCACAACTCCGACATTTTGGACGAACCTACAGATGATGACGTCATCGAAGAAACTCCCATTGAGGGAACAAACACAGATCCCAAACCAGAGGAGCCCATCATTTCTGAACCTTCAGAAATCTATACCTTTGAGCTTCCTAACCTTGACTCCAGAACGATACCCACAGACAAAAAAGATACATTAGAACAAGTGACTGATCATGACAGAGATTCTGAAATAGAAACACAAGAGTCAGATCCGGAATCCAATGGCCTAAAAGTCATCCCCACAGTATTTGTGGTTGATCGATCCCATGAGGCCCTATGGAAACTGCACAAAATCAGAATGATAGAGGTCCTGCGCCGAGCCTCAGAAATTTTAGAGGATGGCTCGGGAAGAATCTACAGCCATTCGAAAGACCTCATTGTAGATTTTAAAGCTTGGGATCCGGAATCCGAAATTGACTTCTATCAGTACCGCCTGAACCAACTTGACGAGATCACTCAAGCGAATAGCCATCCGAACCAACTCTTTGTCAACGTTGAATTTGTAGAAAGCAATGGGCAAGTGATCATTTCTAAAGCACGTATACTGTCAAATTTGGTTCTTCTGTCTGTAGCGGAGCTAAATGATAGGTGTTTCAACATTTTCAAACCCCATGCCCTTGCGCACGAAATCGCCCACAGTTTGGGTCTGGGGCATGAATCTCTGGTAGATGGACTCATGGGACCTGAACTTTATGATCCCTGCACACATAAAGAGCTCTCTGAAGAATCCCTGGAAATCCTTAGCATCTTAGCTCAAAACTCAATCTATGAAATCGTAGATGCCCATGTATCCAATCAGCTTTTACAATACATCCAAGACCATCAAAGCCAAATGGATCCCATGACCATTGTCTCGATCTACGAACTTCTTATCAGTAAATCTATTTTGTTGTTCAGACAAAACCTTTATGAGCCAGAAGTAAAAGAAAGAGTCTGCACTTGGATCAAAGGCGCGCAAGACTCCATCCGTGAGTTATGGACTGGCATAGATGATAACCAGATACTCACCCCCTTCGGCCGATTAACTCTACTCCAAGAACTCGTACAAATTCAAAACAGAACCATAAAATATTCATATGAGTATTTGGCACAAGCATACAACACATCTCAGCCTTGTGGGGCTTGGAAGTTATTGCATCTTCAAATCAATCAGGCTGAAAACAGTTAGAAAAATGCTCAGTCTTCCAAACTAAAGGGAGAAAAATTGGTGTCAAAATCGTAATAGTCTTCTTGCTCAAGCTTTTTCAGCTTTGCAACAAAGAAATATGTGAAAGGCGTCATTGCGGCTTCCCATACAATTTTAAAGACCATATTAAACAAAATCACTTTCAGCATCGTGAGAGGAGTCCACAAACCCCAAAAGGCCAGTGGATAAAAAATCATTGAATCTGCAGCTTGACCAAAAATGGTCGAGCCAATGGTTCGAGACCACAGCATCTTGCCTTTGGTCCAGATCTTCATCTTGGCCAGCACATATGAGTTTACAAATTCTCCTGCCCAAAAAGCCATCAGCGAAGCGATCACAATGCGAAAGGTGTTGCCAAAAGCCAGTTCAATGGCCTGCTGAAGCTGCACTTGATATCCATCTTCTAAGGTACTTGGAATTGCAACCACCACATAGGCCATGATCGCTGAAAACACCGAGCCACCAAAACCTGCCCATATGACTTTTCGAGAACGCGCATATCCGTAGACTTCGGTGAGAATGTCCCCGAATATGTAACTAAAGGGGAAAAACAAATTTCCGACACTAAATGTAATGGGAGTACCAAAAAAACTGATCTTTTCACCCCAGAAGATCAAGTGACACACTTTCCCAGGGGCAATGAGATTCGAACAGATAAGTACCGTAACAAATGCAGCCATCACGAGATCAAAATACTTATATCGCCGTGCGGGAACTTTGACAGGAGTTTTGTTTTCGTCAGTCATAGTTTTGAGTCGCACCACTATCGAGTTTCTTATTGAATGTCGAGCATTGGGCTTTTTCCTTATAGAAAAATATTTCCTGGCCAATCTTGAGGACTCATCCTACAGTACCACCCATGTCTTACGATGCTCTACTTCTACTATCCTTTGGTGGACCTGAAGGTCCCGACGATGTCATGCCCTTTCTCAACAATGTTCTCAGGGGCAAGCCCGTTCCCGAAGAAAGAAAAATGGAAGTGGCCTCACACTACCAAGCCCATGGTGGTATCAGTCCCATCAACGCGCAGAATAGAGCAATGATTGCGGCTCTAAGAAAAGCAATGAGCGATCAAAGCATGAACCTTCCCATCTATTGGGGCAACCGAAACTGGAAACCCTACCTCAAAGATACGCTGGCTCAAATCATCAAAGACGGGCACAAAAAAATTTTATGTTACGTCACCAGCGCCTATAGCTCCTACTCGGGGTGTCGTCAGTACCGTGAGGATATCGCGAAGGCTTTAGAAGAACTTGGAGACAGTTCACTACAGGTAGATAAAATCCGAAGTTTTTTCAATCATCCCCTGTGGATTAAGGTGCACCAAAAGAGAATCATGGAAAAGCTTCAAGACATAGATCCGTCGATTTATCCAAAACTCAAAATTTTGTTCACGGCCCACAGCCTTCCTCTTTCCATGGCTCAAAGCTGTGACTACCAAATCCAATTGGAAGATGCCGCACAAGAAGTTTCGAAAGGGCTTCCCATTTCTCAGTGGCAACTCTGTTATCAAAGTCGGAGTGGATCCCCTCACGTTCCTTGGCTCGGACCCGATGTCTGTGAAGCCATTGATCAAATCGATTCAAAAGAGATTCAACATGTTCTTGTGCATCCTTTGGGTTTTGTTTCGGATCACATGGAAGTTATTTTTGATCTGGACCAAGAGGCCAAAGACTGCGCCAAAAAAAATGAACTCCATTTCACCCGTTCAAAATCTCCTGGAACCCACCCTCTCATGGTGGAACTTATTGTAGATCTCATCTCCGAGTATCTTGAGCCGAGTCACAAGCGAGCTTCCATAGGTGCCCTAGCTCCAAGAGACGCTCACTGCAGCCCGGACTGTTGTAAACCTCGTAGACCTTCGTAGCAAAACAGCCAACTCCTGACTCAAGCATCCTTTTTGCAAAATATTTTTGGATCTACATCAAAGCTTTCTAGATTTCCTAGCTCTGAAAAGGAGCTCTTCTGCGCATACTGATGCAAAAGCTCCATACGATCTACGCTATGAGGATGCGTAGAAAACCATGAAGAAAGCGTTGCGCTTTTTTGAATTGGATTTTCATGTTCACTTTCTTGCATAAGCCTAGAAAAAAATTCTCGATAACCCTGAACATGTCCAAACCTTTTATACATGATCTCCAAACCTACTTGATCTGCTTGGCTTTCTTGACGTCGACTAAAATGATTCTGACTCAGCCTTCCCCCTACTTCCAACAATGAGCTGAAATCCGTGTCGCTAGATTGAAAAAGAAACATAGAAATCAATGTTGCCGCGGCAGATCTTCCCAAACCTTTGAGATGATCCCTCCCAATAAAGTGTCCAATCTCATGTCCCAAAACCATCGCAAGTTCATTTTTGCTATGGAGGTTTGATAAGAGCTTTTCAAACAAAACAATCGATCCATCTGGATAGGCAAGCGCGTTGAAAATTGGCCCACAGGAAACGTAGATCTTGAGTTGCAAATTAGGATTTGGACTTTGCTCTACAAGCTCATCCAGGAAACTTTGAAGATCAGAGCTATGCTGGCCCTGAGAAAAAAAACTGCGCTGGGCCATATACTGTTGAAGTTGCGTGTATTTTTTTTCTGATAAAAGCTCAACCGAAGTCTCCACCAAAAGAGATAATGAAACATAAAACAGTATCAAAACGCAAAGAACTCCACCGAGCAAGATCGAGACTTGAAGCAAGATGCTTTGCTTGGGAAGGTTGACTGACTCGTCAGGATCGCTGGGAACAAATTCCATCTTGCATGGCTTTATAAGCTGCGCGCTTTGATTGCGGTTCCATAGGCCAAGACTTCGACCGTTCCCAAATTGTTTTTTTTATTTTGATTGGCAATCGTTGAAGTTTCCATCCGCAGATTGACAATACTCGTTGCGCCCCATTGCATGGCTTGCTCCTTCATTCGAAGCTGCGCCTCTCTTCGGGCCCTGTCCATCAAAGTTTCATAGCTGCTTATTCGGCCTCCAACCAACTGAATCAAACTCATCACAAAGCGCTTGAAATAATCTACAGACACAACCACGCTACCTGATACCAATGTTACATCTGAAACTTGCGTGGACGCCAAAGGAAGCTTCATTGTAAGTGCGGGCAAATTACGTGTTCTTCGTTCACGCTCTCTAATATTTTTGAAATGCTGAGTTTCAATCCAGGTACCAACAACATAACCCACGAGAACCAACAGCAAGAGCGGAATCAGTACGTCCATCGCCGCTACTCCACACTCACAGCTGTGCCATAGGCATAGAGCTCTGCAGCACCTTGAGCAATGGCTGAAGTTGAAAAGCGAACATTAACCACTGCATTGGCACCAACACTTTTGGCTTGGTCTACCATTCTCGAGACAGCTTCATTCCGAGATTCTTCCAAGAGCTCGGTATAACCTTTGAGCTCTCCTCCAAAGATATTCTTAAAACCCGCCATAATATCTCGACCAATATGCTTGGCCCGAATCGTGTTGCCCGACACCAGTCCATAGTGTTTTACAATTGTTTTTCCAGGGATGGTTTCAATGTTTGTTAAAATCATGTTGGATTTCCTTTCTATGCTAGCCTGACTTTCAGACTAGTCTAAAAGTCTCAATTGCCAAAGAAATTTAGGAGGAAGCCTAAGATTAATGTTATGTAGACCTTATGAATATTGAAATGGAATACCGCAATTTGGGACGATCTGGACTCAGAGTGAGCGCCCTTTCTTTTGGCTCTTGGGTCAACTTCGGAGAGATTGAAGATCAACAAGCCTCAAAGCTTATGAATCTGGCCTACGATCACGGAATCAATTTTTTTGACAATGCAGAGACCTATGCCAAAGGAGCATCCGAATCCATCATGGGTAAAATTTTGGCCCAGAGCTCCTGGAGCCGAGACTCTTACTGTGTTTCGAGCAAGGTCTTCTGGGGTGGAGAAAAACCCACGCAGAGAGGCCTGAGCCGAAAACATATTTTTGATGCCTGCCATGCAGCTCTCAAAAGACTGCAAGTAGATTACCTAGATCTTTATTTTTGTCATCGACCAGATGTATATACGCCGACCGAAGAAGTGGTGAGGTCCATGAATACCTTAATCGATCAAGGCAAAATTCTCTATTGGGGAACTTCTGAGTGGACAGCTACGCAGCTCCAAGAAGCCTTTGGCATTGCCAAAGAACTTGGCCTTTGTCCTCCCACCATGGAGCAACCTCAATACAACTTGTTTACACGCCAAAAAGTCGAGAAGGATTTTCTCCCCTTATATTCACAAGGCCTGGGAACCACCATATGGTCCCCTCTGGCCTCTGGAATTTTGACAGGAAAATATGCTTCTGGAATTCCCGAAGGCTCGAGGCTCTCTCTCAAGAACTATCAATGGCTCAAAGAGCGCGCCTTTGACACTCCAGAAGGGCAAGAGAAAATCGAGAAAACCAAAAAGCTCGGTGACATCGCCAAAAAACTTGAAATGAGCCTAACT
>JAGRAX010000035.1 GCA_020434365.1 Bdellovibrionales bacterium
TCATCTTGTCGCTGAAGAGAAGAGCAAATGCCCCCTATTTTCTTCAGCAATATACGAAAACGGAGATACTAGGTCGAATGACAATGTAAAATTATTAAACTCCACTCTAATATTCGACTGTGACAAAATTTCAGATACCCAAGTAAACGAGATTCACGAACGTCTAAAAGGATATTCTTACGCTATTTATTCTACTTGGAGGCATCATTTAGAGGATGATGGCATTACATACAACAAAGACATAAATCGTATTCGAGTCATAATCTTATTATCGCGACAACTTACTGTTGAAGAATATAAACTTACTTGGTCTGCTGGGAATTGTTTACTAAATAGACTTGTAGACTCTAGCACAAAAGATCTTTCTCGAATGCATGCACTGCCCTCTTGTCCAGATTTTGCACAAAAGGACTCCTTTATTGAGTATTTTGATGGCGAGAAGCTAAATGTCGATACGCTAATCAACAATTATAAGAACAATAAAAATAAATCTACAGAAGTACAAGAAGCTACTTCAACTAATTCTGAAAAAGGTATCGCTCGAAATAATACTTTAACGAGCCTCGCTGGAAGTATGCGTCGCCATGGAACTGATGAAGAAACAATAAAACTAGCTCTAATAGAACATAATAAGAGTTTCCCAAAACCCTTAGATGAAGATGAGGTAAAAGGGATAGCTGCAAGTGTAGCAAAATATGGTGCATTTCCTAGTCTTATAACATCCAATCACACTGATGTTGGTAATTCTGAAAGACTCAGAGACTACTCGAACGAAGATATTAAGTATGTGCCACATAACAAATGGAAGTCTTGGTGTATTTATGATGGCAAGCGATGGAAAAAAGATGAAGCAAATTTTATTTATCAGAAAAGCAAAGAAACTCTAAGAGAGACCATAGCAGCCGCAGAAATACATCTAAAAGGTAGGAATATTGATGAATTTCGTAAACTAAAAACGCATATTTTAAAGTCTGAAAATGGAAATCGAATTAAGAAAATGGTTGAACACGCCCAATCAGACCCTCAGCTGATTGCAGATCCTTCGGATTTCGATGCCAATCCCTATCTTTTTAATGTTCAAAATGGAACTATCGATCTTAGGACTGGGGCACTGCAGGATCACAACTCCAAAGATATGATCACAAAAATTGCGCCTGTGATCTTTGATATAAACGCTCAATGTCCTTTGTTTGAGCGTTTCGTTAAACAAATAATGAACGATGATGCTGAGAATATCAATTATCTTCAAGATATGTTTGGCTACTTGTTGCTTGGAGATGGGCGATTCGAGGTATTCTTTTTTCTTTACGGCAGAGGACGAAATGGGAAAACCACGTTAATTGAAGTCGTTAGATCCATTGTAGGTGATGATTATGCAAGGGCAGCAAACTCCGATACTTTTCTACTGAAGCCTAATAGAGGAAACATCAGAGAGGATATAGCGCGTCTAGATGGCTTTCGTTTCGTTACCGCTAGAGAAATAAATCCTGGAGAAAAGCTCGATATGGCTCTACTTAAGCAGTTGGTAGGGAGAGACAGAGTCGCAGCACGGGGCCTTTATAAAGGTTCAATAGAATTTGAGGCAGAATTTAAACTCTTTTTTCTCTCTAACCATAAACCTATTCTCCCAACAACAGATGAGGGGAGTAAGGCAAGAATACGATTAGTTGAATTTCCGGTAACTTTCTCGGAAGGAGAACAAGATGAAAATCTCAGAGACAAGTTAAAAGAAGAATCTTCAGGAATTCTCAATTGGATGGTTCAAGGAGCTATTAGAGTTCTCAAAAATGGCCTTCACACTCCGAATACAATCAAGGAGGCTACAGAAGAGTATGTAAAAGAGATGGATACTTTTGCTAGATTTATTGAAGAAATATGTGAATTAGACTCGACATCAAAGACTTCTAAGCAAGATCTACAGAACTCATACCACAAGTTTTGTAATAGTAATGGTCTTTTAGCAATTCAATCTAATGAATTGAATGAACGGCTTAGATCTCTTGGGTTAAATGACAAGAATGTACGAACTACTTCCGGTCCGTACAAAGGACGGGCCGCATGGCAAGGAATAAGGATCTCAGATTTACGGGAGAGCCGTAAAATAGGCTGTAATAGTGAAGAAAGTGAAGCCAGTGAAGACATCTCACTATGTTTTAGTAATCCTGAAAATAAGAATAGAAAATTAAATAGAAACACCTTCACTAACCTCACTACTTCACCCAGCACATCTATTATCGATGTTGGGGTCAATGGGGGTCAGGCTAACAAACCACCGTTATTCATAGACCCGTGGTTCAATAACGTTGAGGATGTATGGAGCGAACTTGAGAACAGTTTACCTAAAATAAATTAAAGGTAGCAGAAACAAGGTTCCATAGATGCGAAGATAATTGTGAAGAAGAGAATGGTTTAAATAGAGGGAATAAATAGATTTTCTTCTACAACAAAGGATTTTGTACTGGAGACCAGTTAAAGGGAACTCTGGTACAACAACTCAAATCCTATTTGGATATGAGTCAAATAACTCCTAGCTCTATAAGGTAGGACTAGGACTAAGTAGGCTTACCCGCTCTACATCAAGTGATTAGAGCACAATAGGTATAGCCAATGTTCAACGGACGTATGAGGAGTGTGCTGAAAAGGCACAGATACAACGTAGGAAGTATTCGTTTGGACGAGCAAAGTATAATAGGAGAAGCAACTGTTTAATCATTCTCACTCCCGCCAGAGAGCAAACAGTTAGCCTAAGATAAGAGACGTTCGTACAACACAGTTCCAAGTAGATAGAGCATCTACAGACTGCAGTACTTCATAACTAATAATTCGAGTCATGCGAAATAACACTTTTTTAGTGTTGAGGGACTCGTACGCTCAAAAGGAGGTATCAGTTGTGCGTACATTAGAAGA
This sequence comes from Bdellovibrionales bacterium, assembly GCA_020434365.1. Lineage (GTDB taxonomy): Bacteria > Bdellovibrionota_G > JALEGL01 > JALEGL01 > JAGRMV01 > JAGRAX01. The sequence continues at coordinate 2,908 of JAGRAX010000035.1, forward strand.
TAACGAGATATTCAAGTGGAGCTATCCAGAGGAATGGAACAAGCTCAAGCAGGAAAAGTCCAACTATTCAAAGGATGAGTGGGATCGAATTTGTCAGGAAAAGCGAGAAGAACGCTATTGGCGAATCGAGCTACATGGAAAGCACGGTCAAGTCTACTACTTCAATGAAAATACACTTGGAGTCTATACAGACACAGCATCAGTGAAAAGGAATCTAAAGAAGCTCCCATTTACAGATATGCAAAATGACTGTGATGGAGATGAAGCTTCTTTCACATTCCCTTGGGAGGATAAGTATCTCAAGCAGGTTGGAAAGATTCTAAAACTTAAAAAGAAAACTCGATCCATTTCAAAGGCGGTAAGTGAAGCCCGAAGAAAAAGAATGATCGAACTCAATGAGGCAAGAAGATCTTCTAAGACTCTTCACCTCATAGAAAGCCAATCGTCAGATCGACGAGCGGACAAAGGAGCTTCTGACACCTCAAACGGTTTTCAGAAGCAAGTAGCAAATCTAACTAAATCATAAGGAAGTAATACAATGAGTAGTAATCCAAAAGATCAAAAGGGCCAAGTAATCGACTTGGCTATATCGGATAAAATTAAAGAAACTCTATCGGCTCAAAAGAAGGTAGAGGAAATGAGGGTTGGTAAGTGGAATATCCTACAAGATATTCTTCAGGATGTTCAAGCTGAAGATATTGCGTCACGCGCTAATATTGACGGCAAGAAAACTCCAATCAAAAACCTGATTCCTATGTTGATCACTCGAATTGAAAGTGACTATGAGGATGATCCAGACACAAGAGACCTTCTTAAGAAAGCAATCCCAACTTATCGTCGAATTCTAAATTGGACGAAAGATAAAGATTGGGATCTTGCTGTCCAAAAGAAACTCAAAACGGATAATTTATACAGTGCTGAACGACGAGCCCGAGTTATCGATGCACTTTACAGAAAAGCTGTCGATAAGGGTGATGTACGAGCAATGGATCTTTACTGCAAGCTCTCTGGCGAGATTGAAGACTCGAAAGAGCATAGAGAGAGTAAAGCAGAAAGAACTTATCTAGACCTTCAAAAGGCACTCTTTACACCCAAGAACAGGGACGATAATGAGTGAACTAAACCTTACGGTCAAAAGAACTTCAAGCGTACTTTGTGCGCTTGAAGTTCTTTCCTTTCGGAGTAAATGGTACAAACTCAAGAGTTCAATTGACCACAATGATGTTCGATTACATAAACTATTGAGCACGGTATCTTGCTCCATTCGGGATGTGGGTCACCTTAGAAAGTTAAATCCACGGTTCATGGATTATTGGTTCCCTCCTGGAAAATGCCACGAGAATAGTCTTTTTGCCTGTTGGATTCTCAACAAGAAGTCTTTGTCCGGTCCTCACAGGATTATCAACTCCGAGCAACACTCGGCGGTACTCGATTGCGAGAATGGTTATATCTATGACCCAACTCTTGAGTCCCTAGGTCTACTGACAGACACGAAACAAATGCTAAGAACTGAACTTATTGAAGTGAATGTGCTTCAGCAAGCATATTGGCTCGATATTCTGAAACCATTTGTAGAACTCGTTGGACAAGAGCACGTTTCAGCTTTTCTGAAAGGAGATGAACTCCTTACTCACTGCCAACAATGCGGAATAGTACCGATTAATAGCAAAGAATACGACGATTTAAAAAGCGAAAGGAGATCTTTACAATGACATAGCAGTATCAACATTTAATTTTGACGATTATTTGGAACAACTCTCTCATTGCCAGATGACTTGGTAATAACCCTGATGGTCCAACACATTCTACGGGTTGTTCTTAACGGACCATTTATCCCAGGCTTAGAAATAAGCTCAAGGAACAAACGAACTGCGGATCAAGTCAACCGCAGAAACCAAGAAAAGGAAATTAAATGATCAATGCATATTTAGAGGACGTATTTGTGAAAGCAATGCGAATGAGGAAATGTCAACGAAGTATAAACATAACAAGGAGGCGAACGAAGATACCGCTACGTCGGTAGACACGCCCACAATTGTTTCAAATGAAACAGTTACAAATGTCACATCATCGAAGCGTAAATGCTCAACATGTGACACCACTTACCCTCTTACTGATGAGTATTTTTATTATAAAGATAAATCGAAGTCACGATTTGGAGTTAAATGTAAGAAATGCAAATGCAGTAGACGCGGTAGGAACTTATTAAATACTACAGTTAAATTACAACAACCAACAAAACATCCAACAGTTCGATTAGTTGAAGAACCTTGTGAAACAGACAATGATTTATCTTCATCCAATCACACTTCTAACAATACAAAAACAGACGAGTCAGCAATAGAGGTGGCTCTGGATGTTATAAAACTACTTAAGAGATGGTCTTTCGAGCAACGGAACCCACACATATCACAACCTTTGAATCAGTTTAGGTTAACTAAGGAGAACGGCTTGAAAGTTTCTAATGTTTTTCCAATTCATACCAAGATGGAGGGAGAAGAAAATGACTAATATGGATGACATACTTATAAATAGAATGGCTATGGGCATTGGCAGAGTAAGTAGCAAAGGCCAAAAAGATGGAACTTCGCCAGAGACTCAAGAAGAAGAAATTCGCAATTACTGTAAGTTACATAACTTACAACTTATGGAATTTGTCCCACTTGTCGAATCAGCCAAAGACTCAGACATGAGAAAAGATTATAGCAAAGCTAGAGCAAAAGCCATGAGGAAAAGATGGACGAACTTGATCTTCTTTTCACAAGATAGAGAAGCTCGAAACTTAACTGACCATGAGAAGAATATCAAGGCAGTGAAGGAAGGAAAGATTGTACTTCACTATGCTAAGGAGAATAGAGTACTCCATCAAAACAGTTCTGATTCTGATTTCACAATGGGTAGTTTCCAGGCCGTCTTTCACAAGCAATTGAGCCAAACCATTAGTTCAAAAGTAAAGACTTCTTATGAGACGAAAGTTAAAAATGGAAATTACCCTATGAGTCGCCCACCACTTGGCTATATGCAGAAATTAGAACGAGATGACAGGGGCAACCCTATCAAAGGTACAGCGAAACTTGTACCCGATTCAAATAGAAGACGAGTATTACAAGTTCAACGTGAATTTCAGCTACGTTCTGAAGGACTAACTCTTCAAGGAATCCGAAAACAGGTCATAAGAGAAGGATTGTTATGTTCGAGTAAAGCTAGAAATTATCACACTAGCTCTATCGAAAGAAGGCTGAAGAATCCAACATATAGAGGAGACATTCCCTACAAAGGAAAAGTATACCCAGGAAAACATGAGTTGATTATCCCCAAACATATCTTGAGTGAAGTTGATAGATCATTTGGACTAAAGAGTAAGTACAAACGAACAGTGCGATCAGGACAAGGACAATTCGCATCTGGTTGGTTAAAATGTTCCTGTGGATGCCATATGATGTACTCGAAGATTCAAAAGAATTTAAAATCGACTGGAGAACCAAAGCAGTATGAACTTTATCACTGCACCAACGGTAAAAAAATACATCCAAATTTAAAAGGAATGTATTTTCCAGAGGAACATATTAAAAAACAGTTCTCGGAAATTGTTGGCACACTCTCTCTGCCAAATGAATTACTGGAGATACTTGTAGAAAGGCTCAATAAAGATCCCAAAAGCGATTTAAAAGCTTACAAGAGAAAAGTTGAAACATGGAGAGATGATTTACTTGCTCTAAAAGCAAAAGAAGATCAGATCTATGACGATCTTCAAGATGGCATATTGGATCGTGAGGGATATCAGAGGCAGATTGAAAGAGTCAGGAGGCAATACAATGACACTACCCACTGTATCGCTGAGGCTGAATCGAACGAACATACCCAGGAAGTAGATACAGCAGAGTCCATTCAGGATCTTCTTCAACGCGCACAGACGCTTTGGACAACTCGATCTCCTTCCGAGCAACGAGAATTCCTTGATAAAATTTTGAGAAATCCAACTATGGATGGAGCTGATTTAAAATTTGATATGAAAGAGCCATTCATAGACGACTCAAATGGCTAAAAGTGCCTGGAAAATTCAAACATCTTAGCATCCTAAAGCCCTTATTTTAAAGGCTGATACCAGTGGACGCCCGAGTGGACACTCTCGAACTCGTTTCTACTTGGTGCTAACGAAAAGGTAAAGTAGGTAATAATCAATGGAAATCCTTGGAAATAATAATCTAGCGATAGCCTTTCTGCGGGTAAGTAGCCATCGACAAAAGGACAACACTTCTCACGAAACTCAAGAAAAGGAAATTCGTCATTATTGTAGAGATAAGAATTTTGACCTAGTGAACATTGTTCGCATCGTAGAATCTGCTAAACGTTCGGAAGAAAGAAAACAATACAATCGGGCTAGATCCGAAGCTTTAATGAGTGGCGTTGTTCACTTTCTCTTCTATATTTATGACAGGGAAACAAGAAACCTAACTGATAACGAGCAAAACGAAAACCTAGTTAGAGATGGTAGAATTATTATTCACTATGTGAACGAAAAAAAAGTCCTTCATCAATATAGCCCTGATACAGACTTCTTTATGAGGGATATTCAAGCTGCAACCAACAAGCAATTTTTACGCAACTTGAGTACCAAGGTACGGGCTGCCCATAGAAATAAATCAGAAAACGGTTGGTATCCATTTAATCACCCTCCACTGGGGTATGCTCACCAACGTATTAAAGATGAGAGTGGTAGAGAATTAAAGCGAGGAACGATCATCGTAAAGGACCCTAACGAACGTAATGTTAATCAGGTTCTTAGAGAGTTTGAGCTTCGAGCCCAAAACCTCCCTTTCGATCTCATTAGAAAGCAGGTTATCAAGGAAGGATTCATTCCTCCTGGTAAGGAGAAAAGCTACCATAAGAGTGCTATCGAGCGTCGCCTCAAAAATAAATTCTACCGAGGTTATTTTGACTGTCAGTGTACTGAATACAAGGGAAACCACGAATTATTTATTCCACAATTTGTATTGGACGCAGTTGATATTAGCTTTGGCAGAAAAAGCCCCTACGTGAAGCGTGTACGCGCTGGAAAGGGCTATTTTAGCGGAGGCTGGATCACTTGTGCCAACCCATTGTGCGGATGTCATATTATCTACGACCCCAAAAAGAAGAAGATTAAAGCTACTGGTGAGATGAAAGAATTCCACTATTACCACTGCACAAATGGCAAAAAGATTCATAAGAGCATGAAGGGAATGAATGTCTCTGAAGACAATATGTGGCGACAATACGGTAAAGCCATTGATAACGTTTCGATACCTGACAACTGGGTTGATGAAATTATGAACGCTTTAGAGAAAGCACATGACAAGGTTAAGGAAGCCCGTAGACGTGAAATGACTACCTACAGAGAAGCATTGAAGGACTTAGAAGTCAGAGAAGACGAAATCTATTCCGACTACAAAAATGGCATCTTGGATGACGATGGCTATAAAAGACAATTTGAGAATGTAAGAAAGAATAGGCACCGCTATACACATCTCTTAGAGCAAGCTCACAACGCTATAGACGGTGCATATTTGAAAATAGCTAGATCTACTCTCGAACTGGCTAAAGACTTGAAATCATTGTGGAATTCAAAAACTCTACTTGGGAAGAGGTTACTGCTAGATAAGCTACTCTCGAACCAGACCTTAGACGGCCAAGTAGTGCATTATCATTACCAAAAACCATTCAGTGCCATCTCCAACATGGTAAAAGTTGGATGTTGGCGTCCCCAAGGGGATTTGAACCCCTGTTACCGCCGTGAAAGGGCGATGTCCTGGACCAGGCTAGACGATGGGGACGCTTGTCATTTGCTTGTGCATCGTCACACTCGCAAAGAATATGTGTTTCAAAAGTTTGGTGAGCCGGGATGGGATCGAACCATCGACCCGCAGATTAAAAGTCTGCTGCTCTACCCCTGAGCTACCGGCCCATCAAAAATTGAGCCGCTGTTATACATGATTGGATTTGTGGATCAATAAAAAAACCTTCTACAACACAAATCCAGGTCTAGGCGCAGACTAAAACAAAGAGTGAACTACGATTTGCTCGTCTCTCTTGGGGCCTGTGGAGACCATGGAAACCTGGGTTTCGGAGAGCTCTTCGATCCTTCGAAGAAAGGCTTTGGCCTGTGGCGGCAGGTCTTCAAAGTTTTTGGCCTCGGAGGGGAACTCATCCCATCCCTGATGTACTTCATAGACGGGTGTGACTTTTTCGAGCTCGCGCCCATCCGATACAAAGGTATCGGAAATGCTGCCATCGGGATGTTTGTAAGCCGTGCAGATTTTAATTTCCTTAAGGCCCGTGAGGACATCGAGTTTGGTGACCGAAAGATCCGTGAGGCCATTGATCCGCACCGCATATTTGAGAAATACAGCATCGAGCCATCCACAGCGTCGGGGACGACCGGTTGTGGCTCCAAATTCGTGACCTTGGGTTTGAATTCTCTCTCCCACTTCGTCAAAAAGCTCCGTAGGGAAGGGTCCTGAACCTACGCGCGTGGTGTAAGCTTTGAGAACGCCAATGACTTTGTTGATGGCTGTGGGGCCAATTCCTGAGCCCGTGCAGGCGCCTCCCGCAACTGTATTGGAAGAAGTAACAAAGGGATAGGTGCCGTGATCTACATCCAATGAGGTTCCCTGCGCGCCTTCAAAAAGGATATTATGCCTTTGACGCTGAGCTTGATGAATCACAAGAGAGGCATTGCACACATGCGGCAAAACCCAGTCTCTGTGTTTCAATAGATTTTGATAGATCGGCTCAAAGTCGAGAGGTGCTGCGCCCAGAACCTTCTCAATGTATTCATTTTTTGCAGCCAGCAGCACGCCAAGTTTTTCTTTGAGATATTCTACATCTTTAAGATCCGCGATGCGCAGGCCTTCTCTGGCGATCTTGTCTACATAGGTTGGACCAATGCCTCGTTTGGTGGTTCCCACTTTTTGGTCCCCCCGACGATCTTCATTGCTCTCCTCAATTTTGAGATGATAGGGCATGATCAAATGCGCATTTTCGCTGATTTTGAGCTGCTCCGCAGTGACTTTGATCCCCTGTGACTCCAAGGTCTCAAGCTCAGTTTGAAGCACATCGAGGTTCACCACAACGCCATTGCCGATGATACAGGTGGTTGAAGGTCTCAATATTCCTGAGGGAATCAAATGGAGAACGACTTTTTGATCCCCCACAATGACCGTATGTCCCGCATTGTTGCCGCCCTGGAAGCGTACCACCAAGTCTGCCTTATCGGAGAGAAAATCAACGATTTTGCCTTTTCCCTCGTCTCCCCACTGAATTCCAACCAATACGATATTTGCCATATCTATTTTCCTATGCGTTTTTGCTCTTGTTTACAAATGAACCTGCTTGACCTCGTAGACTTTGTCTATCGATCGCAATGCTTGTAACACTTGTGGACCCGCGGGGGAATCAATATTTATCACGGCCAGCGCTTTGGCCTCATTTTCGAGAGAAGAGACCTGAACTTGGGAAATATTGATGTTTTCTTTGCCCAAAATACTGCCCCACTGTCCAACAATTCCAGGAAGGTCCTCATTGCTGAGCCAAAGCATGCTGCCTTTGGTTTGAACTTCCATTTCAAAGCCATCAAAACCCACAATCCGTCTCTGATTTCGATGCGCGATCATCCCTCGTATGCTGTGTTGCTCACCCTCAGCATATTTTGCATGAATTTCTATCAGCTGTGTATAGCTCGCGTCTGGCCGGCTCTGAAAGGCCACGCCCCACTCTACATCTCTTTCCTGCGCAAGCATCGGAGCATTGACAATATTGACCCTACCCGAAACCTGACGCTTGAGAAAGCCTGCAAGCCCAGAGTTGGCAATGGGCTGCAAATCCTTATCCTCCAAAGAAGGCGACTGCACTTTAATTTGTATGCTTCTGGGGGAGGCATCGACAAGCTGACCCAGAGTACTCCCCATATCAAAAGCCAGTTGCAAGAACGGTCCAATGCTTTGAAGTTTCTCGTGACTGATTGCAGGAACGTTGATCCCATTTAAAATAAAATCATCCTCGATATATCTTTTGAGCTGATCCACCAAGGTCACCATGACCTGATCTTGAGCCTCCACCGTTGAAGCTCCCAGATGAGGCGTGACCACAACTTTTGGATGCGCAATCAGCGGGTCGTCCTGAGCTGGCGGCTCGGATTCAAAAACGTCCAGCGCCAGGCCTCCGATCACTCCAGATTCCAATCCTTCGATCATGGCATGTCGATTCAGAATCTCAGCACGCGCGCAGTTGCAAATGCGCACACCCGTTTTCATGTGGGCAAGCTGAGCTGTTCCCACCATGCCTCGCGTATGCTCATTGAGCACAGCATGAATCGAAAGAATGTCACTGCGGTTATAAAGCTCCTCAAGCTCTACTTTTTCAATCCCCAGTGCCTCGATGCTTTCCTTTTGAACGAAAGGGTCAAAAGCAATGACTTTCATCTGAAAAGCTTTGGCATATCTGGCGACATTGCGGCCCACATTTCCCAGCCCCAATAGACCCAAGGTTTTGTGTGCAAGCTCACTGCCCGTATATTTTTTTCGATTCCATGTTCCTTGTTTGAGATCTTGATGCGCAAAAGGAAGATTTCTCATCATGGCCAAGATCAAGGCCATGCTATGCTCTGCCGCAGACACTGCATTGGCCGCGGGCGTATTCATCACAATGATTCCTTTTTCGGTTGCCGCGTCTACATCAATGGTATCAACGCCCATACCCGCTCTTGCAATGAGTCTGACTTTTTTTGCAGCTTGCAAAACGTCTCGATCGATGCGAGTTGCGCTGCGAACAATGATGATGTCAAATTCTCCAACGACAGACAAAAGTTGGCTTTTTTCCAAACCGGTCTGAACCGAAACCTCTATCCCTTCGATCGCCTTGAGACTCTCAATTCCTGAGGTGGATAAAGGATCACAGACTAATACTTTCATTTTTACAAGCCTCTCTATTATTTTGTCTATACTTACAAAACCTGAAATGGATTTTTGCGAAGACTCTGATCAATGATCTCCAGAGCCTCACTCAGGTCTTGAGGATACACCGCGCCCATATGAGAAAAACGAAAGATTCGTCCATCCAAATGGTCTTGGCCTCCTGCAAGCCAAAGTCCATATTCTTTTTTGATGTGTGAAAGCCAAGCTTTGACATCAAATCGATCGCCTACTTCCACGGAGGTAATTCCATGACTGGCATCTTCGTCTCGGTTAAAGAGCTCCAAACCCATCTTGCGAAATGCTGCGCGCGTTTGCTTTTGCATGCTTTGATGCCGAGCAAATACTGCCTCTTTGCCTTCGGTCTCCATCATCGTAAGCGCAACATGCAGGCCTCGAATCAAGGAGACTGCAGGTGTATAGGCCGTTTTGTTTTCCATTTGATTTTTGAGTTCTTTGGCCAAAGAAAAATAAAAACCCGCATCTTTTCTCACATGCCTAAGAACTTCTTGCCTCAGACCCATCACCGCCAAACCCGGTGGGCACATCAATGCCTTTTGACTTCCGCCAATCATGACATCAATATGATCTCTCTCCATATCTAGATCATGCACGCCCAAGGCTGTGATTGCATCGACAACAAAAAGCGCCTGAGATTTTTTTTTGATCTCTTTGGCTAGAACTTGAACTGGATGGTAGACGCCCGTTGAGGTTTCGCAGGCCTGAATGAAAACGCCTTTGGTTTCGGGCTTAAGTTTTTCCGAGAGAACATTCGGATCCAAGGCTCTTCCCCACTCCACTTCGATCGTTTCTACATCTAAATCAAAATACTTCGCTAGTTGTGTCCAACGCTGTCCAAATTTTCCAGACTCCACCGTGATCACGTGATCCTTTGGAGAAAACAAACTTCCCGCAGCAGCTTCCATGGCTCCCGTTCCACTGGAGGAAAAAATCAAACTTGGACCCTTTGTTCCCATCCAGTCTGCGAGTTTGCTTCGAACCTCTCCAAAAAGTTTTGAAAACTCTGGAGAACGATGATGAATCATGGGCGCGGCCACAGCCTCATTGACTTGCAAAGGCACGGGCGTTGGCCCAGGAGTAAAAAGTTTCATGTTCACCCTTCGATTTCTTTGAGCTGATTTTGAATCTGATCGTATATTTTTTTGAGCTTCTCGACATCCTTGGTCGCAAAAAGGTCTTCGCTGTTTTGCAAAAGGTTTTGAACTCTCTGCGCTACATCGTCAGCAAGTTTTGCTTTGTTTTGAAGAAACACTTTTCGAAGTTTATATAATACGAGCTCATTTTTTTGCAGCCAGGCTTCTGACTCTTCTTCATTTCTAAGCTTTACTTCCAATTCTTGCGCGTGTCCCGCCATTTCTTCAATCTCATCTTCGCTTAAGCCACTCGACATTGTAACTTTGATGGACTGCTGCTGGTTGGTTTCGAGATCTTTTGCAGACACCTGAACAATTCCATTGGCATCAATATGAAAAGACACTTCAATCTCGGGCTCACCTGCAGGAGCATTGCGAATGCCCTCCAATACAAATTCTCCCAGAAGTTCATTATCTGCAATCGCAGGACTATAACCCTGGTATACTTTGATGCGCACAGACTGCTGATTGTCTTTAACAGTTGTAAAAATCTTGGTTCGAGACACCGGAACCGTAGTGTTGGCTTCGATCAATTTTGTAAAGGTCTTTCCTACGGACTGAATGCCCAAAGGAAGAGGCGTAACGTCGAGAAGAAGCATCTCAAAGTCCATATCGGAGACCAGAGACTTGCCATGAATGGCCGCGCCAATGGCCACCGCTTCATCCGGATTGATTTGTTTCGAAGCCGAGCGTCCGAAAAAATTGGACACGCGATCTGCCAAAAAGGGCATCCGGGTTTGCCCTCCTACCAAGAGCACATCGTCCAAGTCATCTTTGCTGATGCCAATGTTCTCCATACAACGCTTACAAATTTCCAGACACTTGTCGACAATGTCTCCCGTAAGATTGACCAAGGTTTCTCGATCGATGGTCATATTCAAATGCAAGGGAGATCCGTCCTTGGTTGCGATAAAGGGTAAATTGATTTCTACCTCATGAAAAGAAGACAAATCACATTTGGTCCTTTCACAGGCATCTTTAAGTCTTTGCAAGGCAATTTTATTTTCTCTTAAATCAATGCTGCTGGTTTCTAAAAATTGATCCGCAACAAAATCAATCAGGCAACTATCAAAATCATCTCCACCTAAAAAGGTATCACCGTCAGTTCCCAAAACTTTGAACACGCCTTCTTGGATATCGAGAATTGAGATATCAAAAGTTCCACCTCCCAAATCAAAGACCGCGAGTTTTTTATTGTTCTTTTTATTGAAACCATAGGCAATGGCCGCCGCCGTTGGCTCATTGATAATACGCAACACATTGAGGCCCGCAATTCGTCCCGCATCTTTGGTCGCCTGGCGCTGGGCATCGCTAAAATGCGCAGGCACAGTGATCACAACATCTTGAACTTTTTGGGAGAGATACTCCTCAGCCACTCGTTTGGTCTCTAACAAAATATAGGACGCAACTTCTGGAAGAGAGAGCTCTCGACTACGGGCTCGAATTCGAATGTCCCCGTGAGGACCTTCAAAGATCTCATAGGCGTATACCGCTTTGCTGTGACTGACTTCTGGCGCATCGATTCTGCGCCCAATAAATCTTTTGGAACTGGTAATGGTATTGGCAGGATTGGCAATGGCTTGTCTTTTGGCAACTTGGCCCACCACTATTTTTCCGTCTTCAAGAACAGCCACCACCGATGGAGTGGTGAGATATCCCGCCTTGTTCGGTATAATCGTAGTGAGTCGTCCCTCAGTAAAAGCCACACATGAATTGGTGGTACCTAAGTCTATGCCTAAAACAGTTGCCATACTCGTGATCTACAAGAACAAGCCGACTCTAGCATATCCACTCTAGATCAACAGCAATTTCATGAATCTGAACCTGTTTTGTGGGCTTCCAAACGGTCCAGCGCCCTCTGATACTCAGACTCCTGAGAATCCAACTGAACGGCAAGTCGATAAAAATTGCGTGCACTCTTGAAATTGCCTAATTTTTCTTCCTTCATTCCCCGTTGATAATTCGAGAATGCATTGGAATGATTGAAGTCTGTGACGGGCCTAGCATCATCGCCTCTCTGATGTTTTGCATCTTTTTGAACGCTCTGTTTCTGGGCATCATATGATTTCCTACGCTTCGGATCGATCAAGGTTTCGTAGCCCATTTGAACCGCCTGAAATACGGCCTCGAGCTTATGCTGATAGGGTCCTAGGTCTTTGCCAAAAAAACGGTCCGGATGAAAAGTTTTGACAAGTTTCAAATAGCGTTGTTGGACCTCGTCTTTTCCTGCGCTTTTTGAAATCTCAAAAATTTCATACCAGGTCTTTTTTTGTAGATCGTCAAACATAAGCAAGATTTTTTGGCGAATATGCCTGGGAACATTGGCATATTGATCCATGCGATCTTCCTCATCTAAAGTCTCGATCATGCTCTTGCTGCCCTTTTGCTTTTCTGGCTTTTTCTTTGACTCTTTGGAGTCCTCCACCACAGAAACCACCTGCAGCGAAATGAGTTTTTCGACAATAGAGCGTACTTTGTCAGACTCTAAGCCTGTGAGCGAGATGATATTGCCCACGCTACATTGGCCATTGATCCGAGAAAATACAAATACGTCTTCCGGCAAGAGATCCAAGGTATCAAAAGGCTGATCCATATGAGCCTGAAGAATATCGCTATCTTTCATCATGATCTTTTCGTTTGGAGCGAGGGTGCGCATTCCGATACACCTGTTTTAACTTGCTCATACTCACTTTAGTGTATTTTTCTGTACTTGTCAGCTGGCGATGCCCCAGCATTTGTTGAATGCTTCGTAAATCGGCGCCTTCATCCAACAAGTGCGTCGCAAAGCCATGACGAAAAGAGTGCGCAGAGAGATCCAAGCCCTGGGTTTGAATGCGCATATACATTTTGAGAATATAATGAACCCCTCGAGTGCGTAGCCTCCGACCTCGATGGTTTAAAAAGAGCGCGTCTTCAGAATGCTGATTTTTAAGCTGCTCGTAAGACTTCGATCGATACAGGGACAGTGCCTGCGCTGCGACCTGCCCCATCGGTACCCACCGATCCTTACCTCCTTTTCCATCGAGGACCCGAATCTCACGAATCCTAGGGTCTACGTCGCTCCAATTGAGGGCCGTCAACTCCGAAACCCTCAGCCCACTTCCGTACAAAAGCTCGAAGATTGTGAGATCGCGATCTTGATAGGGAAAGTCAGACAAGGCACTGTCTTCAAAAAACTGAGCCAGTTGTCTTTGATTGGGCACTTCGGGTAGCTTCTTTGATAACTTGGGGGCTTTGAGACAGTGACTCGGATTGCCGGAACCATATCCATGCTGCATGGCCCAAGTAAAAAAAAGTTTCAATGCACTGACTTTTCTCGATTGGCTGCTGGCATCTAGACCTTGCTTGTGCAAATGGTAGATAAATGACAAAAGCATGGACTCGTCAATGGATCTGCATGTGGCGCGATTAAAATCAGATTCTTGAATCTCTGCATACCTAAGAAACTGGCAGAGATCCGACATATAATTGGTAACGGTGTGAAGGGAAAAGGCCTTGGAGTCAGACAGGTACTTGCGATACTGATTTAAGATGCCTGAAGCTGACATCGCGGATCCCTAACTTTCTCATCATGGAACACTTTTCCTGCATTCAAGGCTGTCCAAGTCTCAAAACTCTGTTTGGCCCGATCATCCATATGCTGTCTTCGTTCTTTCCTTCCTTTGCGCCCTTGTCGGATGTCGGCAGGAGGGAAAATACCAAAATTCATATTCATGGGTGAAAATTGGCTCTTCAAAGGATGGGTTGTGATCACTCTGAGTAAGCTGCCATAGGCTGTATTTTCATCCGGTCGATCAATCTCAATGTCATTCCAACGCGCATATATCTGTAGAGCCGCCCATATTCCTGTTGCTGCAGATTCAACGTAGCCTTCTACTCCTGTGAGCTGCCCCGCCACAAAAACATTCGGTCGATTCTTTATCGATAAGTCTGCATTCAAAACTTTAGGAGACTCAATATAAGTATTTCGATGCATGGAACCCATGCGAACAAACTGCGCATTTTGAAGGCCAGGTATTTTTCGAAACACTCGCTTTTGCTCGGGCCACTTCATACGCGACTGAAAACCCACCATATTGTACATTGTTGTGGGATCGTTTTCCCTGCGCAATTGAAGCACAGCATAGGGACGTTTCCCTGTTTTGGGATCCTCTAGACCTACAGGCTTCATCGGTCCAAATGATAGGCTTTTGTGACCACGGCTGGCCATGACTTCAATGGGCATACAGGATTCAAAACACTTGAGCTCTTCAAAGTTGTGCACGGGAACTTTCTCTGACTGCAAGAGATCCTCAATCAACTCGTCATACTGAGATTTACTCAAAGGACAGTTCAAATAGTCTCCCTGTTCTTGATCATAGCGATTGGCGAAATAGGTCTGAGATAAATCAATGCTGTCGGCTTCGATGATGGGAGAAATCGAATCGTAAAAATACAAACTTTCCTGTCCCAAGCACTGGGCCAATTTTTTCGAGAGTGCCGGTGAAGTCAAAGGTCCGCTCGCAACGATGCAAAGCTGGTCTTGTGGTAGATCCGTATACTCGCTTCGATCTACTACAATGTTTGGATTCTCTTCAATCGACCGAGTGATGATCTGAGAAAACTGCTCCCGATCTACAGAGAGCGCACTTCCTGCAGGTACTTTAGACTTGTAAGCCGCGTCCAAGATCAAAGAACCCAATCCCATCATCTCACGTTTTAAAATGCTCGAAGCCGTGTTCTTACTCTCAGAGCCCAGTGAGTTGCTACAAACGAGTTCTCCCAATCGATCGGTCTTATGCGCCGGAGTTTGCACCTGAGGTCTCATTTCCACCAAACGCACAGGAATCCCACGCGTTCGCGCAGATAAAAACGCTGCAGCCTCGACACCCGCCATGCCACCACCAATTACAAGTACTTCTTTTTTCATTTACGCAGTAGAGTATACCTCGCATCGGCTCTTCTTGAAACCCATCCTTCAAGTTCGAGCTCAGTGAGCGTTTGCAAAAGCTTGGACGTAGGCAACTGACTTTCACTGCGAAGCTGCTCAATCGATTTGGAGCCGTCTTGGTAAAAATGCTGCAACACTTTTTGCTGGTTGGAATTGAGTTTTTGAGTTTTGCTGGGCTCTTTTTTGCCGCTCTCGGCTTTTTCCAAAAGCTGGGGAAAATCTTCCAAGATATCTCTGGCCGATCGAACCATTTTCGCTCCTTCAGCAATGAGCATGTTTGGATACATTGAAAGCTCTTGATCTATTGGGCCTGGAACTGCATAAATTTCTCGAAACTGCTCTATGGCATGATTGGCCGTAATGCGAACTCCGCTTTTTCTTCCCGCTTCTACAACCAAAAGGCCTTGAGACAAACCTGAAATGATACGGTTTCTGGCAGGAAAGAATTCTCTCAAGGGCTTGGTGTCTGGAGTATACTCCGTCAATACCGTTCCCTCTTTGGCGATCCAATTGTAAAGCCTTCGATGCTCCGCGGGGTAACACTGCGCCAAGCCATGCGCCACAACCGCCACTGTATAGCCTCGAGACTCTAGGGCAATGTTATGAGCCACAGCATCTATACCCAAGGCCATGCCACTGACTAAGGTCATTTCATGCGCCACAAGCTCTTTGGCGAGCCACTGCGCCACACGTTGACCGTAGTGAGAGGGTTTTCGCGGCCCAACAAACCCGAGCTCTACCCCTTGCTGAAAATCTTTTCTCCCCATTCCGTACAGCACCAAAGGAGGATTGGAAATCTGTCCCAAATGCTTTGGATAGTCAGGCTCACTCCATATCATCATCCAGGCGCCCATACTTTCAATACGCTCGTATTCCTTTTGGGCTCGCTGGAGATCTAAATCACTTGATAGTTTCTGCAGGACGGGCTCATGTCTTGCGTCCAGAAATTCTTGTTTGGAGATGGCCTGCATAAGACCTGAAAAGCTCCCGTACATCTCGATGAATTTTTTTTTGTCTCCGTAGGAAATTTCTCGATACAAAGAGAAGGCAATGGCTTGAATACATAGTGACTTCATAGCGACCCCAAATGCATATCGGAGATTCCTAGCCCCGTATATAGAAATCGGAGATATTTTTTTGCGTTATGTTGAGGGCATCAGTCAGAATTAACGCAACAAGTAATAGGCTTATTTTTTATCTCAATCGGCTCATGACCTTGTCTCCCACCGAAAGCGCTCGGTCTAAGGTCGTAACATATGCAGTAGAGGTTTTTTCACCCGCTTTAACAACCAAGAGCTTGGCAACGGGAACATAAGGCAGGTGTTTGTCGTCATTTTGGAACAGACCATCTCCTTTTCTCACTACAAACATTTGCAAGCCGTCATCTACACCATTGTTTTTTCCCACATCTAAAAAGACGAAATCATTGTTGCTGATCAAAAACTGCTCGTTGCTCCCACTCAAAATCACAGCCTGAATTTCTTGATCTGTGAAATGAGGAACCACTGAAACAATGGGGTCTTCATAAGGAATCAATTCATCCTCCCTCTGAATGAACACATCGCTACTATCTGTGATGGTTCCCTCTATGACCCGTTTTCCCCATATTCGGTTTTTCTCCACGACACGATCAACGGTAATGACCCCTTTTTTCTGAATCATCCACCCCATTTTTTTGAGCTCATTTTTGGGATGAGTGATCTTGGCCACCTTTTCAATGACATGAAATTTTTGTCCTTTTTCGACATTTTTGTCTTCAAGCTCAATATACACGCGATCCCCATAGGAGAGCTGCGTTTTGGGTTCTCCAGAGTGAGTGATGCTACCCACAGTCTTTAGACCTTTGGTATCTACAAAACTAAGGGCCTTAAGTTTCACAGAAATTCCGTCTCCCGCACGCGTCATG
>JAGRAX010000036.1 GCA_020434365.1 Bdellovibrionales bacterium
GTTTCGATTTGGAAGCCTTTGTGCTTGGGGTCTTTATAGCAGGCCACAACTTTGGCTGGAATGACGAGCTTTCTAAAAGTCTTATCTAAGTTCACATGCAATATCACTTGAGTGTTTTGAGGAAATTCATAGGGACTGATAATGAGTGAGCGGCCTTTGAGGATATTGTTTTGAATTTCTTTTTTTAACATTTCCTCACTTGAATAATAAATATGTAGATGTCTCTTATGCTCTTGAGTCAGAACTTTGTCTTCTTCTAGAGTGTTTTCAGAGATAATTCGGTCTACATATTTTCTGATGTTTTTGACTTCGACTTCCTTGATGTCCTCAAATCGAAACCCATAAAAAATCTTACCCTTACTTTTATAGTAATAGAGGGCATGCATCTGCAAAGGAACTTTTTTGCCATTGTAATAGAGTGCTCCTGGCAGTTGGACGCCTCGCTCGACCTTAGGGAGCTTCCACTCAGCGAGTAGACCTCCCTGACTGAGTTGAAGCACTTTCATACTAGAAGGAAATTTTTTATCCGGAAGCTGTATTTCAGCAGATACAGGATATCTTTGGTCTAAGCTCACTCTGGGATGTCTTCTTTGGTCCGTAGGCAAAACCAAGGGAGTAACTGTTGCTGTAGCATCCCCATAATACTTCGCGTGTCCTGAAGAGTGAAACCGTGCGAATTGATCACACCAGGATTGATCAATCTCTCTTAGTTTTGATGCAAAGTGTTTTCGTAGAAATACGCTGGCTTCAGTGAAGGATGTAATGATGGGTTCTTTGAACTCAATTAAGAATAAGCTTTTTTCAAATTCTTTTACATTTTTATACCTCTGAAGAGGGTCTTTATTTAGTGAGGTCTGAAAAAATACTTTGAGAGCTTTTTCAGCCTTTTCGTTGGCCACAATGCCCGAAGAGTCAAAAGAGGGGAGTGATGCTTCCTTTATATTTTGGACCAGCTCATCCTTATTTTTCCCTTTGAAGGGCATGTCATGGAAGAAAATCTGATAGGCCACTACTGCCAATGAATAGAGATCTATTTTTTGGGCAACCGCATGGTCTTCATAAAACTCCGGAGGCAAATACTGTAGCTTCCCAAAATGATGTTTGGCCATTTCCACAGTACTTTCTTGATTGGCACTTCCAAGGTCCATCAATTTGAAAATTCCTTGTTCCGAAAGCATAAGATTGGAAGGAGAGATGTCCCCATGAAAAAGATAAGAATCCGAATATTCAAATACAGTTGAGGCGTGGAGATATCTCAAAGACTGACATGCTTGTTTTAGAATGTAGAGTTTCATGGGAAGGGGCATCGCCTGATCGCTGGATTCAAAGTATGTCAGCATTTCCTGAACATTGACGCCCAAAATCAAGTCCATCACGATAAAATAGACATCATCTGATCCTTGGATCGAGACCTTTCCATGATCAACAACTCGCGTAAAAGAAGGGTGTTTCATTTTTTGTCCGATACGGGCTTCTCGAACAAAATTGATAACAGCACTGGCCTCACCCAAGCGATCAAATTTGAGAACTTTGATGGCATAAGTTTTTTTGTCTTTGGCTCCCAAATATACACTGGCAAGACCACCCTCACCGAGAGGATGAAGCAGGGTATAGGGCCCCATGGAAAAAGGTAGTTTGATCACCGATAATTATCCTAAGTTGTTAATTATAGCGGCGTTTTTTGGGGTGAGCCAGTTCTATTTTTTAAATTCTTTGCAGGAACTTTCGGTTTTTGGAAAGCCCTATAGAAAAGGCTTTCCAAAAGATAAGCATCGGAAAATTATTTTTTGACACGGTCTCGTCAATTTTGAATTCGTTAATGAATATTTATTCACTACTTACGCATGCTACAGCTGTGAATAAAGCGACTTTTCCACAGTCTGTAATAACGCTAGAGCGTTATTCAAAATAATGTTATATTTTCAATATCTTATGTCTTAGATCTTAAATGTTGTTGCATGTGTATAAAGGATTTGAGATATAAAAAATCGTAAAACTACTCTGAAAAATCAGCCTTAAGATATAAGTTCTGGGCTGAATGTATAAAAAAGGAAAAGACTTAACCCAAGGTCCAGTGGTTTTGAACTTACTTGCTTTGGGTGGACCGATGTTGATCGGTATGATCTCGGTCATTGGTTTTGCCCTTACGGACACGTATTTTATTGGTTTGCTCGGGACGCAAGAGCTTGCGGCCATTGGCTATACTTTCCCCATTTCTGCCACGGTGTTTGCGGCTGTGTTTGGCTTAGGCGTTGCAACAAGCTCTCTGGTATCTCAATCCATTGGCAAGCGTGACTTTGCTGCAGCAAAACGTTTTACAACGCACTGTTTAAGTCTAAGTCTTTTACTTGTAAGCATTTTTATTATTCTCGGAATTTGGACGATTACGCCTGTCTTTACTTGGCTTGGCGCGCAGGAGCAGACTTTGACCTTGATTCGTGAGTATATGGTGCTTTGGTATGCTGGAATGCTTTTTATTGTCATCCCCGTTGTTGGGAACAATGCCATTCGAGCAACGGGAGACGCTATATTTCCTGCGATCATCATGGTTTTTGCTGGGGTTTTAAATGCTCTGATGGATTATGTTTTGATCTTTGGGAAGTGGGGCGCACCAGCCATGGGAATGCAGGGAGCGGCTTTGGCTTCGCTCATCGCGCGATTCTTTACTCTGCTGGCTTCCGTTGGGATCTTACATTTTAGAGAAGCCTTGATTGATTGGGCCCATTTTTTTACTGGAGGCATTGTGGAATCGTGGAAGCGCATTTTAGGCATTGCCTCTACTGCAGCTGTCAATAATATTGTGATTCCTTTCTCGATTGCGATTGTGACTCGTTTGATTGCTTCTTACGGTGAGGATGCTGTTGCGGCCTTTGGCGTGGCTTCAAAACTGGAGGCTTTTGCTTTGATCCCTATGACAGCAGCGGCCTCAGGAATGGCTCCGTTTGTAGGTCAGTCCTGGGGAGCCAATCAAAAAGGGCGTATTCTCGAGGCTTATCAGTGGATGTTTCGATTCTGTATGCTCTATGGAGCCTTTATTGGGATCTTGTTTTACTTTTTGAGTTCGTGGATGCTTAGCTGGTTCGATCAAAATCCAGAGGTATTGAGAATTGGAACCTCGTATTTGACACTTGTTCCATGGAGCTATGCATTGGAAGGCGTATTGATTTTTTCAACCATTTCTTTCAATGCGATCGGGAAACCATCAATTTCCTTGGTGTTTACAAGTCTTAGAATGTTCATTATTTATATTCCCGTTGCATTGGCTCTAAAGTATTTTTTCGGAATCACTGGCATTTTCATAGCCTGCGCCTTGGCCAATCTTCTGGCAGGAACCAGCAGCTACCGCTATGCTGTATACAAGATTAGAGAATAAAAATTTATCAAGTTGTTTAGAAAGAGTGTGATAACTCCTTGTCATCCACTCATAGAGTCTTACTATATATAACTTCCTATAATATATATTATGTTAAGTTTTTGATATGGATATGAATGGCAGCTCTTTTATGTTAAAATCATAGGGATTTTCGAGGGGGCTCTAAATATATGCTAATAACAAAAAAAATCTTTCATGCCGGTGTAGCTCTTTGTTTTGGTTTCATTTTTTCTCTAGGTATTGGGTGGTCATACGAAGATGAAAACTTTTCTTTTCAATCTCACAACAAAGAAAAATATAAATTTTCCATTCGTGAGAAATCATTTTTTACAAAGTATTTTATTGAAACGCTTCAGGACAGTCGTCTCAAATTCAAAAAACCTATTGTGGTTCGATCTCATTCAGTAACAGATTATACAAAACCACAGTTGAGCGTAACACGCTGCTGGGCCGAAGATCGTCTCTGTTATGGTTATGGATCGTATATCACAATTGAGATTCGTGAAGGTTTTGGATCTCAAATCTTAGGAAATGATGCAACGGTTCGTGATGATGCTTTTGAGCTTGAAAACAATATTTTGGAACAACTGTTGTCTCTGGACGAATGGTCCAATCTGATTTTAAAGAGGTTTAATGTTGTGACAGATGATGTCGATCATATGGGGGGCAGATACAAACCTGACTTTCCAATAGCCCAGCCCCACTCTTCTCAATATGCGATGATCTATCAGTGGTTATCGATTTTTAAAAAAAGTCCTCTATTGAAAGAAATGCTGGACCAAGGAACATTGAAAGGCATTTTTCTGTCGATCGCAAAGGAAGCCGCACAAGGTAAGGATGGTCGACATGCCGGTGCAATCACACCCAGTCTGGGAGGTAAATCCAGTTACGTTAAAATTTTTCCAAGTAATTATCAAGATGGGAAAGGTAATCCTTCTTTTATTACTTTTGAAAAAACTTTGGTCCATGAACTTGGTCATTGGGCTGCTAGGGGTATGAATGAAAATGAACTTAAACTCTTTGTTCAAAGATCCAGTGAAAACTGTGTTACCAGTAGTGCATACGGAAACTTTAGTCCCGGCGAAAACTTTGCAGTAACTTTTGAAGAATACTTTTTAGATCCCAAAAAGCTCATGGGTGAATGTCCCCAAAAACTAGAGCTACTGTATCGAGCGCTTGGTATCGGTGTGCTCTCGACGCCTACGCTTTCTAACTTGGGGATTGAAATTGACAATGGGGTATTTTATCCATTTTTTCCTCAAATTTTTCAAAATAAACTGACTTGGAAAAAAGCCCCTCCTCTTGATCCTCACATGAGAGACCTACTCCTCTATCGATACCAAGCCTATCTACACCAACCTGTATCAGATGAAGAATATGTAAAAAATTTACCTGTCTTCTGGAAGACATTGGCTCAGTACTATCGAAGGACTTTTCCTAACTTTGCGGCTTCTTCCACAGAGGACGTTTTTTATTATGATTTGGTAAATAGCTGGCAAGAAAAATTTCCAAAGCATTTTTCAGCAATGTTTGGTGACTTTAAGTATCAAAAAGATTCCGATATTCTCTATTTTGATATCGATCCAAACTATACAGGCATTGCCGTTGAAGAATCTCTAAGTGCATTTGATATTGTAGGTTACATGGCAGCTTTTGGTATTATTGGACCCATTGATAACCCTGAAGAGCAAGAAGAACTCTATGATGCATATAATAGCTTCAAATCTGGAATTGTATATGGTGGTGCAGACAATCCACTACTGCACTATCTTGAGTTTTCTCAAATATTAGATTACGAAGCGCAAACTCATATAGGAAACCCTAAAAATAACAACTATATCGTACGTTCTAACATCGAGTTGAAATCTCCTGATGATCGTCAAGTTCCATATCCCGTAGTTTGGTATACGCTCCGAAATCCATGGGAAAATTCTGGGCCTCACAATGATCATATTGCACTGGCCTTCAATCCAAGAAGTTTTCTGCCAACATGGAAGCATGATGCTAATTATTATATGGAAGCGATGGAGTATGAAGACTTATTTGAGAGGGAAAAAAGAATTTCTGGCACTAATTTTAAACAAAAATACAATCAAAGCCTTTCTAGTAATAAAGGATTCCAAGATGCCCTAGATATAAGGCCTGAAATTGTTGGCAAAAAAGAAATTCCTCCCTGCGATCCAATAAAAGATCAAATTATTTCTCAAAAGACAATCGATGAAAAAATTCATGTAAAAAGAATCAAAGAAAATATGTATCAAGCGACCATTCCAATAGATTACCCATCACAATTGAAAATTGATAATGTCTTTTTTTTCTGGAAACCCATAGAAGATGAAAAGAAAGAGGAAAAGTGTATCAACCAGCCAAACGGATTTTATGTAAATGAAATTCAACAGGCCAAAGCTGGAGATTCAGAACTTACAGTTATATTCTTTCTACCCAGAGTGCAGGACTCTTGCTTGAGGAGAATACACAAGGCTTATTTTTCAGTTAGTAGGACCCAGAAAAACTGTCATGATTCAAAGGAGTATAAAATTTCTATGTCTTTGGGTGATGAAAATAAACATCTCGTTTTTAATCCACCCATCAAGAATAACGAGGATTTAATAAAAGTGTTTTGGGATCAATCTCGTCCTATTATGGATGAAAAAGCATCTACAGAAGATGATATTTCTTTTTATTTAGACTTTGAATTGGTTGTAAATAAAAATATTGATATGCGTAAACAATATCGATTTGACTTTACGTTTACATCAAATATGGAAAAAAAACTAATATCTGAAGGAAACAATAAATTACCTGATGAAATTAAATTGGAAGATGTGGATATGGATTATCAATCGATCCGAAAAGATTCAAATGGAAATTATATTATTCATTTTCGGTCGGATAGACCTATCAAAGTAATGAGCGCGGACTACGAGCTGTCAGATTTTGTATTATTTTTAGATGGGCAATATATTCCCTATGACAACAAAACGATGAGAGTCATTTCTGAACCTACAAACGAAGATGTAAAAAAAGATTAGTTTTTTTATATCTATTCTAATTCAACTTAGCCTTTTTTATTGCTTTGAGGGCTTGATTTTTATCAAGAAAGCGCCCTACTTCTATGTGTTTGCTTGGGTCATGTTTAAATACATTCATAATAAAATAGCTTATTTTTTCTAAGCACTGAGGGTCAGCGTTGGTTTCATCTATGGGCACGGCAATAATGTTGTGATCCATCATGTGATCTTCCTTTTGCTCTAATAGACCTATGACTTTGCATGTTATGGTAGATCCAGTCGCATAGTGCTTTGTTGTAATCACGTAGCAATCTAACTCTTCTCCATCTCCACTTTTCGTGTTCGGAATGAATCCATAGGGATAGGGATAAGCTTGTGAAACTTGTCTCGATTCTATGATTTGGTAGGATTTTGTGTCATAGCAATGTTTGATATTGCTGCCCTTTTCGTTCTCAACAAAAACTTCGATGATATCCTCAGACATCAGAAAAATCTAATGCCAAGATTCATAAATGTCTAGAATATCCAAAAAATAAAGTCCAAAAGCACCAGGTTCCTGAAAGAACCCTGTGGTAATACCCCCAGACGTATTTTCACTACTAGGTCTTTGGTAAGGCAAATGTTTGTCAGTTTGTCTGAAGAGTTGTTCAAAAAACTTGCTTTGATATTCATCCTTATTGTAAAAATCTAAAAATCCACGATTGTCTATCCCTACATGTTCAGAATATTCATAGATTACTTCTCTAATACTAGAAATCATTGTATCGGACATTGTGAAATCCCATTTGATTACTTCCTCTAAATAAAACCGAATGAAATATTCATACATTCCAGCCTGTACTTCTTTTCCTAAAAATTCATCCATAGCTTCTTGGTATTCAATTTCTGACATATCCCAAGCCTCTTTTATGTTTGTAATGACAACTTGATGAGGGCTAAAGAGAAGAGTATGATCGTATTCTTCATTACGCATAGATTTGTTTTGGAGAACAGATCTAAAATATACGTCCGTCGTATCTGATACGGGGTGAAAAAATATTCCTTTTTTTTTCTCATTTTGTAAGGCTTTTTCTAACAACTCTATGGTTAACCACTGATAATCTCTAATTTCTTTGACCATACGATCCATAAATATTTTTCTCATTTTAGATCGATTGTCTTGATCTGTTTTTCTTAAAGACAATGTGTCTTCAATGTCATAAAAATTTGGGAGAAAAATAATTTTGCAGTCATCATCTATAAATCGAATATAATTTACATTATGATCAAAAACTTCGTCAGCAATTAGATTAATAATCTCAACATCTTGTGGGTATCGGACGAGAAATGTATAAATTTCATGATATGATAAACTTGTTTTCATAACCTTACTTGAAATCTCATCCCTAAGTCTTGTGGAACCCAAATCCATTGCATGAACCTCTCTTACATCTTTTAGCCATTTGGGGATCCAATTTGAAATGCCGACTGGTGGGATAAGATTGTATTTGTCCTGATGATATGGAAGCATAGAGAACATTCGAAGGAGTATAAAGTTTGAATATTCATTGCTATAACCTGAAAACTCTGCATTAGATATAGAGTTTATATATCTTTGTGCTTTGCTGTATGCATGCGAAGTTTTTGAATGGGTATCTTTGGAAGATATATGAAAAATTGCTTCAGATACCAAAATAGCAAGAAAATAAAATCGATCACTTTCATTTTCTTGCTTTCCTCTACCAGGCACCTGATATGTACTTTCCAAAATATCATTGATACTCTCATGAATGATAGAGAGATAACTTCGCACACTTCGAATGTTAGTAATATATACATTTGAAATGCCTTTGTAGGTCTTTTTATAATTTTCATGATTGATATTAAGGTTTACAAATTCAATCTCTCCTGTTGGATGACTGCTTTTCTCCATGAATTTAATCCATTGGTACAAGTTATTTGCGACAATGTTTTTTGCTGCGCGTGGCATGTCAAAATCTATGTCGAGCATTGTAGTAAGTTTCTTAGCTCTATAGACAGTATATCTTTCATATACTGGATCTTCAGTTCCATCGAGGATATGGTCGTATCTCCAATCAGATTGTGCATAATCAACTAAGAGTTTTCTTGCATCGTCTGTGAAAGAAATGCATTTTCTTTTTTCGTAATCTGCTAGATGCATAAACTGTTCTGATAGATTTTTAGGATGGCCTGATTTCGGATGATTTGTAGCAATGAGGAGAAGATCTTTTTCTGAAAGTGAAGGTGCTAATATTTTATTTTCAAGCACTTCAATACAAAACTCGTATATTGGTGAATTCGATGGATATGATTTAATACGATCATCCGTTTCATCATAGATTCCTTCTGAAAAAGTCTGAATAACAAACTCTTTTTGCTTCTCCTGAGAAAGTGAACTGAAGTTTGTATCTGTATCTTGAGCAAGGCCATATCGGATTCCGACAAAAAGAATAAAAATAAAAAAGAATACTGTATTGAATCTGAATTCACTTACCTTATGAAAAGTAATTTTCATGAACTCTGCCCTATCCGATCTCCCATAACATCGATTACTCTTCACAGTTCGGATATTCCTTTATCCAAGAATTGATTTCACTGCATTGTGATTTGGACAGCAGCTGATCCTCACAAAGCCTTGCAATCAATGCTCGACTTTGGCTTCGAACCTCTGGATCTTTGTCGTTGAGATTTTTTTCAATTTGCATCCCATAGGTATATTTTCGATAATCACTGAGTCTTATGGTGCGTAGATGCAATAGGATTCTCGACACTTGTTTTAGCGTATTGAGATAAAGCAGAAGCTCATCTTCGTCTCGGTCAAAAAGAGATGGAGATGTAGAAAACCTTCCTTGATCCAACAGTTCGTGAGTTGAGCCCAGACATAGTTCTGATGAAAATTGTGCATAGATATAGGGAGAAACTTTTTTCTCTTGTAAGAAACGATCTATGAGTACTGCCGTCCAATCCAACTGAAGCTCCTCTGGATTGTTATAGAGAGGTCGTCGCTCTTTGATGCTTTCATATTTTTGATCATTTTTACACTGACTTTCAAAGCTTACATCAAATTTTACGATATCTCCCTCGGGAGCAAGCTTCATGGGAATCAGTTCTACATGGACCAAGCAAGGTCTTTTTTTGCCTTTGTTTTCTTTCCCAAAAATTGCCGAATGTTGATTGAAAATGCTAGTCCAGGCTTCAAGGAGCAGTCCACATGAAAACTCAAGTCCTAAGGCCATACTAGAAGAAGAATAAGAGGAGTCATGTTGAAAAGATAAAACATCACCCTGCTGTTTCAAAGCAAGTAATAAGTTTGTACAGGCTTGAACCGAATACAAATCAGGCGCATTATTTTCAAATTCTACAATTTCCGATTTAATGAATGTTTGTCCGTGAGCTTGGCTCAGGCATAGGCTTACACAATACAGACTGACAAGTACAAGATACACACGATGCATACTAGATCCCCCCTTAGAATGGGCTCCAGTATAGCAACGAATTACGCAATGTGCAATAAGCAAAAAGGGCCGCATTTGCAAAGAATGCAGCCCCTTAAAAATTTATAACTATCTAATATTTATGAAAAATCTCTATCCATGACAGTTTTGCGACCATCGCTTTTGGCGTTGTCGATGGCTTTTTGACAAAGCTTTTCGACTTCGGTGGTCAATGCATCCATCACTGACCCGGAGGTATTCATTCCTCCATTTTCTTTGATATAGGTTTTTACTTTTGAAGCTACAACCAATACTGTTTTACTCATGATGATCTCCAGTCTGTATGAAAAAAGTTTGTTGGGGTACAAACTCATCTACCCCTTTTAAATTGCCTGCAAGCTACCAGGCTCATATTGGAAAGTCAATTTTATGACGACGCGCCGCGAACCCTATTTAAAAAGACTCTACGAAGTGATTGCTTCTAAGACAGGACCTTGAAGTGTGATGACCGAAGGCTTGGGGATCGCGTTTCCACCCTCCGGCCAATGACTTGTAAGCTCGCTCAAAGATTTCGAGTTTTCTCCTGGATGCTGAACCGATAGGAAAAGAGTTTTACCATCCTTGGTAAATGTCGGACCTGTGAATTCAGCATCAAAAGGAGCTGAGGCCATTTGAATGGCCTTGCCCTTATGTTCGCCTTCTTTCATAACCACAAAAAGTCCATTGTTACCAAATGAAGCATAGGGTTCTTTGTTCATTTTGCTACCGGAGATATCGGTCGTGAACCACAAGTTTCCCTTGGGATCAAAGGCCAGATTGTCAGGACAGGCAAAGCCTGTAGCTTCTCCTCCTGCAATGAAGGTGTCATGTGTAAAACTTAAGGAAGCTGCATCATCTCCATCTTCCATCACTTTAAGAATCGAGCCAAAGTAGTTATTTTTTTTGGTATTGTTTGTAAGGGCTATAAGCACCTGCGCCGTACCAGGAATGATCTCGATATCTTCCGGACGATCCAAAGCAGTTCCTCCCGCAAGATGCGCAGCTTTTCTTGTATAGGTATAGATATCGGTTTGATTTTTAAAATGAGGCCCAAGAGCTTTGGTTTTGGACAGATCCAGAGGAATCCATTTTTTTTGAGCCAGGCTTGCCACGTAAAGGGTTCCACTCTCAAAACTGTCTGGATGATTGGATACAAATTTGTAGAGGCATTCTCCTGCCTTGTCATCTCCCGAATACACAACGACGTTTCCATTTTTGGCCCTCGTTACCGTCGCACTCTCATGAGCAAAACGTCCCAGCGAAATATGTTTTACGCCTGCTTTGGTTTTTGGGTCCACTTCAACCACCCAACCGTAATGTTCTGGAGGATAACTTTCCTTTGACGCCCAACCGAGATCGCCTGGTAGAATCTCTCTGGATCCTTCTTTTCTTTCCCCATAGTAGTCATGGTAATTTTCTTCACAGGTAAGTATTGTACCCCATGGAGTCTGACCTCCAGCGCAGTTGGCAAAGGTACCGATGGCATAATCTACGCCTTCAATTTTTTGACCATATGCAAAGGGAATTTTTGAAAGGCCATCCATACGGAAGTTGGCCAAAGAGTTTTTCAATACCTTCCACTGGCCTTTTTTATTCTTTTTGATTTCGATAAAACTTCCCCCCACACTTTTCATCTCTTTCTCAATGTCTTGCATGCTTTTGCTTTTGGATCTCGTACCCAAGAACAACGTGCTGGGATATTCATGGTTCACCCATAAAAAAGCTCGATTGCCTTTTGAGGAATGTTCAATCAAAGCAGTATAATCATTGTTAAATCCGAATTTTAGTGTTCCATCCTTTGAAATGGGATCATCCCAAGAAATTAACATTTGCGCGGATATTCCAGGAGCCGTAACCACTTCATCCTTTGCAATTCCTGATGAAAGACCCCGAATTCTTGCGGCGCTGCTGCCGAAAGCTGATGTTAAAGCGCCAAATAGATCTAGCGTCCCCAAACTTACGCCTGTGTACCCCAAAAATTGTAAAAACTCTTTTCGACTTTGTTTCATGTTTTACTCCGTGAGTTTACGCAGAAGTTTTATTGTTGAAAGAACTCATATCATGACTTTGTCACGATCCAGGATTAAAATTGTATAAATTTTTGTGGATGGCTAGAAGATAAAAACGCAGATCACAGAGCTTTTATTCCTCAGCGCCAATATGCAGAGATAAAGGGCTTTGGTCCACTGGGGATGGAGAATCAAATTCCACTTTTTCTTCATGTTGTAGCTGATGAAATTTTCTCGCACTGACAAGTGCGCGGCTCTCAAATGAACGAAGGGCTTTGTTATAACTGCCTACAGTTTGACTGAGTTTGCTCCCCACGTCATTAAAATATTTGCTTAAGGTTTGGAGGCGCTCATAGAGCTCTTTTCCAAGAATTGCGATTTGCGCTGCGTTTTGATTGGTCTCGACTTCTTTCCAGCTCATGGCCACAGCTCGAAGCATTGTTAAAAAGCTCGTGGGAGTGGCAATCATGACTTTGAGTTTGGCGCTGCTTTCAATCAAGGTCGGATCTTCTTGCAGAGCTGAATAATAGATCATGTCTCCCGGTAAATAGAGCAATACAAACTCAGGACTTGGCTGAAAGTTTTGCCAATAAGATTTGCGACTTAAGGCCTGAACATGAGCTTTTACATGACGTGCATGCGCAGCAAGTTTTTCTTTTTTGATGTTCTCATCGTCGGTTTCAAATGACTCGATATAACTTTCAAGAGGCGTTTTTGCATCCACAACAATATTTTTGTTACCGGGCAGTTGAATCACCATATCGGGCCTAATGTTGCTGCCCTCTTCTATTGTCTTGTGAGCTTGTTCTACAAAGTCACAGTGATTGACCATTCCTGCAACTTCTACAATTTTTTTGAGTTGGATTTCTCCCCAACGACCTCGAATGCGCGGCGTTTTAAGCGCATGAACCAGGTTGTTGGTCTCTGTCTTGAGTGCCTGATTGCTTTGATGCAAAAATTGCACTTGATGGATCAAGTTTTCGTATGCGCCTTCTCGCTTGGTCTCAATTTCTTGTACCTGCTTTTCAAATTTCATCAAACTGTCTTTGATCGGATGAACCAGATGCTCAATGGATTGTTTCTTTTGCTCCAAGTGGTCCTTGGCTTGAATGTGAAATTTTTCCAAATTTTCTTGAGCCAAGTGCAAAAAAGATTCTTGATTTTCTTTCAAGGCTTGAGAAGACAAGACTTTAAATTCACTTTGAATTTGAGATTTTAGATTTTCAATAATCTTAAGATTTTCTTCAAACTTTTGCTGATCTTTTTCTGAAATGGTTTGGAACTTGACTAGATCTTTTTCGACGAGAGAAAGTCGATCAAGAGATATCCTATGTTGATTTTTTTCCTCTTGCAGCTCGTTTCTGAGCTGCTCTTGCTGCGACTGCGCAAGATCCAGTTTTTCTTGAGTACTTTGATACTTCGTCTTCCAATAGACCCATATCAACACAGATCCCAAAAAAAGACCCGCTGCAAAACAGATCACATATATCAACAAAGCTTGCATCTCCACCTTGTATCAAAGCCAGAGGCCGCTTCCAAGAAAAGAAGATCAATCGTAGTATTCGCGACCCAAATGTGTGATGAGATCTTCACCCTGCGTATCGCGAAGCGTATTTTTGAGCTTCATCAACTGGATAAAGATATCATGCTCTGGATACAAACCAGGAGCTGTTTGGGGCGATTTGTAGTAGAAGGAAAGCCATTCTTGAATTCCACTAAAGCCGCTTCTCTGAGCAAAGTCGCTAAA
This sequence comes from Bdellovibrionales bacterium, assembly GCA_020434365.1. Lineage (GTDB taxonomy): Bacteria > Bdellovibrionota_G > JALEGL01 > JALEGL01 > JAGRMV01 > JAGRAX01. The sequence continues at coordinate 13,614 of JAGRAX010000036.1, forward strand.
TAGCGCCAAATCCAACACAATGGGGGCTGCCAAGATGGAGTCTTTGCACAAGAAATTGACTTTAATCTGCATTTTGTAGTTGAGCCATCCAAAGATATCAATATTGTCCCAGCTCTCTTTGTTGTCTCCTCTTGGAGGATAATAGTTGATACGTACTTTATGAACCAAATCCTTATAAAGTTCAGGGTACAAATCTGGTTGCAGAATGTGTTCAAGAACAGAGAGTTTGGACTCCTCTTTGGTTTTGAAGTTTTCAGGAGCCTCCAGAACCTCTCCATCTCGGTTTCCAAGAATATTCATGGAGAACCAGCCTTCAGTTCCAAGCAATCGCGATTTCAGACCTGGGGCCAAGATGGTTTTCATCAAGGTCTGACCAGTTTTGAAATCTTTCCCTGAGATAGGAACCCCATTTTCTTTTGCAAGTGCGATCAATGCGGGAGTATCCACGGTCAAATTTGGAGCTCCGTTCGCATAGGGAACGCCCATTTTGATCGCCGCGTAGGCATAAATCATAGATGGAGCAATGTCGGGGTGATTTTCTTTGAGACCTTTTTCGAAACTTTCAATGGTTTCATGAACGGCGCCAGGTTGAAGATAGGCTTCGGTAGATCCACACCAAACCATAACCATGCGATCGAGATTTTTTTCGGCTTTGAACTGCGCCATATCATCCATGAGCTGCTTGGCAAGATCCATCTTGCTGCTGCCTGTTTTGACATAATCGCCACTCAGACGTGTGACATAGTTTGGATCAAACACAGCCTTCCAAGGTTTGATGGCGTGTGTTTCTTCTTTGACCTTTTCCAAAAGATCTCCAAAGATGACGTGGTTCTTTTTTGCAACTTCGTAACAGCTGTCAGGAAAGAGATCCCAGCCGCCAAATTCAATGTCTTCGAGATTGGCCAAGGAAACAAACTCTTTGATCAAAGGATTGCGATTTTCTGTTCTTTTTCCCAAACGGATTCGACCCATTTGAGTCAAAGAGCCAATGGGCGCGCCCAAACCTTTGCGAACTGCCTCAACTCCAACCATAAAAGTTGAAGCTACAGCTCCCATACCTGGGACCAAAATACCTAATTTTCCTTTTGCGGGCGCAATTGCTGCTTTTTGCTGGGCCATGAAATCTCCTAAAATTAATTCTTTGTGGGCAGATCATTATAAAAAGAATGTCCAAAAGTCCACATAATTCCTAGGTCTGGAGAGGATCAGGCAAGATTTTAGGTGGAATTTATATTGGACGAATCGAAAAACTCAGGTCTGAAGCCCTGGCAGAATGGGTCAAGGCCCCAACCGAGATCATATCTACTCCCAACTCACAAAGAGATGCGATTCGTTCCAAGCTCACCCCTCCAGACACTTCGATGGGAACTCTCGAAGCGATGAGGTCTTGCGCCCTTTGAATCATAGGATTGTCCATATTGTCCAAAAGTAATCGATCTGCGCCTGCTGCAATTGCGGGCTCAATTTGATCGAGCTGATGAATTTCAACCACCAAAAACACATCTGGATGAGCTTTTTTTGCGATCGATACACACTCTTCTATGGAGCGACCCACGACATGATTGTCTTTGATCATCATTTGATCAAAAAGACCCATCCTGTGATTTAGACCTCCTCCCATTCGAACGGCATATTTTTCCAGCTTTCGATAGAGAGGTAGCGTTTTTCGGGTATCCAAAATCTTGGTTTTGCTGCCTTGAGTTTGTTTGACATATTGGGCAGTTAGACTTGCAATTCCAGAAAGACGTTGCAAAAAGTTAAGTGCAATTCGTTCGGCCTGAAGAAGGTAGGACAAGGAAGACTGAACCTTGGCTACGCTGCTGCCTTTGGAGATTTGATCACCGTCACATGCGAGGGGCGTCCATACGCAGTCAGGATCGAGATAAGAGAACACCTGCTGGGCGAAGGGCAATCCACACAGCACCAAGTCTTCTTTGCAAATGATTTGGCCCTCTCCTTTTTGATCTTTAGGCATGAGGGATAGAGTTGTCAGGTCTCCCAGCTCAGATAAATCTTCTTGAAAGGCTTTGGATAAAAAATCCTCCGAAAGCTCCATCTTTTACTACTCCACGAGTTGAATCTTTTTTTCCATGACCCAACGCCCGATTTTGAGCGCGATCACAATGGCATTTTCGTCACTGGGCTGCTTGAGTTTTCGTCCGGTTTCAAACACAACCTTCTTTTCGATGCTCTCGTTTCCGATTTTGAGAACCATGAACAGCTCCGGAAGACTCGGCTGAGATGCATTTTGGGCTATGCTTGGCGTAGAAGCCTCTTTCTTTGGCAAGGCAGCCTGAGGGGAAGGCCTTGGGGTCTCAACAATGGCTGGACGTTTTCCAGTGTGCACGCTGATAGTGTCTTCCAGTCTCCAATCTTCATCTGTGGCCAGTTCAATTTGCTCATCTAAACTTGCGGGCTGAACATTGTCCTGGGCTGGAGAAATTTCTAGAATGTGACTACCAATGAGAATCTGATCTCCAATGGAGATCTGAGCTTTTTGAACTTTCTCGCCATTGAGATAGACTCCATTCTCACTCTTTTGATCTTCTACATAGTAGTTACCTTTTTCAAAGAGAATTTTTGCATGCGATCGGGAAGCCTTTTCGTCATCGATGACGACATGGTTCTCCGGCATTCTCCCGATATAGGTTGCATTGGGGTCCAGCCGAATAACCTTTTGCAATTGCTTGTGAAGAAATACTTTTACGGCGAGATGAGACTCCGCTTTTCGGCTTTGCTCATCCACCAAATCCCAGATGTCATTTTGATTTGAAATGGCGCACGCTCCTCTATCTATGTCTAGGCAGATTATGTCGAGTCCAGACCGAAAGGTCAACCTAATCAGCTCGATCTTTCTCGCCGCAGGTAAAACTAGTCCGCGTATGATCGTTTTGCTACTATAGTGTCTATGATCAATTGGTGGAAAAAAAGGCAGCTCAGTGTACAAATCCAAAGACATTCCCAAGCTCAGGAATATGACCAAGCACTTGAGCGACTTGACCAGGCTCTAAAGCAATTTCCAAATGATTGTAGCTTTTTAATCGAAAAAACCTGGACACTTCTTGATCAAAAGCATTGGGATCAGGCGCATGACATTGCTCACAAACTCTATCAAAAAGACAGCCAACATCCTGTGTATGCACTCTTATTGGGAGAAGCGCTCTACGGTCAAAAACACTATGAAAAAGCCATTGAGATTTTGAAACAGTGTATGTCTCTCTCTTCTGGAAATCTCAAAGCCGAATATATGTTAGGCTTATGCTACACTGCCCTTCAAGACTTTGACGCTGCCAGCAGCTATTTTGAGTCTCTGGTACGCTATGACCCCGCCATCTTACACAGCAGGCTTTTGGTCATGGCAGAATCATATCTCCAGGGGAAAAGGTAAGCCTTATTTAGTAGGATAGGAACTGGCAAAAAACTAAAGTACCTTAAGGCGAATATTCCTTTTCATCCTGGCACCCTATCCCTTATAATATAGATATGCTCTCATGTCGCTGCGTAGAAGCGGAGCAACTTAGCCAGTATTTTCAAAGACTTCGTAAATCCCCGGCCTCTCAGGAAGAAGTGGATTTGAGGCATACGATCGTCAAATTGATGAATGATTTGGCGAGTTTTATTCCCTCTGAGGATATGTTTCTTTTGATTGATGACCCCAATCTGCCTACAGAAGGCAGCAATGGGGCTCGAAACCTCATTTACATTGCCGGTATCGGTCCGAAAGTGGAGCCTCTTTTAGGATTCAAAACTATCAGCAAACAAGGATTGGTAGGAGAAACCTACGCCTTAAACAAATCTCAGCTCATCAAGGGAAGTAGCTCTCAGCCTGCGGTCATGGATAAAATTCACCTTCCCAATGCTTGCAAAAGCGCCCTGACCTATCCCATCACACTGGGAAAAACAGCTGTAGGCGTGTTGGGGTTGATGAACAAAAAAGATCCCATGGGTTTTACGCTCCGAGATCACAAGCTTGTTGAAATTGTTGGAGGCTTTTTGGGGATGTCTTTCCAAAGTGCCATTGACTCTAAGAAAAATAAGGAGATGACCAAAAGAGATCATCTCACAGGCCTCTATAACGATCGATATTTTCATGAAAAGCTCTTGAAAGACATTCAAGAAGCCCATCAAAACTCTAGTCCATTGATGTTGTTGTTTATGGATTTGGATCATTTCAAAAGCATCAATGACCAACACGGACACCTTGTCGGCAGTCAAACCCTCAAAGAAGTCGGAATCATCATGAGAGAATCCATTCCCATTCCACAGGCCACTTTGGCACGTTACGGCGGGGATGAGTTTTGTGCGATTGTCCCGGGGATCAGCTTGGATCAAGCCATTGTGGTTGCTGGAAACACACGTGAAAAGATTCATCAAAAGATGTTTATGATTGAGAACTCGGATTTGGAAGGTTCATTTATCAATTTTAAGGGTGTTCTCTCCGCAAGTATTGGTCTGGCTTCTCTTCACGACCACATTCCTAACATTGAGGATATCAAAAAAAGGAAAAACCTCTTTCTTCAGGCTGCGGATGAGGCCATGTATCGAGCCAAAGAACTCGGAAAAAATCAGGTCTTTGTAGCCTCTCCTGTTACGCTGTCCTAAAGAAACTTTGATTTATCACAAGCACTTGCGACTCTGGATGCCTGGGTATATATAGAGCTCTGTGAAAGCAGCCAAGCCAGATTGGATCAAAGTACGTTTGCCTTCTGGGCAAAAGTACAAAGAAATTTCTTCGCTCCTCAAAAGCAAAAAACTACATACCGTCTGTGAAGAAGCCAAGTGTCCAAACATTGCAGAATGTTGGTCGGGAGGAACGGCTACGCTCATGCTTATGGGAGATACTTGCACGCGGGGTTGCCGATTCTGCGCCGTCAAAAGTGGAATTCCTTCTCTGCCTCCTGATCCCCTCGAGCCCATAAAATCAGCGCAAACCGTAGCATCCATGGGGCTTGAATACGTTGTACTTACTTCTGTGGATCGAGATGATCTGGAAGACTTCGGAGCGGGTCATTTCGCAAAAGTCATCGATACCATTCATAGGGAATGTCCGGGAGTATTGGTAGAAGCACTGGTGCCTGATTTTCAGGAGAATTTTGCGTCCATCGAAACTCTCTGCGCGTCCAAGCCAGAGGTCTTTGCGCATAACATCGAAGTGGTTGAAAGACTCACCAGAAGCATTCGAGACCAAAGATCAGGATATGCCAGCTCTCTCAATGTGCTCGAGCAGTGTAAAAAAATCAATCCTCGACAACTCACAAAGTCTTCAATCATGTTGGGACTGGGAGAAACAGATCAAGAACTTAACCAAGCCTTTCAAGATTTGCGAAGCGTAGGAGTAGATTTTCTGACCATAGGACAATACCTTCGTCCGAGTCAAAAACACGCTGCAGTAGTCGAATATGTGCATCCAGAAAAATTTGAAACCTTAAAAGCATTCGCATTGAGTTTTGGTTTTGCCTATGTGGCTTCGGGACCTTTGGTTCGCAGTTCCTATCGCGCGGGAGAATTTTTTATTTCATCGATGATTCGAAATCAACAACAAGCACAGCAAATGGAAGGAATAGATCATGGCATTTGAATTTAAGTTACCAGATATCGGCGAAGGCGTTTCAGAAGGTGAGATTGTTCAATGGCTGGTAGCGCCTGGAGAGAAAGTGGAAGAAGATCAGGCGATTGTGGAACTGATGACGGATAAAGCCACAGTTGAAATTGCTTCACCCAAACAAGGTACGATCGAAAAATTATTTGGAGATGCCGGGCAAAGTATAGCTGTAGGTTCTCCACTTGCTTCGATTGCTGTAAGTCAAGAAAGCTCTTCCGATCAAGCCCATGAAAAAAATGAAGAGACCTTTACAAAAAAAGAAGCGAAGCAAGATCAAAAAGAAGCTTCTCAAACTCAGGACACATCAAGCTCATTGAATGGAACTGGAGACCCTTCTCTTGTCTTAGCTTCTCCCGCAACCCGAAAGCTTGCGCGTGAAAAAGGCATTGATTTGTATGAGGTCAAAGGAACGGGCGATCATGGAAGAGTAACCCTAGAAGACGTTAAGTCTTTTACTGGTACTTCTCCTTCTGCAAAGCCAGCGCTAACAAA
>JAGRAX010000037.1 GCA_020434365.1 Bdellovibrionales bacterium
CTATGGTTTCTCGACCTCCAACGAACATGCCATGTTTTTTTTCCAGGAGGCCAAAGGGGATGAAATTCCATAAGTTTGGCTCCATGGTCCTTAAGTTTATTGAAAAATGAAGCCTTTGTATTGAAGCTTCCGAAGGAGTCATAAATGAGTTTGACTTCACAACCTCTATGGAGGGCTTTGATTAACGCCTTCTGAATGGCGTATCCAGACCGGTCGTCCGTGAAAGCATAAATTTCCAGTAAAATAGAAGATTGAGCCTGTTCAATCAACTCCATCATCCGATGAAACACTTCTGGACCGTCTTGTAGCAACTTGGTTGAAGTATCATATACATTCAATCTGGGTTCCTCTATATATTTATGTATGCTGGCCGGCAAAGAACTCATGTAAGCACCGGGTTATACCATAAAACCACATTTTCGGCTCAAAATATTATGCGCAGAACAATATAAGCTGTTGAATTATCATAGAAAATGGTTTATTCCATCGCCATGTCAAAAGAATTACCACGTTATCAATCTTCACCTCAAGCCAAGCAGACGCCCAGTTTGTCTCCTTTGGATCAAAACTTAGCCCGGATCAAGCATGTTGTTGCTGTTTCCAGTGGCAAAGGAGGAGTTGGAAAATCAACGGTTTCAACACAATTGTCGGTAGCTTTGGCCAAGAAGGGATATAAAGTTGGTCTTTTAGATGCCGACGTGTACGGGCCGTCGATTCCCAAAATGTTGGCTGGATTTAGTCAACCAGAGCAAAAAGACGGAAAAATTCTCCCTATTCATAGGCATGGAGTTTCTTTTATGTCTATGGGCTTACTTACGGATGATCAAACTCCTGTCATTTGGAGAGGTCCTATGGCAACGAAGCTAATTCAGCAGTTTTTGGCCAATGTTGAGTGGGGAGAGTTGGATTATTTGCTTATAGATTTGCCTCCTGGAACGGGTGACGTTCAGTTGACCTTGACTCAACTTGCAAGTTTGAGAGGCGCGGTTGTAGTCACTTCTCCTCAGCAGGTTGCAGTAGGAATTACCATGAGAGGGATTCGCATGTTCGACGAAGTGAGAGTTCCTATTTTGGGCTTGATTGAAAATATGAGTGGGTTTGTTTGCCCGCATTGTGATCAAGAAAGTCATCCATTTTCAAAAGACGGCGGAAAAGCACATGCCCAGCAATATGGAATACCGTACTTGGGTGGAATTCCCATCGATGCTAAGTTGGCACAAGCTGGAGATGAAGGGAATCCTTTTTTGTTAGGGGAGGATCGACCAGCTGCCAAAGCGATTTCAAATATAGTAGATCAATTGGAAAAGACGCTCAAAGAAATAGAAGACAAGACTCTAGAAAACACGATGAGTCCCAAAGAAATTTCTTCCGATGATGATCACGTCATTCTTACCTGGCCAGATGATCATGTGAGCAAAATCAACAGTCGAGAACTAAGATATCAATGTCCATGTGCTCAATGCGTGAGTGAAGATACCGGCCAAAGAATCATTCGTAAGGAAGATATTTCAGAGCATATCAAACCTGTTGGATTTCGTCCTGTGGGTAGATATGGTTTACAAATTTCGTGGTCGGATCATCATTCCACAGGAATTTATACTTTCAATCAACTGGCTAAAATGTAATTTTAGATTTGAGCCCATTGAGGGAGGTATTGTGCTCCATGTTGAAGGCGATTCTCCATTTTTTTATAATTGGGTTCAAATGAGTGAACAAGGTCCCAAAATTGTTTTGAATGATTGAGATGTTGTGTGTGGCAAAGCTCATGAAGAAAAACATATTCCACGAGATCTATAGGTAAAAAAAGCAAGCGTATATTAAAATTGAGATTTTTAAGGTCTGAGCAGCTCCCCCAAAGTGTCCTTTGGGCTTTGTATCGTACTTTTGCAAAAGGAAGACCCCATTGGTCTGATAGCATTTTCAATCTCGGAGTAAATGCTTTTTTACAGTCTTCTCTCAATGCAAGAAATAGCTGCTTGTGGATTTCAGACCTTTTGCGGTGGCTACCATAAATCGTAATCATATTCTTGTGTTTGTGCCAAGCATACTTGGAACTTCTTTTCTGATACTCAACATCATAGACTTTAGAAATAGCATGTAGTTCTATGGTGTCAGGAAAAAATTTATGAGAAGGAGAGAAAAAAAGAAGCTTCTCAAAAACAAAAGGAAATGAAATTTGATTCATGTCGTCTCTACAAGATGGATTGAAAAAAATTCTCGTATCCTAAAATTTTTTTTTCTTCTTCCTTCGAAGCCTTTGGACCAAAACCAAAATATGTTCTACTGGCTTGAGCAATTTTTTTTACTCTAGACATGGTTGCCAAATACATACCTTTTTTTTCATTAGGACTCATTTTTGAGAACACATGATGAATGTAGTGTTCCCATAACTCTTCAAGTTCCTGGGATGGTGGGGAAGAAAGCCAGCTTTGAATCATTTGATAAGAGGTTGATGAGCTTTCAATTGAACAAGACTCCAAACTTTGCAAAATTGCGTCTTGTTCTTTTTGATCTAGTATTCCATCTGCCCATGCTACAGACAAAGTGGGAAAAAATAAAAGAGCTAAAATATTCTCAGGAGTAAAATGATTGCGATCAAATATTTCTAAAACGTTTTCATCAATGTCACCAAATTCATTTTTTAAAGAAGATATATTTTTCTGCTTTAGAAATTTCTTTTTCAAAGTTTCTAGTTGCTTTTTTTCTGACTCTTTAAAAAATTTGTCTTCAAATGCGTGAGATAACTTATCCATTGAATCAACAAAATCACTCATGGCGGCCCTTTCTGTATCTTATCTGATCATAAATCAGGTATCCAGTAGGCAAAGCAAGAATACATATATGTATTAAGGTCAATAACGTCGATGCATGAACGATTTGATCATATCTAAAAAATGAGTAACTCAAAAATAGAACGACAATACGGGGAAGGGTTGTAAGAGGCCCAAAAAGATATCCAGAAATTGATGAAGCAAAAAGGACCATTCCCACGCTTGTTGCTACAAATATCCCCACAATTTGGGGTATCGAATGGATCCAAATCCAGCTCGAGGCGTAAAATGCGCTCTCATGATCTTTGACCCCAGAGATTAAAAGCATATGAGGAGAAAAAATAAAGATAAAAGGAAGGATGGCTGTGCGAATATCGTAAGTAAATCCTTGGATGCCTGTTTTGATGGGGTCAGAATGAGCAATTCCAGATGCGGCATAAGCTGCCAACCCCACAGGTGGAGTGTCATCCGCTAAAATTCCAAAATAAAATACGAACAGGTGAGCTGCAATAGCTGGAATGACAAGTCCCTGAGCTGCACCAAGTTTTAGTATGATAGGAGCCGCAAGAGAAGAAACTACAATATAATTTGCTGTGGTTGGAAGGCCCATGCCCAGAATCAAACAAGTGATTGCTACGAAAATGAGAACAAGATAGATGTTACCGAAAGAAAGAATTTCGATCACACTCATGATACTTTGCCCTAGTCCTGTCAATGTAATGCACCCTACAATGATCCCTGCTGTGGCAGTTGCAATCGCTATGGGAATCATATTTTGAGCGCCCATATAAAAAGACTCAAAAAGCTCTTTTATTGCTTGCAAACAAGCTTTCCATAGCCACAAGCTTTGGTTTTTTTTCCGGTATAGTTCTTGAATAAGAATCAATATCGATACGGCAATACATGCATAAAACGCTGCCATGGTTGGTGATTGTTTGAGCAGTCCAAGCGATACAATCAGTGCAACGATAGGTAGAAAAAAATGTACGCCCCGAAAAAATACGCGAGAAAAACGTTCTATGTTCTGATCAAGTGTTTGAATGTCCAATTGATAAGACTCAAAATGAACCAATGCAAACAGTCCGATGTAAGACGCAAAAGCTGGGATGGCAGCTGCTTTTACAACTTGTATGTAAGAAATACCTAAAAATTCTGCAATGATAAATGCAGCAGCTCCCATGAGGGGAGGCATAAGTTGTCCGTTTGTAGAAGCTGCAACTTCAACAGCAGCTGCTTTTTCTGGAGTAAATCCAATTTTTTTCATCAGTGGGATTGTAAAGGTACCCGTAGTAACTGTATTGGCGATGGACGATCCAGAGATCATTCCCGTGAGTCCAGAGGCAACAACAGCTGCTTTGGCAGGACCTGCTCTAAATTTTCCCAAAAGAGAAAATGATAAATCAATGAAGTATTGTCCTGCGCCAGCTCGATCAAGGAGAGAACCAAGAAGTACAAATAAAAATACAAAACTAGAGGATACCCTCAAAGGTACTCCGAATACTCCTTCCGTAGTCAGATAAAGATGATAGATGGTTTTAGAGAGTGATGCGCCTCTATGACTGATGATAGAAGGGAGGTAAGGACCCAAAAAACAATAGGATATGAAGATCATCACCAGAATGGGCAAGGCGATTCCTAGACATCTTCTTGAAGCTTCCATCAAAAGAATAAGCCCCATGGCCCCGATCAATAGATCTCTTGTGAGCGGAAGTCCTGGACGCGCCGACAGCCCCTCATAATCTATAAATAAATACAAAGCACAAAAGCACGCGACACATGACAACAAGCCATTGAGAAGTTTTTTAGATATTTTATCTTGGTTTTTAGGAAAGGAAAAAAAAACTAAGAAAGATGCAAATGACAAATGGACGCTACGTAAAATTGTATCGTTGATTGTGAGTATGGGAACGATGACTTGAAACAATGCCCATGCAAATCCAACCCACGCAATAAATTTTGCCTGCTTAGATGTGCTGGTTTTCATACGGCTCTATGTACTCCTATTTGCCTTGTTCAAAGTAACGTTTGGCTGCTGGGTGGAAGGGGGGTACCAACCCTTCCTGAATCGATGCCAGTGTCATGTCCCGATAGGCAGGATGAAGCTGTTTAAACTCATCCATATTTGTAACGATGCTATCGAGTAAAGCTCTCACAAGTGCATCAGGCGTGTCTTTGTGTGTCATAACAGTCGCCTTTACAGCAAAAGTAGGCACTTCTTGTTCCACACCATCATAGAGTCCACCAGGAACTTTGGTTTTTACGTAGAAAGGGTGACTCTCAACAAATTGATCGATGCAATCTCCTTCCAAGGGTACCAATGTGATGGGAACCGAGTGGGCTATGTCTTTAATATTGGCTGTTGGATGCGCTACCGTATAAAAGTATGCATCAAGTTTTTGATCTCTCAACCCATCCGGCATTTCAGCAGGTTTTAAACTTCCAGCCAGTGCCAAATCACTTTCGGTCATTCCACATGCCGTCAAAAGTTCTGTAGATGTTCGTTTTTGCCCAGATCCGGGGTTTCCGATATTTACCTTTTTACCTTTGATATCTTGAAGGGAGCTGATTTTTGCGTCTTTTCTGGCAACAAGGTTCATCGGCTCAGAATAGATGGAGAAAACACTTCGTAGTTCGGAATATTTTTCTGGAAACGGCTCTAAGCCTTCCCATGCTCGAAACACCATATCGGATTGAACAATACCAAATTCAATTTCTTTACTGTGAATCGCGTTAAGATTATAGACCGACCCGGCAGTAGATTGAACATTGCACTGAATATTTTTTGAGCCTAGTGCATTTTTATCAATCATTGAACACATCGATGCTCCTGTGGGGTAATATACTCCCGTAAGACCTCCGGTTCCAATGGTCATAAAGCGGACCCGTGTTTCTTCTTTTCCCTTCTGAGTACAAAATTGAAAACTTAGGATCAAAACTGTTATTATTAAAAACTTCAATGATTTCATGGGTTTTGTCGTATCAGCCTCTTTTTGTTTTTGCAAGTTGTACGCATGGTGCAAAGCTTGTTTTTTGTGTCAAAAGTCTTCAGCAGACAAGTATTTTAATGTAACTAATTGATAATTATAATAAAATATTGCTATTTAAAAAAAACTATAATTGTCATATAATATTTTTTAGATCTTATTTTACTAACATTACACATATAAAATACATTCATCTCGTTGTAGGCCAATGGCAACAGTGGGTTGATTTTGGGAGGTCTAGATCTATGGAACAATTATATCCAGATTCATCACCACAAAAACTAGATTTAAGCAAACCCAATGTTTTGGCAGTAGAAGACAACTCTCTTGAAGCTCATCTGATTGTTTCAACCTTGGGGGATGACTATAATGTTTTCTTTGCAAAAAATGGAATTGAGGGGCTCAAAATTCTCAAACAACAACATATTGATTGCATTGTCTGTGATCTTAAGATGCCCAAAATGGGAGGGAAAACCTTTCTCAAGTGTGTACAACGGTATAAGAAATATCGAGAAATTCCATTTTTGATTCTGACCATCAAAAGTGATTTGGAAGAAATTGTCAGCCATCTATATTCAGGAGCTACCGACTATATCCAAAAGCCTTTTCATGTGGATATTTTAAAGGCGAGGGTCCATACCAATGTGCAACATTCATATATGAAAAGGAAACTTCTCACATATGGAGACGCAACCTTCGAAGGAAAGTTCGGGTATTATCGTGAAAATGAAATGAGTAAACAAAGTATGGTTTTTGATAAGCTGGGAAAAGAGCTTCATGTCATTACTGAGGTCATTGATCATCTCATTTCAGGAAATCCAACATTGGCAAATGCTGCAAGAAAGAAGCTTATTCAAAAAAAACAATCTCTTAAGATGATCTTTGATACGTCGTCTCGAGTGATGAGTCAGATTTGCACCCTCGTTGACAGTTTGGGTGAAGATGTTGATAGTCCCAAGGAGGAAATTGATTCCTACGTTCTGGATATTGCAGATCAAATTAGATTTTAATGTATAGATTTGCTTCTAGGACCATTTTATAGAATTTGATATTTCTTCGATATTCGATACTTCCGTATTGCTCACACGTTTCATAACATGGTGAGATTCAATGTCTTTGGAGTTTGAGATTCCCATAGCTCCCATTAGGCTTGATACGCTTTCAAGTGTTTCTTTGTGATATTGAAACACTCTTTGCGCTTTGTTGGGAACATGAAGACCTCGAACCAAGTTCTTGTCTTGCGTTGCAACGCCTGTAGGGCAGTGGTTTGAATTGCATCGAAGAGCCTGAATGCATCCCAAAGCGAACATCATTGCTCTAGCGCTGTAACAGAGGTCCGCCCCAAGAGCCAGATGCTTGATAATATCAAATCCTGTAATGATTTTACCTGAAGAAATCACAGTCATATGATCTCGTATTCCATAGGTTTTTAAAGTATGGTCTACGTAGAGAAGGGCATCATCGAGTGGATATCCAACCGAATTGGAAAATTCCAATGGCGCCGCTCCCGTACCACCTTCTCCTCCATCTATCGCGATATAATCCGGAAAAGATTTTTTATCCTTCATTTCCCTGCAAAGTTCATCGAACTCTCTACGAAGACCTAAACATAGTTTGATTCCAATAGGCTTTCCTCCGCTTCTCCTTCTGAGAAGCTGTAAAAAATCTACCAGCTGAGCAGGATTTGAAAATGCTGAATGTTGCGGAGGGGATAAAACGTCTTTTCCAATTTCTACATTTCGAATTTGCGCTATTTCTTGATCAACTTTGACACCAGGAAGAATGCCGCCATGACCAGGTTTTGCGCCCTGGGAGAGTTTAATTTCAATCATTTTAATTTGAGGATTCTTGGCTTTGATTTCGAAACACTCTGGATCAAATTTTCCATCTAAAGTTCTAGCTCCAAAATACCCAGTTCCCAATTGCCAAATCAGATCCCCTTTGTGAGTAAGGTGGTAGGGAGAAATTCCCCCTTCACCCGTGTTGTGAGCAAAGTTGCCCAATTTGGCGCCCATATTTAAAGCTTCAATTGCATTTTTGCTCAAGGCTCCATAGCTCATAGCTGATATATTGAGAAGACTTGCGTAATATGGCTTTTCACATTGATGTGTGCCGATAAGAATTCTAAGGTCTTGTCCGTTCACACGTATAGGAAACATAGAATGACAAATCCATTCGTGGCCTTCTTGATATACGTTTTTTTGTGTCCCAAAAGGAAGAGTATCTAATTCTTTTTTTGCTCTTTGATAGACCACAGAGCGCATTTCCCTACTGAAGGGCTTTCCGTCCGTATTTGATTCAATAAAATACTGGCTAATCTCGGGTCGAATTTTTTCAAACAAATATCTAACATGCCCGACAATGGGGAAATTTCTTAAAATCGTATGTTTCTTTTGAAACACATCAAAACATCCCCATATAAAGAAGAGCAGCAGGACAGCACTCAAATAGCAAAAGATAGGGATAAAATGAGATAAAAAAAGACAGGCAAATAAAAAAAATAGATTCCAAATAAAAAACTGAGTTCTCATTAGAAATATGTTTCTATCATATCCACTAGACCTACGCGAATAATCATCAAGGCAAAAGCGGCGAGCAGAATATTTGCAAGTTTACTCAGAGCTTTGGCTCCACCATCTCCCAAAAAACGTATAAAGGGAGAAGAAATCGAGAAAATTATAAATGTAATGAAAAGGTTTGCTAACAAAGCTGAAAGCGTCATCCAAATACCTACGCTCTCGTTAGAAACAATAATGGTAGTCAATACAGCAGGTCCCATGATCAGCGGCATTCCTAAAGGAACTACTCCGACTGTATCAGAAGGTTTTCTACGAGTTTTTTCTGGTGAAATAAGATCATGAATGGACAAAATGAGCAGAATGAGTCCGCCTGCGATTCTAAAGTCGGAGATCGTAATTCCCAAAAAATCCAATATAGCATTTCCTAAAAAAACAAATCCAATTCCCACGACCCCAGCCGTGAGTACAGCCTGTAAAAGTACAGCATTTTTCTTTTCTTTAGGTAGCGGCTGCACAACCCCTATAAAATAAGGAAGTACCCCAACTGAATCCATAGCAATAAAGGTTGGAATAAAAACTAGCAAAAATGAATTGAATAATTCAGCCATGATTATAACTCCTAAAAAATTCTAGAAACAAGATTCATCATCTTATCAAAAATAAACAAAGCAAATCGTTTCACTCCGACAATAAAAAATGGGATCGCCATCATCATAGAAAAAGCTAAAACCTCTACAAGCATGATTCCTCCAACTTTTGTCGGAAGGACCTTGGAAAGAGGGGATTGAATCATACCTATAGCAATGAGAGGGGAGAAAAGTCCTGCAATAGATCCTAGAGGATACTTTTTCATGGTTAAATAGGCATTGGGGATCAAAAATAAAATCAAAATGGTTCCAAATGCCAATCCCCAAGCCATAGCTAAGGCCATGGGCATTAAAAATGGATCACCGCCGCCGATACCATAAGCCACGGGAATCAAACCAACCACCGTGGTGATACTGGTGAGAAGAACGGGTCGAAGCCGTATCTTACAAGCCTCAATTACGCCCTCTAGTGCGTCCGAATATTCTTTTCTTTTTTCGTTGATAAAATCAATGAGCACAATAGAATCGTTGACGGACACACCAGAAAGACCGATCATTCCAATCATGGCCAGAAAGCTAAACGGCTCACCATGAAATTTCAATGCATAAATTGCAGAAAAGAGACTGAATGGAATTGCAAGCATGATAAGAAATGGCTGAGTCAGAGTATTAAAAGTGCTTGCAAGAATGATAAAGATCAGAAAAATAGATAAAACAAATGCACGGAGTAAGCTTCCCAAAGATTCGTTTGTCTCTTCGTATTCGCCTCCATAACTTATGCTATAGCCAAGATAGTCTTTTTCAATATTTTCAATCTTTTGCTGCAGCATTTGATTGACTTCCATTGAAGTTGTTTTTTCTTCGTCTATTTCAGATGTTACGCTTACAGTTCGTTTTCCTTTATAGTGTTTCATGGAGTTGTAACCCACACCTTCCTCCAAACTCACAATTTTAGACAAAGGAATTTGATATCCCCGTGTATTTTCTACAAAAAGCTTGGATAAGGCTTCTGATGAAGATCTGGCAGCTTGATGTAAACGAACAAGTACATTGGTTTCCTCTTCACCTTCTTGGATGATTGCCGCTAAAAACCCTTCATAAGCTGTACGGACAGAGTTTGCCACGCTCGTAGGTGTAAGACCCGTTTGAGCCAAAACTTTTTCATCGACAATGATGTTGAGTTCTTTTTTTCCATCTTCTAGATCATCTCTGATATCGTAGACACCTGAAATGAGAGAAAGTTCATGTTTTACTTTTTCAGCGATCTCGTCGAGAATTTCATAGCTCTCTCCTCGGATTCTAACAGCAACAGGTCTACCTTGTGGTGGTCCTGGATTGACTTCTTCTATGGTTAGTTTTTCAAATCGACTGAAGGCTTCGAGCTTGGGTCGAAGTTCCTGCGTGATTTCCTTTGCTGTTCGCTCTCTATCTTGCTCAGGTGTAAGATACACAATCATTTGTCCAACATGTGATCCTCGTATGTTGAAAGGATCATTTGGGTCGTTTTCGATTTTCCCTGACACCGTTACATAATTTTTTACTTCTTCTTTCGGAAGCTCAGCTACAATTTTTTCTAATTCTACAAATTTTTGCTGTGTAATTTCCAATGGGGTGCCAATTTCAGATTCTCCTCGAATGAAAAATATTTCTATTCCTTCTCCAGGAAAAAGGTTCACAGGAGTGGTTTTGATTCCCCAATAAATACCGATAACAATAAGGAAAAAAGTTAAAAATGTAACAGGAGTATGTAGAGGAAGTATCTTTTGTAAAAAAATCTCATAGTATTTTTTTAAAGGTGTGATGATTGAAGTGGATTTATTTGCTGTGGCTTTTCCTAAAAAGCGTTTTGTAATATTGGGAAACTCAGTCAAATGAGATGGAAGAATCCACATGGATTCAATCCAACTTGCAAGGAGCATAATGATCACCACTACTGGAATGGCAAACACAAACTTCCCAAAAATTCCTGTCATCATTGACAAAGGTAAAAAAACCAAGATGCTAGTCATGATTGCAGTTGACACAGGTTTGATGACTTCTTTTGTGCCTTCAATGGCAGCTAGTTTTAAATCCAAACCTTCTTCCATTTTCCTATATATATTTTCGGCTACAATGATTGCATCATCTACCAACATTCCTAAGACCATGATGAGTCCAAACATAGAAATCAAATTGATGCTGATTCCAAAGTATTTCATCACCCAAAGTCCAGTACCCGCTGCAACAGGGAGGCCAATCACCGTCCAAAATGCTATGGGAGGGCTCAAAAAAATGAACAGTGCCAAAAGAACAAAAATAAGCCCTACAGTTCCATTGTTCGTCAAAATTCCAAGTCTACGCTTTACGAAAAATGATATATCATTGACATAAGCAATATGAAGCTCTTTGGGCGCCTGAGCAGAAAATCGATCTACAGTTTTGCTTACTTTATCTACTAATTTGATGATGTCATAACGTTCTTTTTTTACTACCACCAATCCTACAGCGCTGCTTCCGTCAACACGTAGAGAGGTCGCTTGGTCCTGAAACTGATACGATGATTTTCCTACATCTCTTACTCGTACAATTTGTCCAGTCGTATTAGATCGAACTACGATGTCATCAATTTCTTCTACTGTTTTATATTCTGTATTGGTACGAAGTAGGGTTTCAAAATTTTTGCCATAAATTTTTCCGCCAGGAATATTCACATTACGAAGCTGAACAGCTCGAGCGACTGTATCTGCAGAAATTTTATAGTGATGAAGTTTTTCGGGATCCAGCTCAACCCAAATTTGTTTTTCTTTCCACCCATTTCTTACAATTGTGGATACTTCGTCAAGTTCTTCTAGCTGAGTTTCTAGTTTGAGTGCAAGGTCTTGAATTTCCTGACGTGTGAGTTTTCCAGATAAGGTTACTTCTATGATCGGAGAGTCTTGCGTTCTCAGTTCGGTTACTATGGGCAGCTTTTCCAAATTTGGGGGAAGGTCATCGACTTTATTTACGGCCTGTTGGATGTCGTTGACGACTCTAGATTTATTTTTAGTATCAGGATCCAATGTAATATAAATAAGAGAATATCCTTCAGTAGAAACAGATAAGGTCTCTTTGATATCACTTACCGCCTTAATTTCATCTTCAATGGGTTGAGTGATAAGAGTTTCAATTTCTTCAGGAGTTGCACCCGGGTACACTGTAGAAATGGTTACGATATCAAACGAAAAATTAGGAAAGGCCTCCCTTTTTATGGTTTTGTATGTAAATATAGCTGCAAGTACAATAAAAACAGAAAATAAATTTACAATGAGTTTATTGTTGACTCCAAACTCAGGTAACTTTCCCAAGAACATCTATAAAATCTCCCCTCGGATAAATTGCAACTCCTCTAGAGACAACCTATACTCCAATTCTAAGCTGAGTTTTCTTCTGTTGACTCGTATTAAATCCTGTTGATACAAAATAACTGTAAGTGCCGTTTGTCTACCAAGTTGGTAGTCTCTCTTTGCAGATTGTAATTTTTTGCTTTCAAAATCTACAACCTGATTGATGTCCCGAATTCTTTTTTCCAAACTTTTTAATGTTGAAATTTTTGTTTCAATTAATTTTTCTATATGGGCATCGAGTTCTTGAATTCTGATTTTGGCGATTTTTTCATCGAGTTGAGCTTGAATGAGCTGAGTTTTTTCTTTTCTTTTCTCTAAAGGTATAGAAAACTCTGCTCCAATAAACCACTTTGGATGATAAGAGGAAAAAGATTTTCCCATAGAATCACTCCAATTTCCATCTACAGCATTGAGATCTAGAGATGAAACAAGGTCTAGATTAGGCAGCTGATTGTTTTGATTTTTTTGAACTTGGATTTTTGTAAGGTCGAGAGCAATTTTTAAGGAATCCCGATCTGTCCTAGACTCTTTTGCGCTTTCTGGATCTGAAAATAAAGAATAGTCTATCTCTTTATAAAGATTTTCATGACTGCTTTTACAAGCCACATTTTCCGAGTCCAGTTGCAAATAAAAAGATAGCATCTGATATGAGTTGTCTACATCATTTTCTGCACGCGTTTGATCTTCCAATTGACTCAAATAATTAGACTGGGCGGCATAATAATCCGTGCTTTCTGAGGTTCCATATTGCAGTTGACTTTTTGTGATTTGTAAAAAATCCTGAGCTCTTTTTGTTGCTTGCTTGAGTAAAAGAAGGTCCTGATGTTTGGCAATCCAATTCCAGTATTCAAACAAGATTTCAATGGCCAACTCTTCTTGTTTTCTTTCTAGTGATTTTGTCTCAGATTTGGCAAGTTTTTCTGCAATTTCGACATCATTTCTAAACTGCCTTCCGAAAGCATTATTTACAAGAGGCTGTCTTACACCAAAAGATAAAACGGTATCAAAAGCAGGGTTGACGGTTGTGAATGGGCCATTATTAGATTGCCGAGTGGATGTGATACCTCCATAAACTTGAGTTCCACTCGAAAAAGCTTTTCGGTATTGAGTGGAAATGCTTGTGATTTCATCTTTGGTTCCCATAAATGAGACCACACGATCGCTTTTGTCTAATGTGTGTTTGGCTGCTATCGAGATATTTTGGTCATATACAGATTTTGCAAATTCAGAATTTTTCTGACTCTTGATCATTTGAGTTTGAGCAATTTTGCTCGATAGATTGTTGTTGCGAATCAACTCTAAGGTGCGCGCGCGATCAAGCAGGCAACTTTCCTCTGCTTTTAGAGAGACTGAGCCAGCGGTGATGATAAAAAAAGCGGCCATTGAGAGTAGAGCATACTCTTGGATATGGATATTTATTTTCATGAATGCCTCGCATCCGTCAAAGACGGTCTTTTGCTGTACTATCAATACGTAACGACGCTGCGAGCTGTCTATATCATCAAATGAATTGAAACCAAATTCATAAAATTAAAAAAGACTGAAAAGTGTAAGAAAATATAAAATCACCATCAGAAAATTAGGCCAGCTTAAATATAAACCAAGGTTTTTTTTTGGTTTGAGGTAAATTCCTATCATTGCAAGGCCGCTCATGACGATGGAAGTCATGATGCTGATCAAGTGAGTGGTGGAAATTTGAGCAAAAATAGAACCTTGCATCAACAGATCAAAAATCCAAAGAATCGCAAGATTGAAAAGGTTGCTTCCCCAAATATTTGCCAGAGCCATATCGATGGCCCCGATTGAGAGTGAACTCAATGTGACAGCAAGCTCGGGAAGGGAAGTGGATATCGCCAAAAGCAGTGTTCCAAAAAAACTCTCAGACCAGGCCATTTCATGAACGAGTTTTTCACCTACAACAGGAAGATAAAGTCCAGAAGCCACAACAAATAGACATGAAATGACAAAGCCTAAAATCATGGTAGCAAGTTTTGGTGAGGCAGGATTTTGACTCTCTTTGTCTTGTTTATTCGCGGCAACTTCCTGGTTGGAATAGTTTGTCAAAAATACAATGTAGGCAATGAACAAAGGAAGAGAGAGCCATGCACCTAAAAGATGCAAAAATTGTAGTGGTGAATAGCTCAAAGATACAATGAATCCAGAATATCCGAGAAAAAGAATTCCAAGAATGCCAAGTGGAAGCTGGGTTGCACTGGTGTATTGATATATTGATTTTTTTCGATGAAGTAGATCTAAAATACACAAAATAAATACATTGAACATGCAGCTTCCAAAAATACCTCCAGCTGCCAAATCTGAAGAGTTTGCCAGGGTGATGGCGCCTATTCCTGATCCAAGCTCGGGAAATGAGGTTACTGCTGCGATGAGTGTAAGTCCGATAAAGCTGTGGCCCATTTTTGTCTTCTGTGCGAGTTGATCTCCAAAAACGGATAAAAAATATCCAGAAAAGCCAATGGCACATCCACAGAGTAAAAATTCCAACCAGGTAGAGATCATCTAAAAATTTCCTTAAATTGAACCTCTTCCGAGGCTAAAACCATACAAAGTTTGGGAAAAGCTTGTGTCAGACCCATCAAACGTCTGTAGTATTCTGCATACTCTTCACAGCTTTCGTTTTCTTCCGGGGGGCGAATCCCCATAAAAACCAGCCCTGTAGACTCAGACTCTCGAGCCATCATATCAAAATAGTTTTGACCTTTTCCCAAGGTATAGATCTTGTGAGATATTTTCAAACGTCCTTGTTCAATGATTGAGTTAAGGCTTTGCGTTGCCGAAGATTTTTCATCTTCGTGTAAAATGGTTGATTTCAATGTAATGTTGCCGGCTTGCTTTCGGTTTTGACTGGAAATCAGATACGCCAATGCTAGCATGAGATTAGCATTTTGGTGTCTTCGTCCCCACCAGACATCAATGCTTGACAGATGCTCGGCCCAAGGAAAGCCAATCTGCGGCTGCGCAATATTTTGGTTTTTAAAAATCAAAATATTTTTTTTCATTCTATGGGTGTCCATAATTAGCTGACAGTACTGCGTGACTTTGTCTTCTTTTTGAGTATCTCCCAGCATCAATAGATTGGGTTTCAGAGTTCCTACACCATAGTTGGAAATCATGGCTTTGCTTCCTGTAGCAAAGCTTTGAGCAAAATGAACCTCCGCAAGAGCTTGAATTCCATTTTTTTTCAAAAAATCTTTGATCGATTCTTCAATTGAAAATTTACGGGATTGCTCTACATCCTTTTGTTCGAGTACGCTTCCAACGGTCAAGAATCCTTTATTTTTTGTGAGCGCGTGTCCAAGTTGAATCATCTCCCAGCGTTTTTGAGGAGATCCACTGAGAACAAGGATATTGGGTCTCCAAGTTCTTGCATCTGCTTTGTATTGAGACAAGTGATAAATTGAGTACCTTGCAAGAGATAAGAGAATTCCTCTTATGGTATCAGACCAATTTTGTCCGAGTTCTCGTTTTTTGGTTGAGATAAATACTGCTACGACACATACGGTTGCAATAATCGTAGCTCCAGCATCAATCATAAGCATAATAAAGAGACAAGAAATTGCTCCAACTAAAGAAATACTCCAATGCGTTCTGAAGCTTGGTCTCCAGGAAGGGTTTCCCATGAGAGATTCAATACATGCAGCAATGTTCAGAAAGCCGTAAGAGGTGAGAAAAAACATCGTCAGTACAGTTGCAATGCTATTGAGGTTGCCGTAGCTGATGGCAATAAGTGCAACTCCTGCGGAGAGAAGAGTTGCTCTTTGGGGAAGGCTCTTTTCCCCACTGGCTTTCCCAAAAAAATCAAAGACCACGCGATCTTTGGCCAAAGCTTGTAAGGTTCTTGGAGCGCCCATCAAGGATCCAAGAGCACTCGATATGGTCGAACCCCAAAGACCTACAACAATGAGTCCACCCACAAGAGCAATGTCTTTCATAATCATATAGTTACTTGCAAGATCTGATGGCTGACTTCGATAGTACAACAAAATAGGAATACTGATATAAACTCCAAAGCCCATCAACACTGCCAATAGGGTTCCTGTGGGTAGAGCTTTGGATGGGTTTTTAAGTTCTCCGGACATGGCCAGTCCTGCTTCAATCCCTGTCACTGCAGGAAAAATGACTGCAAAAACAGACCAGAAGGGAAGTTTGGAAATTTCGTTGAGTTTCGAAGCCGCTTCTTGATTTGGAGGCAACACATCACCAAGGTAAAATGATGCCAAGGACAAGCAAATGATTGCAAAGATATAAGATTGAATTTTAAGCGTAATTTCCGCTGAAAATAGGGTAATTGCCGTTAACATACCTAGGGAGAGCAGACTTACCAGTTTGGTTGAAAGTTCGGGAAATATATAACTTAACGATTCAGAAAAACCTGTAATATAAAAAGCAATGCCTAAGGCCTGTGCGAAGAATAGGGGAATGCCTATGGCTGCACCAGCCTCGATTCCAAAAGATCTAGAAATCATATAGTATGCACCGCCAGCGCCGACTTTCATGTTCGTGGCTGTTGCCGCGATCGACAATCCCGTCATAAACGTTATAAGACTCGAAATGGTAATGATTGTCACGCTGCCGACAATACCTACGTGGAAGACCATCCAGCCCAGTCGTAGATACATAATGACACCAAAAATAGTGAGAATACTGGGGATAAATACACCCCGTATCATTCCAAATTTTTTATGATCTGTGGAAGTGCTGAGCATGATGAAAGGCCTATTTGAGGGGTAGTGTATGCATAGATTGTCTGGTTTGTCGCTACTGCCGTGGAATATCTTCAAAGCTTTTAAAATTCAAGTTAGATCCTGAAAATATCTTTCGGATCAAGAGTGGATCAAAAAAATTAATCAAATCCTAATTTGGAAAACGCCGCAATTTGTGGTCTAAGAAGGCAAAAATAGGAGAATCCATCGATGAATCATTATGTAAGTACAATTATTTCATTTTCACTTCTTTTGAGTATTGCGAGTTTTTCTGCCTGCGAAAAAAAGCAAAATACAGGCCAGGTGCAAGGACAGCAAACAGAAAAAATTTCTGGACTCGTCAAAATCGATGGATCCAGCACAGTATTCCCATTGACGGAAGCTGTTGCAGAAGAGTTTCAGAAAGAACACCGTGAAATTAGAGTCACTGTTGGCTTTTCAGGTACGGGAGGAGGAATGAAAAAACTCATTGCCAACGAAATCGATCTTTCAGGCGCATCTCGCCCTATTAAAGACAGTGAAGCCACTCAGGCAAAAGATGCTGGTGTAGACTATCAGGAGTTGCAGGTAGCCTATGATGGGATTGCCGTGATTGTGAACCCAAAAAATAATTTTGTAACTTCGCTTAGCACTGATCAGCTCCAAGAAATCTGGAAACCTAACAGTCGCATTAAAACGTGGGCGGATCTAGATGCTTCTTGGCCCAACGAAGAAATCAAACTTTATGGTCCTGGGCCTGATTCAGGGACTTTTGATTATTTTACAGAAACCATTGTCGGGGAGTCCAAAGCCATTCGATCGGACTTTACCGCCAGCGAAGATGACAATGTGTTGGTTCATGGAGTTTCTGGAGACCAGTATGCCCTGGGATATTTTGGTTTTGCGTACTACAGAGAAAATGCCTCTCGCTTAAAGCTTATTCCTATTAGATATGGAAACGAAGGCAAGCCCACATTTCCTTCTCATGAAACGATAGCTGATGGCAGTTACAAACCGCTTTCACGACCTATTTTTATGTACTTGAATAAAAACTCTTGGAAAAAACCCGAGGTTCAAAAGTTCGTAAACTACTACTTGGATCATGCAGGTACATTGGCGGAAGAAGTGGGATATGTTTCACTAGAACAGCAGCTTTACAAGTCTCAACAGGCTCAGTTATTATCTAGCTATTGATATTCATTTTTGCCTTAATACGTGTCAATGATTTGTTTTTGTTCAACGGAATAGACTGTTTTTCTTTGGAGAAAAGAGCATACGAATCAAGTGAGAGACTGCCATAGCCAAAAGCACAAAAAGTAAAAACATTCCTCCTACAAAAAGAAAAGACGAGATCAGTAGAGTGAGGAACAATCCCACACCGATTTGCCGAACTACATTGGAATTCTGATCTCGAAACTTCAATAAAAGATTTTCAAAGCCCTGCTTACATGCAGAAAAAAAACGTAGGACTTTTGTTTTTGAAGACGAAAGACACTTTTGCCCGTGATTTTCGCCATATGTTTTTTCAAAACGAGAATTCGAGTCTTGCGATTCATGAGGTTTCATGCTCGGTAGAATAGGCACAAGCCCCCTCCAAAGCAAGAGCTACTTTTTCTTTTTTCTTGAGATTTTTTTCTTTTTTTCTTCCACCTGATGATCGAATGCCTCTTCTTCGTCGGTATGTGTAATCAGCCTTAAAAAGGCCTTAGGGACATGAGAAAGGAGGTCTCCTCGACGATAGACCAGTTGCAAATTGCGATTTACGGTCAATTCTTCAATTTGTACTTCTTTGAGCGTTCCTCGTTCGAGTTCGTGCATAATTGAAATTCTAGGAATGATGGCCACGCCTTGACCCATTTCCACAAAGCGTTTGATGGATTCAATGGAAGGAAGCTCGACATTAATGTGAAGTGGAACATTATATTTCTTAAATAACCTCTCAATTTCTGTACGATAAAAGGAGTGAACATTATGAGCTGTAAAAGTCTCAGTACCGAGTTTACGAATGGATACTTTCTTTTGATTGGCCATAGGGTGATCAGGATATACAACAAAACTCACTGTATCTTGTTGAATGACCTGGGATTCTAGACCTTGCTCTTCAGGAGTATAGGACATGACCCCCAAATCAATGTTTCTTTGAGAGAGCTCTTTGGGTACGTCCTTTGATAAGACGCGGGTAATTTCCAATTTTACGTGAGGAAACTGACTATGGTATTTCGACAGATAGGGGAGCAAAAAAAGAATTCCAATCTCATTGGAACCGATTTTGACCTTGCCTCTGTGGAGGTTTCTCATTTCTGTAAACGCGGGTTTGATTTCGGATCTCAAATTAAGAAGGCGCTCTGCATAATCGAGCAAAAGTTCGCCTTCATAGGTAAGGATGGGCTCTTTGTTGGAGCGGTCAAAAAGCCGCTCTCCAAGCTCTTCCTCCAATCTCCGTATAGACAAGCTTACTGCGGGCTGAGTACGAAGCACAGCTTTTGCAGCCCTTGAAAAGCTTTTCTCTTTTGCTACCGAAAGAAAGACCTCTAAGTCATGAAATTCCATGTAAATTCAGCT
>JAGRAX010000038.1:0-9371 GCA_020434365.1 Bdellovibrionales bacterium
TGCGGCACTTTTTGATGATATGAATGTTTTTGAGAACGTGAGTTTTCCTCTCTATGAGCACACTGATTTTTCAGATCAAGAGATTGCTGAACGTGTTCAGACCAAGCTTGCAGATGTAGGGCTCCACAATGTCGAGACTAAAATGCCAAGTGAACTTTCGGGAGGCATGAGAAAGCGTGTGGGTTTGGCTCGGGCTCTTATCCTTGATCCAAAAATTGTTTTGTTTGATGAACCTACAACGGGTTTGGATCCGATCACAACAGGAAACATTGGTGATTTGATTTTGGAAACGCACGATAGGTATCCTGTAACTTTTTTGATCATCAATCATGATTTGCCTTTGACCTATCGTGTGGCGGACCAGGTTGTGATGTTTTTTGAAGGTCAAGTGGTGCAGGATGGAAGCACTGAAGATTTCAAGCACTCTAGTCACCCCTTTGTGCGGGAGTTTTTAGATGCGCATGCGAATTTGGAGAATGCACGAGGATGAAAAAAACGAAAATTGAGTTTGTGGTTGGAGCCTTTGCTCTGGCAGGCATGCTTTTGATCATTTACATGTCCGTTCGAGTCAATGATAGAGGTTCTATACGACCAGGTTCTACCCAGCGCTACTACGCATACTTTGAATCGGTTTCGGGATTGGTTGAAAATGTACCCGTAGAAGTTTCGGGGATTCCCAGTGGTTATGTAGAAGAAATCTCTCTTGTTAACAACCGCGCACGTGTCGCAGTACGAATGAAAAAGACCGTAAAGGTCTATGAAGATGCTATGATTTTGATCAAAGATCGAGGCGCTCTGGGAGATCGCTATGTCGTTCTCAATCCAGGAAACAGTGACCTTGCCTTGATTGAAGATGAAGGTGAAATCAAAAGAACCATGTCCCAAAGTGATTTTGAGCGCATTACTGCAACTTTAGCAGAAACAGCCGAGGTGTTGAAAGAGCTCGTTCAGTCTGACAATCCCCAAGGGGCATTGGGTCAGACGGTTGTAAACATTAGGGACATTACAGATAAGCTCGATGACATGGTCGGAGAAAACCAACAAAAAATAGGCTTTATGATTGCCAATTTGGAATCACTCACGGGTCATGTCAATGACATTGCCAAAGAAAATAAAGAAACCATAACATCGTTGTTGGCTTCTTTAGAAAAAGTTGCCGGAGCACTTCGTGACGACTTTGATGAAGGTGGCGATCTAGCTATGGCTACAGCCAATCTCAACGAAACCATGGAGTCGATTCAAAACATTACAGAAAAAATTGAACGTGGCGAAGGAACAGTCGGGCGACTCCTCAACGATGATGACACCGTTGATCAGCTCAATGGTGCGCTGGCGGGTCTGAATCAAACTTTTGGTTTGATCAATCGGACTCAGCTAAAATTTCGATATCGGGGTGAGTTTCTTCCAACAACGGGAGATCTCCAAAACTACTTCGGTGCTATGGTATTGCCAACTCCGGATAAGTTTTTCTTGATTGAACTTGTGGACGCGCCCAAAGGGGAAACGGTCGTGACAGATACGATCATCAATTCTGGAAATGTAAGTACGACCACACAAACCATTCAAACGGGAAGTGGACTTACCTATTCAGTTCAATTCGGAAAGCGTTTTTGGGATGCAACATTGCGTGTAGGTCTATTTAGAAGTCAAGGAGGCGTAGCTGTTGACTATCATTTGCTCAAAGATAAATTGGTTCTCAGTGTTGAAGCATTTGATTTGGCCAGACCCGGAAATCAACCTATTGTGAGAACCTACGGTACTTTGACCATATACAAACATTTGCTTCTCACAGGTGGGCTCAATGATGCCCTCAATGAGCAAGGAGGAATAGAACCTTTCTTTGGTTTAGGTCTTGAGTTTACCGATAACGATTTTAAAGCTTTGATTCCGGCTTTTGCAGGAAGTGGTTTTTAGTATGACAATGAAAAAAATCTCGCGTGCGCTGATCAGTGTCAGTGACAAAACAGGGATTGACTCTTTGGCCAAAGCCTTGGTTGATCATCAAGTGGAAATTTATTCCTCTGGAGGAACTTACGCCTATCTTCGAGAGAGAGATCTTCCTGCGATTGAAATCTCTACTTATACAGAGTTTCCTGAAATTTTAGGAGGAAGGGTTAAAACACTTCATCCTAAAATTCATGGAGGATTGCTCGCTAAGCACGATGATCCTACACATCAAGAGCAGCTGCAGGCCCATGACATTAAAACTTTCGATCTTGTGATTGTCAATCTCTACCCATTTGAAGAAACGGTATCACAAGAAGGCGTTACGGAAGATCAGGCCATAGAAAAAATCGATATCGGTGGACCTACGATGATTCGAGCCGCTGCAAAAAACTTTCATCATGTATCTGTCGCGACCCATGCGCGCCAATATCCCTTAATTCTTGATGAGATGGAAAAAAATAAGGGCCAGATCAGTTTGTCGCTGAGAAGACAGCTCAGCGCGCAGGCCTTTGAAAGAACCTGTCAATATGAGCAGGCAATCTCTTCTTATTTTCGTCCGGTGACAGAAAGTTCAAATGATGATGTGGATCTAGCTTCTGAAAAAACCCTTCATGTAAAAAAACATCAGTTTCTGCGCTACGGTGAAAATCCTCATCAGGCAGCTGCATATTATATTCCCAATGATCAAGACAATTCGATATTTGATGAAGTCTTGCAGGGAAAAGCACTGTCTTACAATAACTTGTTGGACGCTCATGGAGCCCTGGAATTGATGTATGAATTTTCTCAGGAAAAAGCTGTGGGTATTTTCAAACATAGCAACCCCTGTGGCCTAGCTTTGTCTGATAACAATTTGCTGGAAGCTTACGAGCGAGCACTTTCTTGTGATCCGGTTTCGGCTTTTGGAGGGATTGTCTGTCTGACTCAAAAAGTAGATACGGATACAGCCGCAGCCATCAATAAAACATTTACTGAAATTGTCATTGCTCCTGATTATGACAGCAAAGCGCTAGACATTTTTTCGAAAAAGAAAAATCTCAGGGTTCTACGAGTCAATCTCAAAGAGCTTTCCCAAAAATGGCCCAGTCAATACATTCGCAGTATTGGAAATGGATACTTGATTCAACAGAGAGACAACTTACTTACACCCATCGCGGAAGCAAAAGTTGTAACTCAATTGCAAGTGACAGAGCAGCAAAGAAGAGCCCTGGAGCTGGCATGGAAAGTTGTCAAGCATGTCAAATCCAATGCCATTGTCATTGCCAATGAAGTGCAGAGTTTGGGCATTGGAGCTGGCCAAATGAGTCGGGTTGATTCCAGTGTCATTGCCATGCAAAAACATGTTGCGCAAAAAGAAGGATTAAAAGCCTTGGCTTCAGATGCATTTTTTCCATTTCGAGACAGTATCGATCAAGTGGCTTCACACGGAGTAAGTTGTATCATTCAGCCAGGGGGTTCGATTCGAGATGAAGAAGTCATAGAAGCTGCCAACGAGCATGGAATTGCAATGGTGTTTACAGGATACAGACATTTTAAACACTAATTGGCAATGGTGAGGAGTCAAGACAAGTGAAAATTCTCGTAGTTGGGGGTGGGGGTAGAGAGCATGCACTGGCATGGAAACTTTCCCAAAGCCCAAAGGTGGACCACGTTTTTGTAGCGCCTGGAAATGCTGGAATTGACAGCACTCAAAAATGCAGCCGGGTTGCCATTGCAGATGATGATCTACAGGGCTTGCTTGATTTTGCAAAAAAGCAGGCCATTGATTTTACGATGGTAGGTCCAGAAAAACCACTACAGCTCGGGATTGTAGATCTTTTTACGAAGGAAAATCTTTTGATTCTTGGAGCACATCAACAAGCCGCGCAGCTTGAAAGCTCGAAACACTTTGCAAAAAAAATCATGCAAGCAGCAAAGGTTCCCACAGCTGCATATCAAAGCTTTCAAAATCAGAAAGACTTAGATGCTTATCTTGGTGAGAGTTCTTATCCTTTGGTGATGAAATATGATGGTCTTGCAGGTGGAAAAGGCGTCCGAATATGTGAAAATCAAAGCCAAGCCTTAGAATACTCCAAAGAGCTTTTTCAAGATTTTATTTTTGGCTCAGATCCGAAAGTCGTGTGCGAAGAATTTTTAGAAGGGCGAGAGTGCTCGGTCATTTTGATCAGCGATGGCAAGAGCTATCAACTTTTTGAAAGTTCTCAAGATCACAAAAGACTTCTTGATCAAGATCAGGGACCCAATACCGGGGGAATGGGCGCGTATTCTCCTTCTCCTATTTTTACCAAAGAGTTGTCACAGCAGGTATGTCGAGAAATTGTTGAACCCTTGTTGGATGAATTTCAAAAACAGAAACTTTCGTATCGGGGCATTTTGTATATTGGCCTGATGATTACACATGATGGCCCCAAAGTTTTGGAATTCAATGTTCGCTTTGGAGATCCAGAAACGCAAGTTCTATTGCCTCGGATTGAAAGCGACTTGCTTGAAACTTTTGTAGCCGCAGCAAAGGGAGATTTGGGTCAAAATCAAATTCAATGGAGTTCAAAACCATGTCTGGGAGTGGTTATTGCTGCTCATGGATATCCTACAGGGGTAAGAAAGTATGATCCAATACAAGGAGTCGATTCTATCGACCATGCTTTGGTATTTCATGCGGGAACACAAAGAAAAGATCAGAAACTTGTGACCAGTGGGGGGAGAGTTTTGCTTGTATGTGCCTTAGAAGATAACATAGAGCTCTG
Organism: Bdellovibrionales bacterium; assembly: GCA_020434365.1. Lineage (GTDB taxonomy): Bacteria > Bdellovibrionota_G > JALEGL01 > JALEGL01 > JAGRMV01 > JAGRAX01. The sequence goes on from JAGRAX010000038.1 coordinate 4,692, forward strand.
TCGAGACCGGGTGTATGACAACATAAAGCATATTTCTTTTGACGGTATGAATTATCGTACAGACATTGGCAAGGATGCTTGACTTCTGTGAGCATGAAAAATGCAGATGTAGATCGAGCCTTAAAACATTTGAAGGAAAATAAAATCGCCGTGGTTCCTACGGAAAGTTTTTATGCCTTTGCAGTTGATGCAACTTCTACACAAGCTTTAGATACTCTCGTAACACTAAAGGGACGTCCCCCAGAAAAGCCTTTTCCTCTTTTGATCACACCTTCCCTTTTGTCTGATTATGTAGAAAATATTCCTAAGCCATTTCAAAAATTGATGGACGTCTTTTGGCCAGGACCTTTGACGCTTGTATTTCAAAGCACTTTACGTCATCCCTACTTGTCGGGAGATTTGGGCGTGGCCTTTCGATATGGAACGCACCCCTTGAGCAATGATTTGATCGAAGCACTTGGCAGACCCATTACTTGCACGAGCGCAAATCTTTCTGCAAAGCCAAGCATGACAGATCTTTCTGAGATCAAAAATACTTTCGATTCGGAAGATCTTTGTTATGTGGATGGAGGAGCGCTTCCAGGCGGAAAGCCTTCTACATTGCTAGCTTTAGATCTAAGCGGAAAGTTACAAATTCTAAGAGAAGGTCCCATCAGTAGAGAGCAAATAGAAAGTATCATATGATAAAGCCCATGCCCGTACAACCGTTTAAAGCCTATCGATATCAAGACCATCGAGATATGTGCAACAAAATTTGCCCACCCTATGATGTTGTAGATCAAAAAGAATTCTTACAGCTTTCTGCTCACTCACCTTTCAATGCCATACACTTGACTCTCAATGACCCCAAAGCTATGGATCTTGATAAGAAACGAAGCCAGCAAGATTTTCAAAAAGTTCAACTATTATGGAATAGTTGGGTTGAAGATAAAATTTTACAGCAAGATGCAAGAACTCAGTACTATCAGAGCCGAGACCATTTTAGTGTAGATCAAAAAACCTATGCGCGAAATGTTTTATATGCTTTGGTTCATCTAGATCCAAAACATGGACCAAAAATTATTCCTCATGAGCGTGTATTGGAATTGCCTATTCAAGACCGTTTAAAACTTCTCTCACAAACTCAAGTTCAAACTAGCCCTATCTATCTGATTTTTGATGATGTCAATGAAGAACTTCATGGAATGCTCAGCCAAAATAAAGACTCAATGTACAGCTGCAGGCATCCAAAGGAAAACAGTCAAAGTTTTGATTTTTTTGTCTATGACCAAGAAAAAGAAATCGAAAATATATCCTCTATTCTTTCTCAAGGAAATTTTTTGGTTGCTGACGGGCATCACAGATTAGAAACCACGCGAAGGTATTATCAAAACGCAGGAAAAGAATCTTCAGCCTATGTTTTTGCAGCCATCGTATCTTCCAAGGATCCTGGGGTGTTTTTGTCTTCTATCCACAGAGGGTGGGAAAGTTCCACAAATTTTCTTACAGTAGTAGAGCGTCTAAGCACTCATTTTGATATTCAGGAAATCCATCGAGATTGGGATTCATTTCTAGCTAGTGGAGCCCAGATGGCTTTGGATGTTTTGGATCGAAAAAAAATCTTCGCTCTTACCTATAAAGCTAGGGATCAAACAAATGAAGAAAATATAACCTTGGAAGTGCCCAGTGTATTATTGAATCACTACATCCTTGAGGAGCAGTATGGAATTCACTTGGATCAAAGCAAAGATCAAAAGAAAATGAATTATCTCAATAGTCTTGAGGCTGTGCAAAACTATGTGATCCAAGATTCAAAACGAGTGGCATGTTGGCTTAGACCGCTGACATTTGAATCTCTGCAAAAAATCTGTTCCAAGGGATACATTCTTCCTCAAAAATCTACATTTTTTTATCCCAAAATTATGAGCGGATTCTTATTTTACAAAATTGATTCGTAAAGATATCGGGCATATTTTATGAGCTATTCGAAGTTTTTGACCTCGTCTAGGAGTGTTTCTAGACTTGGACTTGAGGCTTCCAAAGATACCGGAACCTCAAATTCTCTGAGCTTTTGACTGGTTGTGGGTCCAATAGATGCAAGTAAAATTCCTCGATTGAAGATCCAGTGTGATATTTCATCTCCTTTTTTAAATGAAAAAAAAGCCTCCACCGCTGAAGGAGACATGAATACAATCCAATCGCAATGGATTGGAAATTTTGATAAAAATTCCTTTCTTCCTTCAGCATGTATCGAAGTTTGATATAGAACAAGCTCAGTTGTATTTCGAGTTACATTTTCAAGCCATGTTGGAAACTGAGATACACTTTCTAGAGGCCTAAGAATTAATATTTTTTTGTTCTTCCATTGCGAGCTTTTTTCAATATAGGAAGCCACATCGAATGATGTTTTCCATGAAGATTCATAAACAATTTTTCCAGAAGTGCTTCTTTGTACACGTTGAAAACTTTTCTCACCCAAAACAATCCAAGATGGATTTATAGGCCATTTGATTTTATGTTTTTCTAATTCTATTGAAAAAAAATCGAAAGCTGTTTGACTTGTTACGATAATCGCATCGAATTTTTCAAGATTTTCAAGCACATCAAGAAGATTTGAAGCATTCAAAGAAGTATACTCAATGCAGGGAATGAAAATAGGAGATAGCTTTTTCTTTATACATAGATCCATTGTAGATTTTTTTCTCTCTAAGGATCGAGTAAATAGAATTTTTATATTGTCTGTATTCATGCTCGAAGTTTGAGAGAAAAATTTTGTAGGTCTTCAATATATTGGCTTGGATCTAACACTATTGACTGTCTACGGTGTTCTTTTTTTTCTTCATGGTAATAGTAAGCTGAAAAAGAAATGTGATCATGCTCGAATTTTGCTATGGCTCCAAGGGGAATCGAACACCCACCCCCGAAGCTTGCCAGGAATTTTTTCTCAATTTGAGCCAATAGAAGGTCCCTAGGTGAAAATAATTTTTGAAGCTTTTGACCCAAATCTGTGTCTGAACTTCTTATACATAAAGCCAGGCGGCCCTGTCCGATGGCGGGAACAAAAATAGAAGCCTGTAAATGCTCTCGAATATGATGTTCTATGCCTAGTCTTTTGAGACCTGCACTGGCCAGCAGCAATACATCGCACTCTCCATCATGTAGTTTTTTTAATCTCGTATCCACATTGCCACGGATCATTTTGACGAAGCTTTTTGGGCACTGTTCTTCAATGAGGCGACTTCTTCGAACACTGGCAGTTCCTATGCACAGGGCATTTTTTTTTGCGTCCTCAAAACTATGTTTTGTACTGATCCAAGCATCTCTTTCATCGATACAAGAACTTACAGCAATCATCTCAATCCCCTTCGGCATGCTGGAAGGTAAATCCTTAAGACTATGCACTGCAAGATCTATACGGTGATCTAAAAGAGCGAGGTCGAGTTCCTTGGTAAACAGACCTTGGCTTCCAATGCGAGAAAAACTTTGATTTTGGTTTAAATCGCCTTGGGTTTTTATATATTCAAGCTCAATATGAATGTTAGAATTTTGAGATTCAATATAATTCTTGATCCATGTACTTTGTGTACTTGCGAGCAGGCTATCTCTTGTGCCGAGCTTAATTTCCATTTTTCTTATTCCTAAACATATGAGAAAATAGAGTTTTTGCCATATTAGAAAGATCTTCTTCAGATTTTAATGTTTGAATGTGAAGGTCTAACCATTTCTTTTTTAATGATTTATAAGATTTTTCTAAAATCTTTTTTTGTTTGGGATCTAAAAATAGCTTTTTCTCTAGTTTTTCAAACTCTTTGAGGCAAAGTTGCTCCAATTTTTCATCCATAAGAGCAATAATTTCATGCAAATCTTGATTTTGAAACAGTTGATCCAAGTGAAGGATGTGGTTATTGATGATCATTTCAGCTTTTTCAATCTCTGATTTTCGTAGGCGTTCGTTTTCAAGACTGAATTGAGTCAAATCATCTACATCATATACATAAATATTTTCTAATTCCCCAACTGATTTTTCTATGTTTCTTGGTACTGAAATATCAACCATCATGATGGGTCTATCAGGTCTTGCGCCTAAACTTTCAAGGATTTTTTGTTTGGTGATGATAGGTTGCCTCGCACCTGTACAAACAAATACGATATCAATATTTTCAAGATGATCAAAAATCTGAGAAAAAATCATAGGGTAGCCATTGACCTGTTTTGCCAAAGTTGCAGCTTGCTCAAAAGTCCGGTTGGCAATCCACAAGCGACTGATTCCATCTGTAGAAAGCTTTTTGGCAGCGATTTCGGACATTTCTCCTGCGCCAATGACCAGAGCTTCCTTATCTGAAAAGTGCCCCACAACTTTTTTTGCTAAGTCAATTGCGATTGAGCTCATGGAAATAAAAGACTGTCCAATTTTGGTTTCACTTCTAATTTTTTTTGCGATGAAGAAAGATTTTTGAAAAAGAAGGTCCATGTGCGAGCTTACAGCATCATATTTTTTTGCATGGTGATAGGCTCTTTTGACTTGGCCTAAGATTTGGGGCTCTCCAACAACCTGTGCATTCAAACTCGAGGTGACTCGAAATAAATGTTGAATGACATCCTGATCTTTCTTGATATAGAGTCCCTGAATATCTTTAAAAAACCATTCTATACAGGTATCGAGCTTAGATGTGTTTTCGAGATCTAGGTACCACTCTACCC
>JAGRAX010000038.1:9381-19040 GCA_020434365.1 Bdellovibrionales bacterium
AGGTGGACAAAAGAATTCCTCCACCTATTTTTTTTACTTTTTCGTAAAGCTGCTCTCTATGTTCATCTTGATCCATCCACGCGAGCTTTTCTCGAATCGCTACGTCAGCAGTTTCATGGCTGATGCCTAATAAATAAAAACTCATGTTTGATACTACCTTAGAGAATAAAGAAATGTGCTTAGAAAAGAGATAAAACCCAATAAATTAATAAAAGAAAATTTTGAACCTCGATAATCAAATCTAAGCCTCATCAGAATAAATATGAAATACCAAAAACAGGTTACTATGGCCATGAGAATTTTAGGTTGATATAACCAAGAACTTCCCCAGACTTCATGTGCCAGATAGATGCCTACAAAAGTAGAAGATAAGAGGGTGATCCACCCTAAGACAACAAAACGAGCAGCCCAATGATCTGATGATTCCAATGAAGGAATTTTTTGGATCATGTTCAATTTTTTTTCTTTGAGGAGTTTTTGTTGTAGAACGTACAATCCCGAAAAAGAAATAGAAATTCCCAATAATACAAATGCAATGATGTTAAGAAAAATATGCAGTTGTAAATCCATATTTATTTCTTTTTTCCAAAAAGTTTTCCAATCCCAATGCTGTGAGACTGTTCTTTGTCTTTTCTCATGTTGATGACTCGAAGTTCAGAGAAAGCACGTGCATGATTGGGATCGGCTTCTGTAGCTTTGGTAAACCAAAGCTTTGCTTTTTCAATATGTCCAAAATATTTTTCAATCATCCCAATATAGTAATATGAAAATTTTGTCACGGGTCCTTCTTTTCCATATTTTTGCAGGAGTTCGACACCTTGCCGAATGAGTTTTTCATCTTTTTCTTTTACGCCCTGTCTAAAACAGGACCAACCTAGTTGCACATGATATTCAGGTTCCTCGCTGTACATTTCAATGGCTTTTTTGAATTCGGTGATGGCAGCTTTATAGTTGTCTTTTTTGAGTAAGGCCAACCCATTTTGAAATATTTGTTCGGATTCAAGCACGGACCCAAGCCCCTGACCACTTGGAAGGCGGGAATTTTTATTTTCTATGCTTGCTTTGTACTCAGATTTGAGAGCTTGGTTGGATAGGGTGTTATAAGCCTCGGTAATTTTAGAAAAAATCTTTTCGGCTTCGTTCTTTTTTTTTGTTTCCAGATTTTTAAGACGATCTGGATGGTATTCTTTTGCAAGAGCAAAATAATTTTGTTGAATTTCTGCAGAGTTTGCGTTGAGTGAGACGCCTAAAATTTCAAAATAGTTTTTACTCTCTAGGTCTTCAAACTTTTGTATTCTTTTGTAAAAAGCTCCATCCGAGGAGCTTGCCTCTGGTGTTGTGACTTCTTTTCCTGTGACATTGTCAGTGATTCCGTCTGAAATGATCGGCTTGACAGCATCTGCAAGCATTGGGGGTTGATTGATGATGATTTCAAGTCGCATAAGTGTCTGCAAAAAAGATTTAATATATTTTTCATCAAATCCTGTGCGCACAATCAGTTGGTCCGCGTTGTGGCTTCCATCAATCCATCGATAAATTCTCTGTTGTTTTCCATTCATCTGGATGTCGGAAATCTTGACGACGGCTTTGTCTAGTTTTGTAAATACGATGGTTGAAGGTACATCGGGCCATTGTTTTTGAGTCAGAGCAGTATCCAAGAAAAGTCCGAATACCATATCTCGAAACTTTCTTTTGAATTTGATGGGTGTAACATCCTTTGGCTTGCCCTGTACAAATACATAGTTTCCATTGACATAGCTCAGCATTTCTTTGATGGCTCGGCCCAGCAGTTCGTTGATCACTTTTTGAAAGTCGTCGTATTGAATCATAGAGGATTGTAGAAGTTCTACTTCGAACTGATGATGTTTTTCGCTGGGAATGGTTTGAATGTAGTCTGACAGAGAGGCAGGAAGTGTGATGTTATGCTCTTGGATGTACGATTCAAACCAAGAGATTTTTTGATCAAAATTCAAATGAATGGGCTGGCCTTGGTCAAAAACCACGGATATTTTTTGGCTGGAGGACACCATCAATACACCTGAAAAAGATTCTTTGAGGATCCAGCTTAGCAGTGCCCATACGGGTTGATCCTTAAGAGATCCTTTAGAGTGAATTTCAACTGGCATCTAGACCCTCTATGGTACCATGGTTGACATCAAATGAGAATTCTCCTAATTTACGCTTTTCTATTACATCAGGTTTAGGCCTTTTTAGACAAGGAGCAGCAATGTCAGATCAAGTTCGTGCAATTGGAGATACAGAGTTTGAAACCGAAGTTTTACAGTCAGGAACCCCCACATTGGTGGATTTTTGGGCGCCTTGGTGTGGTCCATGCAAAGCCATTGCCCCGGTTGTAGAGGAGCTGGCTCAGGAATATGCAGGGAAAGTCGCTTTTAAAAAGATTAATATTGACGAAAACCCCTCCACCCCCGTTCAATATCATGTGAAAGGAATTCCCACACTGATCCTTTTCAAAGACGGAAAAGTGATTGATCAGCTTGTGGGGTCTGCGCCCAAGGAACGTCTCAAGGCGCTTATTGGAAAAGTGGCGTAAAAACTCCCCTCCACCCACAAAAAATCCAATTTCCCCTGCAGGCAAGCATGCGCGCGCGTGCAGGGGATTTTTTTAGCTGCTGTAGGCTGGACGACGCAGGCTTATGCTGAGTATGATACCCAAAGCAATCATGCTAGAAAGTAGTGAGGTTCCCCCATAGCTAAATAAGGGTAGGGTCATTCCCACGACCGGAAGCAAACCTGTCTCCATTCCTAGGTTGATGATGGTTTGGCAGGCCAAAGAGGCTGTCAGTCCAAATGCCAGCATCATCCCAAAAACTTCCTTTGCACTTGAAGCAATATTGAGCCCCATCAGAAACAAAACAATGTACAAAAAGAATAATAGGATAGATCCCAGAAAGCCGAATTCTTCGGCGTAGTTGGAAAAGACAAAGTCGGTATGTTGTTTGGGAAGAAACTGCAATTTACTCTGACTCCCCTCCAAATAACCTTTTCCGGAAAACTGGCCGGAACCGATTGCGATTTTGGATTGAATGATTTGGTAGCCTTTTCCGTAGGCGTATTTTTCGGGGTTGAGAAATGAGACAACACGGTCTTTTTGATAGGGCTTGAGTCCATATTTCCACGTAATAGGCGCAGTGCATAAAACAGCAATGATGCTGATGAGAATGATTTTTCTCTGGATGCCTGCAAACCAAAACATTGTGATGGAAGTAAAAAGCACGATCAGCGCCGTACCCAAATCAGGCTGTTTCAAAATCAACAAAAAAGGGATCAATGTAAAAAACAGAGGAGAAGCTAAGGAGCTGATACTGAGTCTCTTTTGTTCTCTATGGGTGTGAAAATATCTGGCCAAAAAAATCACTACACCAATTTTTGCAATTTCAGAAGGTTGGATGGTAATTCCTGCAATGTGAATCCAACGCTGAGAACCTTGAGAACTCTTTCCAATGATCAGAACCAAAATAAGAGAAAGTACAGTTGCAATATAAATGGGGTAAGAGAAGCGGTAGAATAGATGGTAGTCTAAGAGAACAAACACAGTCAAAAACAAAAATCCAATGAGCATCCAAAAAATCTGCTGTGTGAAATACTTTGAAATGCTTAAGTCGAAGGTAGAAGAATAAAGATTTGCAAGCCCTACAACGCAGATAATTAGAATGGTCCCAAGCATAGGCCAATCCATAGGCAATGAAGATTTAGATTTAAAATATTCGCTCATCTTTTAGTTCGAAATATTTTTCGATCACTTTCTTGGCAATTGGACCTGCACCTGAACTTCCGTTCCCACCATACTCTACGATCACTGAAACCACAATTTCTGGATCTTCGATGGGCGCATAGCCCAAAAACCAAGCATGATTTTCTATTTTGAGGCCTGATTTTCGTCCCACAACTTGTGCTGTGCCTGTTTTTCCTGCGATATCTATTTTATTTGATCTTGCAAACCAATACCCAGTTCCACCGGGTTCATTGACGACAGCTTTGAGTCCTTTCAACACAGGTTGCAAAGATGATTCCGATATGGAGACTGTAGATAGGGGTTTGACATCAAATTCTTGGACGATTTGATCTTGTTGGTCTAGCGCGCGAAGCGCAAGTCTGGGCTCAATGATTTGTCCCCCATTGATAAGAGCAGCGTAAGCCACAGCCATTTGCAGCGGCGTTGTTTGCAGTGCTCCTTGTCCGATGGCAACCGAAGCCGTTTCCCCATCAACCCAGGTCTCGTTGTAGGAACGCAATTTCCATTTTTTGTCAGGTACAAGTCCCGCAGCTTCATCGGAAAGCGATATTCCTGTTTTATGACCCAGCCCAAATTGCTCTACATAGTGTGAGAGTTTGTCAATGCCAAGTCTGAGACTCATTTCATAAAAATATGTATCGCAAGAATTTTTCAATGCGCCAACAAGATTCATCCACCCATGACCCGCATGCTGCCAGCAGCGTTTGACTTCTCGTCCGATTCGATAATATCCTGGGCAAAAAACTTTTTCATCTGGATTGGTTACACCTTCTTCCAAAATGGCCAGTGCCGTAAATGCTTTGAACGTAGAGGCAGGTGGATACAGTCCTTGGATGCTGCGATTAAATAGAGGTTTTTGAGGATCATTTGCGAGAGTTTTCCATAACTTGGGATCTATGCCATTGACAAAATCTTCTGGATGAAATCCTGGTTGACTGATCATGGCCAAAATGTCTCCATTTCGAGGGTCTAAAGCTACTATGGAAAAAGCTTTGTCTTGAATCAATTTTTGTGAAAAATTTTGAAGATCTTTGTCAATGGTAAGAACCAGGTCTTTGCCATCTTGGGCAGGTCTGGGTGAAAAACCTGGAAGCAAATCACTTGAAAGTTCCACGCCCAACTCTCTTCCCCATACATCTTCAACCACAGGCCTTGCTCCATCAACTCCTCGAAGAATTTCTTCAAAGCTTTTTTCAATTCCGGAGACTCCTAAGGTGTCTCCCAATTCATAAAAAAAGTCTTCCTGTAATTTTTTTCGTTCGAGTTGCTTTTTTCCTATTTCACCGATGTATCCCAACAGATGGCCGTTGATTTCATGATCAATATAATCTCGAACAGGAACCACTTCAACATGAAGACCTGGAAATAACACTTGTTTGGAGAGCATGATGGCAACTTCATCTTCGCTCAAATCTTCTTTGATTACATAAGGGTGGTGGGGGTTGATTTTTTGACTTTCACGTTTGATATCGTCAACACTTTTATCAATGGAGATCAATTTTTGCAGTTGATCCACTAGAATTTCTAGAGGTTGTTCTGCTTTTGAACGCAAGAGTTGAAGTTGAAATAGAGGACGACTTGCAGCGATGACCTGCTGATTTCGGTCTAAAATTCTTCCTCGCATAGCAGGAATTTCTTTGAGTTTGATTCGATTGGCTTCCGAAAATTGTCTCCATTTTTCACCTTCTACAATCTGCAAAAACCAAACTCTACTGAGTAAAACTAAGAATAGAAAAATTACAAAATAAGAAGCCTTAAATAGTTGTTCTCTAAACTCTTCTTTACTTTTGGGTTCGCTGAGTCGGATCATAACAAACCTTCCCGGTAGAAAAAGTTAGCTTTTGGATCTCGAAAAAAGAAAGTTTTTTGATCAATGTATGAAAACAGTTTTGTAAGTCCAAAAGATAAAAAGCTTCCGACAAAAGAGTTTGAGGTAAAAATCCAAAAATAATGAAAGAAAGAAAATTCAAAATCAAATAAAAGATTAGAGAAAAACAGGTAAGACCATTGTCCGAAAAAAAGAAAAACAAAAAAGAAGATAAAAGCATTCATTTTGTGATCAATGACAAGCCGGTTTTTCAATATGGATCCAAAAAAAACGATGGTAAAAAACATAAAAAAATTTGAATATTTCCAAAGCTCTCCAAAGCCATGAAAGAGAAAGCTTAAAAAACAAGACCAAGTCAGAGCATTGAGTAAGTTTCGTGTAAAAGAGATATAAATAATAAAAATGGTAATGATGGGTAGAGAAAGAGTGGAAAAAAACCTTCCACCCAACATCATGTCCAAAACAGAAAATAGTTCAGGTAAAACGGTTGTTTGAAAAAGAAAAGCTACAAACGCAAAAAAAATATAGATCGAAGCATTTTTCATGGTTTATGAGGTCTGGGCAATACTACTGCCACTTCTTCAATTCTTGAAAAGTCTACGAAAGGTTTCACGGTTGCTTGCAAAAATAAATTTTTACCTTTTTCGCCAACAGCAGTGACTTCTCCTACGGGAATTCCCTTTGGAAAAACTTTGTCCATACCAGATGAAACCACGATATCTCCTACCCGAAGGTCCCGATCTCGAGGTAAAAACTCAAATCTAAGTTGATTGAAACGATCTCCCTTCAAAACCCCACGTGCTCTGGATCTTTGCACGATCACATCTATGGCGCTGATTTTATCAATAAGCAAGGCTACATCGGAATGATCGGAATAGGTTTGGTAGACTTGTCCGATCACACCTTCGGTTTTAATTACGGCAAATCCATTTTCGATTCCTTGGTTCGATCCTTTTTGAATGCGAATGACTTGTTCGAAGGGGGAAGCTCCTCTGGCAATTACTTTTGCAACCTCTATATTCAAAGCGAGAGATGAACGAAGATTTAGTAGCTCTCGGAGTCTTTGGTTTTCAATTTCGGTTTCTCTCAAATAAATGAGTTTAGAATGAAGGACGCTACGTTCCTGTAAGAGTTGTTCATTGACTTTAGAAGTCTGAACCAAAAGTAAATAATGCTGAAAAAATCCCCGAATATGCTCATAAGTGTAAGTGGTAATCGATTGTATGGGCGAACTGACCGTGACGATGAAGCGTTCATACCAACGAGAGGCGGATTTTTGATCCATTCGAAAAGAGACAAGGCATACGATGAAATAAAGCAGAAGGAGGAGCTTGAAAAATGTCTTGAGCTTTCGATTCACACCAAAATTTATGAAAAAGTTACAGTTTGTAAAATTTCTTCGTCATCGAGAGCCATTCCACATCCTCTGACAATGACAGAAAGAGGGTTTTCGGCAATGCGCACAGGAAGACCGGTTTCCTCGTTAAGAAGAACATCTAAATTACGTAGCAGCGCGCCACCGCCAGCCAACACAATTCCCTTATCCACAATGTCGGATGCAAGTTCGGGAGGCGTTTTTTCTAGCGCGATTTTGACGGCATCGACAATGACCTTCAAGGGTTCTTCTAAGGCTTCTCGGATCTCTTCTGATGTAACTTCCAAGGTTTTTGGAATGCCTGCGATCAGATCTCGACCTTTGACTTCTACTTTGAGTTCTTGATCCAAATCAAAAGCAGAACCCACTGAAATTTTAATCAGCTCAGCGGTACGCTCTCCGATCATGAGATTGTATTTCTTTTTGATATAATTCATAATGGCCTCGTCCATTTTGTCTCCGGCCATCCGAACGGATTTTGAATAGACAATTCCTGAAAGTGAAATCACAGCAACTTCAGTTGTGCCGCCGCCGATATCTACAATCATGCTACCTGTAGGTTCTTTGATTTTTAGGCCTGCGCCAATGGCAGCAGCCATGGGTTCTTCGATAAGGTAGACTTCACGTGCTCTGGCAGAACGGGCGGATTCTGTGACGGCTCTTTTTTCTACTTCAGTGACCCCAAAGGGAATACAAATTACAATTCTGGGTCTGACAAAGCTTTGTCCATTGTGTGCTTTTGAGATGAAATGTCGGAGCATGGCACTGGTAATGTCAAAATCTGCGATGACACCATCTTTCATAGGTCTAATGGCTTGGATGGATCCAGGCGTTCTTCCTAACATTTCTTTGGCTTCTGTTCCAACGGCAAGGACCTTTCTTGGACCACGACCTTTGGCCAAGGCGACAACGGAAGGTTCATTGGAAACAATGCCTTTACCTTTGGCATAGACCAAAGTGTTGGCGGTTCCGAGATCAATGGCTAAATCATTGGAAAAAAAGCCTAAAATGGAGTCGAAAATCATGTAAAGTTCATATCAAACTCAAATCTACAAAGAAATAAATTCGTTGATTTTTGTCCTTAAAGACTTAGAGTACGGCCTTATATTTTTGCCGGCTCAAAGCGTTACAAGGCAAGACATAAGAGAAAGAGAGTCAAAAAATGGTCATTCGTTCAATGCGGGAAGCGGTTTCATCTTGGTACATTCGAGTTTTGCTCGTATTGCTGGTTCTATCTTTTGTGACTTTTTATGGGTGGCAGTCGGTTGTGAGTTCTGGATTGGAACAAGGTGTGATGGCTGTGGTTAACGGCGAAAAAATTTATGAACGTGATGTCAATATGAGAGTCTCGAGTCAGGTGAACCAAATTCGCAGCAATCCGGCCTATGCGGGAATGCAAGACTCATTTTTAGATAGCTTGATTCCCATGTACACCAGGCAGATTACCGAGGCGATGATCGAAACACAGATCAAATCTGAAGCAGCCCAAGATCTAGGATTGAAAGGTTCTTCCAAGGATGTTCGAGAGTTGATTCGGAAACAGTTTTCTTCTGCGGATCAAAAATTTAATTTTGAAATGTATGAAATGATCGTAAAGCGTCGTATGGGAAAAACGCCTCGTAGCTATGAAAAAGATATGGCAAAGGCATTGTTATCTCAGCAGTTTGACCAGGTCTTGCGTCAGGTTTATGTTAGCAGTCCTTTGGAGTTGAAAAAGTCATTTGAAAGTCAAAATACAAAAATTTCCATTTCTAGTTTGGAACTAAACCCCAAACAACTCGAAAAATTTGTGCCTACACCCAAAGATCAGAGTGAAGAGGAGATCAAAGCGTATTTCCAAGATCACCAAGATCGCTATCAAGAAGCTGAAAAAAGAAAGCTTGAGCTCATTTCTATTCGTTCCACGGCTACAGAGGATGATCCAGAGTTTTTTGCAAAAGCAGAAAAAATGCTCAATGAGGTGAAGACTGATCTAAGTCAGTGGAAAGAGAAAGATGGAAAAACACAAGAGGATCTAGCCTGGCAGTATGTGAGTACCCCAGCCATCACATATGGTGATGTCATAGATGGACTCGATGAGTTGCTTGTTACGGATCTTCTCAATGCGAGTTTGAGTTTAGATGTGGGGGGGATTTCATCCATTGTAACTTCGAGAGAAGGAGATCAGATTTTTTTGGTTTCCTTGAAGGAAAAAACTTCGCCTCAGATGCCTAGTTTAGAAAAAGTGAAAGATCAGCTTATGCAGGATTTACGGAAAGATCTTATGGAGCAAGAGATTCGGGCTTTTACGAAACAATTTGTTGAAGATGTAAGGGAGAAAAAAACGCCCATCAAAGATTTGGCCAAAACATACGGACTCGAAAGTAAAACGACAGAGGCTTTTGTGATTTCTGGAGATGGTGAAATTCCAGAGCATGGACGCAATCGAGATTTGACAAAAGCGTTAGCTACAGCGAGTGCAGGTACATATCTCTCGCAAGCGTATGGCATGGATGAAAAGGAATATTTGATTTTTGTAGAAAGTAAAACGTTGCCTGACTGGAAAGAATTTGAAGAAAAAAAAGAAGAACTTGCGAGAGACTTGGAGCAAGAAAATGCCAGTGTGCATCTTCAGGTGTGGACAAAGCATCTTAAAGATCAGGCAAGTATCGAATATTCAGCCAGTCTCAATCAAAATCCCAATCCTTTAGGTTTGTAAA
>JAGRAX010000039.1 GCA_020434365.1 Bdellovibrionales bacterium
TCATTCACCGATTGTCCCGTATTGGGGTCTTGAATTTCAATGCTCAGTCTCACAGTTCGAATCAAGGTTGGATCTAGAGGATTGCAATTCCAATAGTCTCCCACCATGTAATAACAAAAACTAAATTTCGAAACGTTCTCAATCACAATTTCATTTGTGGAATCTCTTCGAATTTGATCCGGCACACCATCTGGGTTGCTGGGATCATCCACATACTCGTATATCACCCTCTCATCTGTACCACTTGCAATGGCTCCGTCCCCATCGATATCCGATCGAATGATCAGTCGGCTATCGGTCGCCTGCTCAAATGCAATCGGCTGACCTGCTGGGTAGGTTCCAAAGCCTGCAGGGTTGGATCCGGCTCTTCGAATATCTCTCCCAATGATAAAGAAAGCCAATTGGGTTAGAGATTCTGCAGAGGTCACCACTTGCTGCGTTTTACTTTCCTTTCTTTGTTTTGAAACAAAAGTATAAAAGGTTCCAAGAACCATTGATCCCAAAAGCATCGCAATCGTCAGTTCAATCAAAGTTACCGCAGCAATCGAGCTAAATCTTTTTCTTTTCAACCGTTCCTCCTGAATCTACAGAAATGCTGATATTTTTAGAGTTACCCTCTAAAATAAGAAAAGGATCACCATCTGCTCCATTTTGAAATTCAAAGATCCCACGTGGCGTAGCCACCAAATTCGAACCTACATTGACCAAACTTTCATCGGTCAGCTCAATGCCAGAAGGGAGACTTCTTACCGTTCCCTGAAGAGTCCAAGTCGATGTCGCATCGTCATAGAACTCCACCTGCCACTCGGTTTCTGACGTGAAGTTGACTCTATACTCTGTAATCGAAGAAACCGATTTGGATCGAATGAAAAGCAAGTCATTCGAAATCTGCGTCGCGGCCTGGTCCAATTCGTCTTTGTCCTGCAAACCGCCCAAAGAAAGAATGGTTCCTGAAATCAACCCAATGATCACGACCATTGTGATCAAAAGCTCAATCATTGAAAAACCCCGGTGGTTCACTACGCGCACGCCTTTCAACTTAAAAGTCCCTTTATACTTCTTAATCATATTATATCGTAACAAATCCATCAAAGTCTATCAAAAAAGCTAACTATTTATACTAAAAAAAATTAATGTTTTAAACAAGTTGCATGTAAATATAATTTAAAAGCAATTTAAGTTGCATTAAAATCTAAAAAATCTGATCTCGAAAGAAATTGAGCTCTTTGTTAAAAAGATGCAGAGAAACCAAAGCGATAGAAAATACATTTATGTTCAACGATGCCTCACCACACATTTTTTTAAGAACACAGAAACTTCCTGAACAGGAGGATACATTGTAACACGTATTGTCCCTTTTCATCCAAAATAAAAAAAAGGTGGGGTGAAATGCAAAAAATTTAGTATGAAACAAGGTTATGAATAACACCGATCCGATTTATAATTCTCTGATGATGAAAACCATCCGTAAAGAAGCTACGGATCAAAAACCTGTATGGCTCATGAGACAAGCAGGGAGATACATGAAAGAATATCGAGAGGTTCGGGCGAAGGTTGATTTTTTGAGCTTATGCAAATCTCCTGAACTTGTCAGCAAAGTCACCTGCGAAGCTCAAGAAAAAATCCAAGCGGATGCTGCAATTATTTTTGCAGATATACTTCTCATTGCAGAATCTTTTGGTTTTGATTTGTCCTACCATGAAGGCCTCGGTCCTGTCCTGGAGTCTTCAGATCCTCAAGCACTGCATCACATCAAAGCCATTTCTCAAGATCGCATTCTCAATGAGCTCTCTTATGTACAAGAAGGACTCAAACAAACTCGCAAGAATTTGCCTTCAGACATTCCCCTCATCGGTTTTGCAGGTGCCCCGTTTACGGTAAGCTCCTACTTAATTGAAGGTGGCAAAACAAAAACTCAGTTCCAAAAAACAAAAGATTTGGCAATGAGCAGCCCTGATACCTGGAAGAAGATCATGGAAGCTCTGGCGCAGTCCAGCATAGATTATCTCAAAATGCAAATTGATGCTGGAGCGAATATCCTTCAACTCTTCGATAGCTGGGTTGGAATTCTCAACCCTGAGCAATATATGCAATGGGTAGAACCCTATGTAACGCAGATCTTACAAGAAATTCCAAAAGAGATTCCCACAATTTACTTTGGAGCAAAAACTAAACATCTTTTGCCTTACATCAAAAATTTGCCCTGCTCTATCTACGGAATCAGTGATGACCAAGACTTAGTAGAAGCTTGGGATATCGTTGAAGGTAAGCCCATCCAAGGCAACCTCTCACCTGAAATTTTGCTTCAGAGTTGGCCCCAGGTTGAAAGCGCTGCAAAAAAAATCATGAGCCAAAGCTACGGGAGAACGGGCCATATTTTCAACTTGGGACATGGTATTTTGCCACAAACCCCTGTAGAAAACGTCATTGAACTCATTCAATACATCCATGAATATCGCCAATAAAAAAATTATCGATGTGGGTATCATAGGTGGAGGAGTTGGTGGCCTCAGCTTAGCGCACTTTCTATCAGAGCGAGAGTCGGGATCCACAAATTTTTCCTATAAAATTTTTGAACAGTCTGGACGTACGGGTGGCATCATCCATTCTGAAAAATACAATGAATTTACTTTTGAACATGGTCCTGATGCCTTCATGCAAAAAGACGCTTCGCTGGATCCATTTTTTGAAAACCTCAATCTTCAAAGCCGTCTGACTCCAACCATCCCCAGCCACCGCAGAAGCTTGATTGTCTCTGGAGGAAAACTTTTGGGACTTCCGCTGGGTTTTTATCTCTGCGCCCCAACACAAACCTTTCCTTTCCTTACCTCACCACTCATGAGTCCTCTGGGGAAAATTCGAACTCTCATGGAACCTTGGATTCGAAGCAGGAAAAAAAGTTCAGACGAATCCATCGAGGATTTTGTCAGGCGCAGATTTGGATACGAAAATTATCAAAACATTTCGCAAGCGATGCTTGGTGGTATTTTTACAGGCGATCCTTCTATTTTGAGCCTAAGATCTTGTCTACCTAGATTGCATGAGCTTGAATCTCATTATGGAAGCATCATACGAGGTCTTCGAAAGCAGCAAGACAGAGGAGCTCAAGTTCAAGGTCCTCGTTATCAAATGTTCAAAACCTTCAAAAGAGGAATGGAAGAGCTCCCTCTGGCACTTGCCAAAAGCTTATCCTCGAATCAGCTTCACATCCACACCTCCATTGTAAAAATTGAAAAAGACCAGGGCCGCTGGGTCCTTTGGGATCAAAATCAAAACTCCTACTTGTGTAAAAACATTTGTCTCTGCGTTCCCAGCTATGTGGCGGCAAAGCTTCTCTCACCGATAGATCCTGAACTGTCCTCACTACTCCAACAAATTCAGTACTCCTCAAGTGCCATCGTCAACTTGGGCTTTGCAATGAAGAAAAATCTTCCAAGCGCGATGGGCTTTGTCGTGCCTCGAAAAGAAAAAAGAAATATTTTGGCTTGCGGATTTTTAAGTCAGAAATTTCCTTTGAGAGCACCCAAAGGAAAACATTTGATACGTGTTTTTCTGGGCGGCGCCTTCCAAAGCCAGCTTGTGGAGTTTCCCAATGAAAAGCTCATAGAGTTGGCCGTTCAAGACATAGAAAATCTTTTTCGAACGAGAATCAAAATAGAGGTTTCCAGTGTAAAAAAATGGCCTCAAAGCATACCTCAGTACACTCTAGGCCACCAAGATCGAGTTGCACGCATCATCCAAAAGCTGTCATCACACGACAAACTCTACATCGGTGGAAATTGCCTTCAGGGCGTGGGAATTCCTGATACGATCCTCAAATCAAAACAAATTGCAAAGCAGATCCGAAAACTTGGGAGCGACCCTACCAAACCTGAAACAGACTTAAGCTATTGAGATTTGATACATACAAAAAGTTCATAGGCCTAAGAAGACCTATGAACATGAAAACATTTTAGGCGATGCTTACTTCCTTGGACAAATACACATCTTGAATTGCATGAAGAATGCCAATGCCTTCCTTCATAGGTTTTTGGAATGCTTTTCTTCCGGAGATCAAACCCATTCCGCCTGCTCTCTTGTTGATCACAGCCGTGGTTACAGCGTCCTGCAAATCGTTGCTTCCGGAAGCTCCACCTGAATTGATCAATCCAGATCTCCCCATATAAGAGTTCACGACCTGATATCGAGTTAGCTCAATGGGGTGGTCCGATGGGGTTAATTCGGAGTACACTCTGTCATCTGTCTTCGCAAAGTTGATCTTTGAAAATCCTCGATTGTTGGTAGGAAGTTTTTGTTTGATGATATCAGCCTCAATCGTGACTCCCAAATGGTTGGCCTGCGACGTAAGATCCGAAGCTGTATGATAGTCCTGATCTTTTTTAAACTCTGGGTTGCGCAAGTAACACCACAATACAGTGAACATCCCGAGCTCATGAGCCTCCTGAAAAGCTTCGCTCACCTCAATGATTTGTCGTCTGGACTCAGAGGAACCAAAGTAAATGGTGGCTCCGACTCCCGCAGCTCCGATATCATAAGCAGCTTTGGGACTGGTAAAAAGCACCTGATCATATTGCGTTGGATAGCTCAAGAGTTCATTGTGATTGAGCTTCACAATGAATGGAATTTTATAAGCATACTTTCTAGCCACACTACCTAAAACACCAAAAGTCGATGCCACGGCATTACAACCTCCGTCCATGGCCAGTCGAACAATATTTTCTGGATCAAAGTAAATGGGATTGGGCGCAAAAGATGCACCCGCAGTATGTTCAATCCCCTGATCTACAGGAAGAATTGATACATAGCCTGTGCCACCTAACCTACCCGCTTGAAAAAGGTTCTGCATTGATACCAAAACTTTGTTGGGTCGATCCGAAGCTTCCCACACTCTATCGACAAAATCAGGGCCAGGAAGGTGCAAAAGATCTTTATTGACTCCTTGAGCCTGATAATCCAAAAGTGTAGGGTCTGAAATGAGATCTTTGATTGCTTGATAATCCATATGTGGCTCCTTACGTCTTACGCGTTATTCTCCTTACCTACCAAAACTACCTGATCAAGCAAGAGAATCCGATGAATTCTGATATGGAAGCAAAAAAAATAAAGCTTTTCTCAAAATCGTGAAACTTTGATGCTACAATCATAAACGTACAATAAATTTCATACGACCATTTCACAAAGAAACCCATCATGGCACAATACATAAGACGACGAAGAAAAATCATCAATGTTGCAACACAATCTCAAATTTTTGTGGAGACCTTTGCGCAAGTTCTCATTTTTTTCATTCTCACCACCTTCATTACCTACCTCAGGCCTTTCACAGGGATTTTTTCTTCTCATTCAGCTCTAGAACACGAAACGGCTTTTGAAACTTTCCTATCGATGAATTTATCAAAATGGCCCCTATTTGTTGTAATTGTTTCTTTCTTGGTCATTTTAAATATTTTATTTTCTCATCGAATCGCAGGTCCGATCTATAAAATCAAAATGGTCATCAATGCCTACAAAGCTAAAGACTTTCGACCAAGAATGACCCTGAGAAAAACAGATTACTTTAAGGGAATCATTCCCGTCATCAATGACATGCGAAATTCCTTAAGTCACGACATTGAATCTCTAAAAATAGAGACCATGAGAGCTCAAACGCTTCTTCAACAGGGAGCAGAACAAAAAAGGCTCAAAAAATCTCTTGATTCCATCGCAGAAATTCTGGAACAGTATCAACTTCAGTCGCAAGATACCATGCCCTCCTTCAGCCGTGAGCAGCTCGCCAAGGCATCGTTTAGACAAACACAAAGACCAGACGATGAAGCCCAAGACTTGGATGATTCTGAAGAACCAGATGAACTCAAGGGTGAGAAAAGTAACTAAATTCACATTTTTTTGCTCAAATATAAAAAACTCTTGTACATAGTCCAAATGTATAAAACCTCTATCACGCGACTGGCCTCAACAGGCGAAGGCATAGGACATCTTCAGGGAAAAACCTATTTTATTCCTAGAACTGTTCCAGGAGACGAAATCGAGTTTATTTCAGTACTCGAAAAAAAAAATTATGGAAGAGGCCTCCTACAAAAAATTCTCAAAGCTTCTCCTCAAAGAATCTCAGCACCTTGCAAATACTATGAAAAATGTGGAGGGTGTCAGCTTCAGCATATTGAGCCTCATTGGCATAAAGATGAAAGCATAAAGCAACTACACAACACTCTTGTAAAATTTGGACCAGGTGAAACTTCAATTCTCCCTACAATTTCTGGAGAAGCTTGGAACTACCGAAACAGCGTGACCTTTCATCGAGAGCATTCCTTTCAAGGATTTCGAGACTATAATGATAGGCAGGTCATCGATATTGACACTTGCAACATTGCAAGACCAAGAATCAATCAGTTGTGGAAACAAACAAAACCTTTGATTGCACATATTCAAGGCTCTTTGATACCTCGAGTGATGCTACGAGAATACTCTTCTCACAATGTCGTTATCTTTTTTCTTGCCCAAGAGAAACTTGTTCCAGAGCTACAAAAAATTACCAGCCCACTCAAAACAGAGGCACTTTTTTATTATGCTCTGATAGACTCTCAACATCCAAAAAAAGAAAACACGCCTCCTACCCCCCTACACACAAAAACACCCCTAAGCATCTCGCAACATATCGGTGACATTATCATTGATTGCTTTCCAGAAAACTTTTCTCAAGTCAATCATGAAGTCGCGATGATGCTTCTCGAATATCTTTTACAGGATATTGCAAACGAACAAGAGCATCAGAAAATTTTAGATTTGTACTGTGGGAGTGGTTTTTTTTCCTTAGCCTTGGCCTATCGAGGTCATCAAGTGCTCGGAATAGAAGTAAGTCCAAGAGCCACTATGAGTGCAATAAATTCAAGCCTTCTCAATGCATTGGATGATCGTATTGGATTTCAAACTGGAAAAGTAAGTACATGCACAGAAAAGCTCGTAGAAAACAAAAAAAAATTTTCAACCATCGTCATTGATCCGCCAAGAAAAGGCATCGACAAAAAGACCTTATCAACCTTACCTAAGCTAGATCCTACATTTATCTACTACATTTCGTGCAATCCCATCACACTTGCAAGAGATCTAATATCCTTACAAAAATCGGGATACCAAGTCATGTGGCTCAGACCCTTTGATATGTTTCCCCAAACCTACCATATTGAGTGTATGGTCAAACTAAAGAAAAATAAAAAAGTATAAAAAAGCTTAAGACTTCCTTGGATACTGATCTTCTTGGTGTCGAATGATGTCTCCTTCAACCATATAAACAACATCTTGAGCAATATTCGTCGCAAGATCTGCAATGCGCTCAAGTCCTTGAGCTGCAGTAATGAGATCCAACAATTGATCAATTTCATTGGGACTTTCGTGCATTCTTGATCTTAAGTCTTTGATCACTTTTCGATGAAGCGCATCGACCCTATCATCTCGGACACATATTTCCCTTGCAAATGTAGTATCTTTATTGAAAAACGCATCCAAACAATCCTTGACCATCGACTTGACTTCTTTGATCATCACTTCGATATCCAAAGGAATTTCAATCGGGGGCTCTTTAGATAACGAAAGTGTTCTTTTTGCAATTTTAACCGAGCAGTCACCCATTCTTTCGAGGTCATTATTCATCTTCACAACTGAAGTGATAAAACGAAGATCTTCTGCCACAGGTTGATACAAAGCCAAAAGCTTTAAGCACTCCTCTTCAATTTCAACTTCCCTTTGATTGATGATCTCATCATCAGCAATCACTTCTTTCGCCAAATCAACTTCTCTTTTTCGAAAAGCTTTCATGCTTTTTTCAACGGTGTCTTCGACCAGAATTCCAATATCCAAAATACTCTGCTTGAGCTTTTCTAAATCATTTTGTAAATGTACTGACATGGTAGGCCTTTCCTATTTTTACCCAAATTTTCCCGTAACATAGTCCTCTGTCTGCTTTTTCGAGGGTCGAGTAAAAATCTTTTTCGTTTCATCAAATTCAATCACATCTCCCTGATACATAAATGCGGTATGATCTGAAATTCTCGCTGCTTGCTGCATATTGTGAGTAACGATGACAATCGTATATTTTTTCTTCAGTTCAAAAAGCAAATCCTCTACCCGACCTGTCGAAATCGGATCCAAGGCAGAGCAAGGCTCATCCATCAAAATGACTTCTGGCTCCATCGCTATGGCTCTGGCAATGCACAAACGCTGCTGTTGACCTCCAGATAAGGAGAGACCATTTTGGTCCAACTTGTCTTTGACTTCATCCCAGAGAGCAGCTTTTTTGAGTGCTTCCTCTACTCGATCATCTAAGGCATCGGTCATTCCATTAATTTTAGGTCCCCAAGACACATTTTGAGAAATTGATTTTGGGAAAGGATTGGGTTTCTGAAACACCATACCGATTCTACGACGTAGATTTACCGGATCTACCTTAGAATCGTAGATATTGTCCCCGTGATATAAAACCTCTCCTTTCACTTCAACGCCTGGAATCAGCTCATTCATTCGATTTAAAGAACGTACAAATGTACTCTTACCGCAACCCGAAGGTCCAATTACTGCTGTGACTGTTTTTTCATAGATGGGAATCGACGCTTTTTTAACGGCTTCATACTCCCCATAAAATACAGATAAATCCTTAGACTCCATCAGAGCATTTTGCATTTTTTTTTGTTCGACTTTCACCGTAATTTCCTTTGATATCGATAGCGGATAAATATTGCGATTGAATTCATCAAGAGTAGGACCACCAATAAAACGATGATACCCGCGGCAGCCAACTGATGGAACTCAGCCTGTGGCCTGGCCGCCCAATTGAAAATTTGAATGGGCAACACTGTAAAAGCATCCATAGGCCCTTGAGGATTGAAGGCGACATAACCCAAAGCACCAATAATGAGCAGAGGAGCACTTTCTCCAATCGCTCTAGAAATGGCTAAAATCATTCCCGTCATGATCGAAGGCAAGGCACTAGGTATCACATGGTCCCGTACAGTCTGCCATTTGCTTGCGCCCAAAGCCAAGGCCGCGTATCGAGTAGAATTTGGAATAGACTTGATGGCCTCTTTGGAAGCAATAATGATAATAGGAAGAATCAACAAGGCCGTAGTCAAGGATGCTGACAAAATGCTTCTCCCAAAACCAAAGCCCCGTACAAAAATCACCAAGCCCAAAATACCGTATACGATCGAGGGAACCCCCGCCAGGTTAGAAATGTTGAGATGGATCAGATGCGTAAATCTGTTTTTGGGTGCAAACTCCTCAAGATAGATACTTGCACCTACACCAATGGGCACTGCGATCATGCAGGTTAAACTGATTACCCAAAGAGAACCCATGAGGGCAGATTGAATCCCCGCTTTTTCAAAAAATCGTGAGGGAAAGCTTGTAACAAACTGCCAATCCAAATAAGCCCAACCATCAAAAAAGACTTTTGATAAAAGAACAACAAGCAAGACAACAGAGGAAAAAGCTGCCATCGTGCAAAGGCCTGAAAAAATCTTTCCCAAGATTTTACGCTTCTTCAATTGTTTTGTTTCGTTCCAACTCATCGATCCACTACACCTCGTACTTCAATTTATAGCGATCTAGAACTTTGTTCGAAACAATGTTCATACACAAGGTAATCACAAAAAGAGTCAAGCCGATGACAAAGATAGTCTGATATTCTATAGTCCCCTGTGGAGTATCCCCCAAACTGACTTGAACAATATATGCCGTCATGGTTTGAATGCTTTCTAAGGGATTGAGCGTAAGTTTTGGAGTGGCTCCGGAAGCCAAGGTCACCGCCATCGTCTCTCCTATGGCTCTAGATACGGCAAGAACCATAGATGCAATCACACCTGATAAGGCTGCGGGAAACACGATTTTAAAGGAGGTTTCAAACTTAGTGCTCCCAAGCGCATACGCTGCATACCGAAGAGAGTCTGGAACCGCTCTCATCGCATCATCAGATAGTGAAGCTACCATGGGAATGGTCATAATTCCTACAACAATGGCTCCACTCAAAGCATTAAAGACTTCAACATCTGCAATCACCGATTGCAAGAGAGGTGTAATGAATGTAAGTGCAAAATACCCATACACGACCGTAGGAATTCCAGAAAGAACCTCCATGACAGGTTTGATCACATCCCTCGTTCGATTCGAAGCATACTCGCTCAAGAAAATGGCTGTTCCAACTCCAAAAGGAATCGCAACCATGGCTGCACCGGCCGCAATGAGAAAAGTTCCACAAATCAATGGCAAAACCCCAAATTTTTGAGGAGAAAACAAGGGACTCCACTGCGTCCCCATAAGATACTCAAACAAAGAAACTTCTGAAAAGAAAGGCAAGCTCTCCTTGAATAGTACCCATACAATGCCAAGGGTCGTCAAAATTGAGACCATCGCAGAAAGCCAAAGGAAAATCACTACGGATTTTTCTGAAAAGCGTGAGTTCCGATTCCAGTTTCTACACCGCCGCACAATCGCAGCCCAATATGAATGATTATCTGTCATGATTTTACATCAAGCCCGTACATCCGGCTCATATCAGGAAGCCTTGGCTTTCTCAAATCTCAAAGCAAACTGAGTTCCCTTTCCGAGCTGACTTTGAACTTCAATGGATCCACCCATTTGATCTACCGCGGTCTTGACCATTGCTAAGCCTATACCCGTACCACCTTTGTTCCATTTCTCTGCATGCCGGCTTTTGAAAAAGCGTTCAAAAATATGATGTAGGTCTTCACTGGGAATCCCAATTCCAGAGTCCTTACATTCAATCAAAACTCTATGCTGATCATCACGCAGATTGCAAGAGATGCTTCCACCTTCTGGCATAAATTTGACTGAATTTTCAATGAGATTGTCCAAAATCATTTCCAGCAACGCAGCTGAAGTTTCCAAGAAAACATCCTTTGCGAGATTAGATTCAAGACGAATATTTTTCTGCGCAAAGAGAACTTCGAAAGATTTCAACTTTTGCTCCATAAACAGAGAAAGGTTAATACGGCTTGAATCCATAGGCTTCTGTCCTGCCTCAATTTTTGAAAGTTCCACTAATCTTACAATCATCTCCGTCATGTCTTTCGACCGCTCATAAATCTTGCTAAGAAACTTCTCTCTCTGTTCTCCATCAATACTAGAATCCCGTAGCATCGTCTCCACATAGCTTTGTATCACTGCAATGGGAGTTTTAAGCTGATGAGATGCATTTGCAATGAACTCTCTTTTTGAGCGCTCTGATTGAACTGGAGCCGTAAGATCTCGTAGCAGTATCGCTCTTGAAGGCCTACCTTTAAATTGTATCGGTAAGGCCTTGACCTCGAAAATGAGATCTCTATCTTGAATACAAAAATCCAGAATTTTTTTTACCTGCCCATGCCTAGTATGAAACAGTAATTTTCTGATTTCAGAGTTTCGATTTGCGTCCAAAAACTTTACGCCCGAATGATTCAATTGAATGCCAAACAAATCCAAAAACTGTTGATTAAAAAAAAGAATTCGGTCTGCATCGCCCAAGATCACAATACCTTCATTCATCGATTGCAATACCGTATGAAGTTTTTCTTCCTGCCACGAAAGCTCCTGATTCAAAACATCCAAGGCTTTATCTTTTTCTCTTGCTAATTTTTGATGACGCTCTTGTAGAGCAAAAATTTTAGATCCAAGAATGAAAACGATGCACAACAGGATAATGCTAAAGCAGAGAAGCAAGGTCACTTTGATCAAGACTCCATGGGAACTGAGCGGTAGCCTACACCTCGAATCGTATCTATAAAATCTACTTCATTTTTGAGCTTTCTTCGCAGAGAAGCCACATGAACGTCTATATTTCTTTCTACCGTGATAACTCCAGGACCATGGACTTTTTGTAGAAGTTGCTTACGCGTAAACACCTTTCCTCGACTTGTTGCTAAAGTCCATAAAATATAAAATTCGGTTTTGGTCAGTGAAACATCCTGACCATTTTTTTTTACCTGTAAAAGGTCCAAATTGAGATGTAAATCACCGACCCTCATCTCGGGAGCTCTGTAGGATTGATCCTTATTGGCTCTACGCATAAAGGCTTCGACTCTTGCAAGAAGCTCAGAAATACGAAACGGTTTGGTCACATAGTCATCTGCACCTGCTTGAAGTCCCTCGACCACATCTTCCTCTTCGTCTTTGGCCGTGATCATCAAAATAGGTAAATTCCTTGTCTCCTCATTCATCCTTAAGAACTGACATACCTCAAGACCCCCAAAGTCAGGCAACATCAGATCGAGCAGCACCAGATCCAAAGTCTTTTCTCTGGAAATTTCACAGGCCCTTTTCCCAGAACTCACCTGCGAAACTGCATATCCATTTTTTCCCAAGTTATAGGAAACAATTTCACTTAAATCCGGATCATCTTCCACCAACAGAATATGCCTTTTCTCTCCCATGGCACCAGCGATATACGGGATCTAAAAAAAAAAGTCATCAGGCATGATCATTCCAATCATTACACAAAAGCTTGAAGAATTTTTTTAATATTTGACTCCTGGGATTGCCTAGAATATTTTGCGCTCGCGAAGTCGAACCATTGCAAGGAGAGTAACATGTTAAAATCACTTCATTTATTTCTTTCACTCTGTATGCTTGGGCTGCTGGCCTGTGAAAAGAAACAGAGCGAAATCGAAAATAAGGAAAAAAGCTCTCAAGCTCAGCAGTCTGAAAGCACAACATTTAAAGTAGGCCTTGTGTTCGACAAAGCCGGAGCAGACGATAAATCATTTAATGAGTCTGCATCAAGAGGTGCAAAACAGGCCCAAGAAGAGCTCGGCATCGAACTCAAGACCATTGAACCTCCAGATGACTCTGCCTATGAACTCTCAAATGAGCGCTTTGCATCTAGGGGTTATGATCTGGTAATTTCTGTGGGCTTTATTCAAGAAGAAGCGGTCCAAAAAGTTGCTGCAAGGCATCCTGAAACCAAATTTGCCATCATTGATACAACCGTGAACCTCCCCAATGTGGCAAGTCTCATGTTCGAAGAACATCAAGGTTCTTTTCTTGTAGGTATGATCGCCGCCATGAAGAGCAAAACAGCTACCGTGGGTTTTGTAGGAGGAATGGACATCCCTCTCATCCGACGTTTTGCCATTGCCTATGAAGCTGGGGCCAAGCATGCAAATCCCGATGTAAAAGTGCTGACGAACTACGCAGGCGTGACCATCGAAGCTTTTTCTGACCCCACCAAAGGGAAAGAACTTGCAAGCTCTCAAATTGCTCAAGGTGCAGATGTAATTTTCGCAGCAGCGGGATCAACGGGCTTGGGAGTTTTTGACGCTGTAGCAGAAAAAAACATTTTCGGTATCGGTGTAGATTCTAACCAAAACTGGATCAAACCCGGAAACATTTTAACCAGCATGCTCAAACGGGTAGATGTAGCTGTTTATGAAACCATCAAAGAAGCAATGAATGGAAATTTCGAAGGTGGCGTCAAACGTTTTAGCTTGGAAGACAAGGGAATCGACTATGCCATAGATCAATACAATAAAGACTTGATCAACCAAGAAACGATCGACCAGCTTGAAAAGACAAAAAAACAGATTATTTCTGGAGAGCTCAAAGTTCCAGATTATTACGTAATCTCAAAAAACTCTTAAAGCTGCCATGAACCCAGATCCGATCGTTCGTCTTCAATCGATTTCAAAACGTTTCGGAAAAGTATTGGCAAATGACCGTATTGATCTGGAGATACTGCCTAGAGAGATCCACGGACTTATAGGAGAAAATGGAGCCGGAAAATCGACCGTGATGAAAATCCTCTATGGATTTTACCAGGCCTCATCAGGGGAGATTTTTATCAATGGAACAAAACAAGAAATCTGCAGCCCGGAAGATGCAATTTCTTTCGGAATTGGCATGGTTCACCAGCATTTTATGTTGATTCCTCCCATGACAGTTTTCGAGAACATTATCTTGGGACAGGAACCGACCAAGGCAGGCTTAATCGATCAAAAAAAGGCCAAATCAAAAATCTCATCTATTCTGGAAAAATATCAAATTGAGATAGATCTAGAAGCTACAATTGAAACTTTGTCTGTGGGGCTTCAACAACAAGTAGAAATTATTAAGGTCTTGTATCGAGATGCTCAAATTCTGATCTTAGATGAACCTACGGCTGTTCTTACACCTCAAGAAGCGCAAAAGCTCTTTGAAGTTCTTCGACAACTCAAAGAATCTGGGAAGACCATCATTCTCATTACACACAAGATGAAAGAGATTCTCGAAGTTACAGACAGGGTCACTGTTTTCAGAAAAGGAAAAAAAATTCAAAGTTTAGAAACTTCGCAGTCCAACGAAGACCTTCTCGCCAACTTGATGGTAGGTAGAAAAATATCTAAACATTTTGATCGCTCAGTCATTCCTGACCCTAAAACTGTTCTTGATGTGGAGAATCTTTCTTATCGCAATGAGCAAGGGCTAGAAATTCTAGATCGCCTTTCATTCAGAGTAAAAGAAGGTGAGATTTTGGGAATTGCTGGAGTGTTAGGAAATGGACAAACCGAACTTGAACATATCTTGTCTGGTCTTATGACACCCACGTCGGGAAGCATTCGTATCTATCACCAACCGATTGAAGGAAAAACCAACTGTTACATTCGAAGCCACAACTATTCTTCCAAGCTTGATCAAAGTCCTTTTGGTCACGTGCCAGAAGATCGACATCGCATGGGAATGATATTGGAATGGTCTGCAAAAGATAATTTTTTGTTGGGTCATTTGCATGAAAAAAAATTCTTTCGAAACACCTTGATCAATCAAAAAAACCTGCGCTGCCATGCAAAGCATTTAATGGATAAATATAACGTTTCACCCAAACAAGAAAATGTTTTGGCCAAACATTTTTCTGGTGGAAACCAACAAAAAATGGTCTTGGCAAGAGAGCTGGATGGACACCCTAACTTTGCTTTGATTTCACAACCTACAAGAGGTGTGGATATTGGAGCCATCGAATTTATACATCAAGAAATTCTAAAAATCAGAAAAAGTCGAAGCGCAATCGTCCTTATTTCTGCCGATTTGGATGAAATTTTAACATTATCAGATCGTATTCTTGTTCTTTCAAAAGGGAAAATTGTGGGGGAAGTCGACGCCAAAAAAGCAGATCGCTTACAGCTAGGAATGATGATGACGGGGCAAGCTGCATGAAGTCTTTGATTCGTTCAATCATCGCACTATTTCTGGCATTGGCTTGTACAGGGGTATTGGTATCTTGTATTGGGGAAAGCCCTTGGCAGGTATACAAAATTTTGTTTACCTCAGCCTTTGGCTCTCTGTCGGCATTCAATTACACTTTATATTATGCAACTCCACTTATTTTTACGGGACTTGCGGTCGCCTTAGCCTTTCATGTAG
Organism: Bdellovibrionales bacterium; assembly: GCA_020434365.1. Lineage (GTDB taxonomy): Bacteria > Bdellovibrionota_G > JALEGL01 > JALEGL01 > JAGRMV01 > JAGRAX01. The sequence continues at coordinate 15,379 of JAGRAX010000039.1, forward strand.
GACTTTTTAATATTGGCTGTGAAGGCCAACTTTATATGGGAGCCTTTGCTACAGCCGTAATCGGAACCTACATTCCTGCACAAAGCTCTTTTCCCTTGTTGTGGATTGCGCTCATGATTCTGGTAGCATTTTTGGCAGGAGCATTGTGGGGCATCATTCCTGGACTTCTCAAAGCCTATCGAGGCAGCCATGAAGTCATCAATACGATTATGATGAACTTTATCTCTATTTCTCTATTGACCTACTTTGCTCTGTATCATTTTAAAGATCATTCCATTCAAGCAATAGCTACACCTTTAATTCCTGAAACCATCCGAATTGCCAAGCTTTCATCATGGTTTCCCTTTGAACACACAAGCCCAGCAAATTTCGCATTTTTCATTGCACTTGGAACTGCCTATCTTTTGTATATTTTTTTGTGGAAAACCAGATATGGTTTTGAATACAGAGCCGTTGGAAAAAGTCTTCAAGTTGCGCATTCAACAGGAATCAATGTAAAAAAGGTTCTTATTTTTTCCATGGCTCTCTCTGGTGGGCTCGCAGGCTTGGTTGCCTTGAGTGAAGTCCTTGGGCACTTATATAGATTTAAAGAAGGGTTTTCTCATGGCTATGGCTTTTTAGGGATCGCAGTAGCGCTTCTAGGTCGAAATCACCCTCTAGGAATTGTTCTGGCTTCAATCCTGTTCGGTGCTCTTCACAATTCGGGTATTGCTCTGGAGTTCGATACTGCACATATCAGCAGAGACCTTGTTGGGGTCATTCAAGGCTTGATCATCCTGGTCACAACTTCGGATGGATTGTTTGAACTTCCATGGATGAAAAAAATTCTAAAAAATATGAAGCTTTCTATTCTGCAGAAGGGAAAGGCATAATGCTTTGGCTCGATCTTGCTTTTTGGGTTTCCTTACTGAGTTCAACCTTACGTCTCTCTACACCTTTAACTTTTGCTGCTCTCGGAGGATTTTTTTCTGAGCGAAGTGGCGTAGTCAACATTGCGCTAGAAGGTCTAATGCTAATCGGAGCCTTCGCAGCAGCTTGGGGTAACTTATACTTTCAATCTAGTGTTGCGGGGGTACTATGTGGAATCCTTGCTGCTATGCTTGTAGCAAGTCTACACGCTGTTGCTTGCGTAAAATTTAAAGCAGATCAAATTGTGAGTGGAATGGCCATTAATATATTTGCATTTGGTCTAGCTCCCATGCTGAGCAAAGCTCTCTTTGGTACTCGAGGGTCTAGTCCCCAAATATTATCTGAAATTCATATGCAGACATGGAACATCCCCCTCCTGGAAAAAATACCTTTTTTTGGAGATGTACTATCTCATCATATTCCTTTAGTTTACCTTGCAATTGTTTTTGTTTTCATGACTCACCTTTGGTCAAAAAAATCGGCATTGGGGCTTCATCATAGAGCCGTAGGAGATCACCCAGAGGCTGCGGACAGCCTGGGTATCAAGGTCAATCGCTTTAGAATTGTTTCTGTTCTTTGTAGTGGTGTTTTATGTGGCTTGGCTGGTGCTTTTTTGTCCATAGGTCATGGAAGCGGATTTGCAAGAAATATGACCTCGGGTCGAGGGTACATTGCACTGACTGCAATGATTTTTGGAAAATGGAAACCCATACCAACCTTCTTTGCCTGTTTACTTTTTGGATTTACTGACGCCCTACAAATTCGAATGCAGGGCACTCCTCTTCCGGGCTTGGGAGAAATTCCACCTCAATTTGTTCAGCTTCTTCCTTATGTCGTTACGATGGTGGTTTTGGCAGGTTTTATTGGATCGTCTCAAGCACCCAAAGCTTTGGGAATTCCTTATATTAAAGAATAAGATTCATCTACATAGCAGCTTTCGAGCTACTCCAATGAAAGTTCAAAAATTCGCTCTTTGAGCCATGTTCCTGCGGTAATTGTCTGTTTCTTTTCTAATGAACCTTCTATTGATTCTCCATAGGTTTTTAATTCTTTGACATGATTCGCATGAAAGAAAAACACCATGGCATAGCGATCTACATCTACGCAGCGGTTGCTAACTCTGTGAGGTGAAGCCTTTGCCCGCCCTCGAGTGACAAACTCGAACATATCTCCAATATTTACAAGTGTACAATCAGAAAATGTTTTATAGTCTAACTCAATCCACTGGTTTTGCGGCGTTAAGTATTCCAAACCTCGCGCCTCTGGTACGGGTTGAAATCCCAAAAGCTGTATTCCTGTGTGTTGTGCCGCTCTCTCACCTTGAAAGTTTTTTTCTATAGGTGGATAATGAAGCAAACGAAGAACATGTCCTCCTTCGTGGGTCAAATCCTTCATTTCATCTAAGGGAAGTACAAAGTATTGGCTTAAAAGATCCAGAGCATGCAAGGCCGATCTTGTGAACTGAAAAAATAGATCCTTCATAATGATAGGAAAGTTTTCATCAAATTCAGGCCATATGTTTTGTGCGTAACTATCTTGGTTGTGGGAAGAAAAAACCGAAGGTCCAATATGAAAAAACTCTTTGAGATCCGGATATTTTCCTTGAATTGCCTTTTCAGATTGAAAAGGGAAATATCCTATATTACTATATTTTTTTTGATCCTGACCTTTATAAAAATATTTCTTTTTTTCATTCAGAGATAGGGAGAAAAATCTTTCAGACAAGCTACAGGCCTTTTTCAAACTCTCTGAGTCTACAAAAAAGTTTCGAATCAGAAAAAAGCCGTATCTATCCAGTGAGTCTTGCAAACACTCTAGCTGTTTTTCTGGAGAATCCTTGAGATCAACGATCTTGATATCAGATCGTTGATTGATACATTTCACCTGGCGTCTCATACCCCTCACCTAAAGAATAACATTCACCTCTACTCTATGTGACATATTGCATTATTTCATGCAAGTGTTTTTTTACGAACGATAGAGTTCTTGATCGATTTTCTGCTCATATCTTTGACTCTTCGAGTCTTTTGCCAATATTTCGGGTTCTGGTTGTCGTCGTTGATCGAGAGATCTTTCATACAACTGAGATCTAAAAAATAACATCACAATACCAACACCTATAAGCATACCCAATAGTGGGATCACCCAAGCCAAAATATTGATACCCTCAGCTTTGGGCTGAGCCAACACCCGCTCTCCATATTTTTGTTCAAATGATTGTAAAATCTGCTCAGAGCTCTCACCTCCTTGCAAACGAGAACGTATTTCCTGCTTCATTTCTTGAGAAACAGGAGAAAAATGCTGATCTAAACTTCCTCCCCAGCAGCATGGAGCCATGAGTCTGGATTCTAGTAGTTTTGCCTGATTCTCCAATGAACTTTGTGCAAAAGCTTGCAATGACCCCATCGTAAAAAAAAGCGACAACATTCCCAAAGCTATTTTTTTTATTAAAGCAATGCCCATACACGTCATGTATCTCACTTCGAGCCAAGAAACCAAGTTTTTCTCGTACAAGGCCTATCTTCCTACATATAACTTCTGGGCTTTTGAAGAGCTGAAAATACATTTTCTTGCTGTAGTGAATCTTTTTGCACATCTTGCACAGATTTTATCTCTGTAACATTATGACGATCATACATCGAATAGCACCTATTCATGAGAATCGAACAATGTTGTCCTTTTTTTTGCAAGATTCCTTCTACACATAAAAAAGATTCATTTTCTATAATCTGATAATATCT
>JAGRAX010000003.1 GCA_020434365.1 Bdellovibrionales bacterium
CGATCTCCTTTTTGTCCAACTGCTTGAACTCTGCAATCATAGCTATTTTGATTGACTCTATAGCCTATGGATTCTAAAGATTTTGTTAGTTTTGGCGAAAATCCAGGATCTTCAACACGAATCTCATCGGGGAACCATTGGTGATGGTATCGAAGTGCTGAGACCGCATCCCATAAATTCATGCCATATTCCAAATGATTGAGCATGGTCAAAAGAACGCAGGAAATAATCCGAGTACCATTGGGGCTACCCAAAGCCAATACAGGTTTACCTTCCTGCAACACCAATGTCGGAGTCATACTACTAAGAGGCCTTTTTCCTGCTACGATCGCATTTGGAACACCTCCTATCGCTCCGAAGCCATTGGGCTCACCTGGTTTGGCTGTAAAATCATCCATTTCATTGTTGAGCACAATGCCCGTACCCGGCACCACAATTCCGGCGCCCAAACCAAAGTTGATGGTTTGTGTCGAAGCTACAACATTTCCTTCACGATCCATAATTGAAAAGTGTGTGGTTTCATTCGAACCTTCTTTGAGTTGCCCGCCATCTGAAGGGTCTGATACCCGAGCCGTCATTGATCCAATGCTCTTCGCACTTTGCTGTGCATAAGACTGTGACAATAAAGCTTCTACCGGCACATCTACAAAATCAGAGTCTCCCAAAAGCTTGGCTCGGTCTGCAAAGGCAATTTGCATCGCAGCCGAAGTATGATGAATCGAATAGGGTGAATAGGGTCCGTGCTTCTTGATATCAAAAGACTTAAGCAAATTGAGAATTTGAACCACATGTACGCCGCCAGAACTCGGTGGAGGCATCGAGAAAATTTGATATCCGTGATACTCACCTTGAATCGGCTCTCGGTACGATACCTTATATAAATCAAAATCCTTTTGTGTAAGCAGACCTCTACGTCTTCGGCTTTCCGATACTATGCTTTGACTGACCCAACCTTTATAAAATCCGTCTCGTCCATTTTTTTGAATTTCTTTCAAAACCTTCGCCAAGTCTTTTTGTATCAGCACATCTCCAACTTGTTTTGGAGTTCCATTCTCTCTAAAGAATATAGATTTTGCATATTCGGATTTTTGCAAATACTCTTTCTTTCTTTCAATCGCGTCTGCAAAGTGCGAGTACAACGTAAAACCATTTTCAGCCACGTCGATTGCTGGCTGCATCACAAGATCTCTAGAGAGAGTCCCATATTTTTCATGAACATCGATCAAACCCGCAACCAAGCCCGGCACGCCTACAGCATAGATACCTTCTCTTGAACGTCCGCGAACGACATTTCCTTTTCCATCTTGAAACATTTTTTCGAAAGAAGCCAAAGGAGCCACCTCTCTAAAATCTACAGCCACGGTTTCTTTCGTTTTGGCAAAGTGAATCAACATAAAGCCTCCCCCTCCTAGGCCTGTTGATTGTTGCCTCTCTACAGAAATGACATAAGAAGCCGCAACTGCTGCATCGATAGCATTTCCTCCCAAGTCGAACATTTTTTTTGCAGCCTTTGAAGCATGATCACCTTGTGTCGCGATGATATAATTCGAAGCCTCAGCATACTTTGTTGCTTTCGGATAGGAAGCCGTAGGTCCTTTAGGTACAGGCTTTGTAAAAGAACAAGAGAACGCGAATGCGCTCAGAATGAAAAAAGCATAGATCTTACGCATAGATCTATTTCACTACATGACATGAATACATGTGTCCAGATTCTGCTTCCCGCACGGGAGGAGCAATCTCTTTGCAAGCTTCGACCGCCAAAGGACATCGAGCATAAAAAGAACAGGCATAGTTTGCTTTAGAAGCTAAGAGTTCACCTTGAATCAGTTTTCTGGAGTCTCCATTGGATGCTTTTATGTTTGGAGTACTTTGAAGCAGCGCCTGAGTATAGGGATGTTTAGCATGATAGAACACTTGCTCTCTTGTTCCCCTCTCTACAATCTCCCCCAAATACATCACAATAATATCATCAGCAATATGCCGAACTACAGACAGATCATGAGAAATAAACAAATAGCTCAGCTCATGAAGATCTTGTATCTTCATCAATAGATTCAAAACCTGCGCCTGAATGGACACGTCCAATGCAGATACAGGTTCATCGCATACCATGATTGTGGGATTCATCATCAATGCACGAGCGATTCCAATTCGCTGCCTCTGACCTCCACTAAACATATGGGCATAGCGCTGATAGTATTCGGGCCTCAAGCCTACTTCGGACATCATTTCCTGCACGCGATCCCGAATTTCTGCCATTTGTAAGTTCGAGTTGATCACCAAAGGCTCTGCAATGATTGCCCCAGCATTTTTTCTAGGGTTGATCGACGCATAAGGATCTTGAAAAATCATTTGAATTTTTTTCCGATATTGCTCAGGATCAATGTTGCTTCGATCTATGCCCTCAATGGTGATCGTGCCTGAGTTTGGTTGTAGAATATCGACAAGTATTCTTGCCAAAGTACTTTTTCCACATCCAGACTCTCCCACAAGACCCAATGTTTTTTGCTTCTGTATAGAAAAGCTAATTCCTTTGAGAGCTTGAAAATCTTTGTATTTTCTCCATGACTGCCGAACTCGAAAAGTCTTGGTAAGCTGATCCACATTGAGGATTTCATCACGATGCATTAGATGACTCCTCGTGGATGGGAAAAAAACATCTATACTTACGCTGTCCCTCTTCACATAGTGTGGGAGTTTCTACCCTACACTTATCTTGAGTATACAAACACCTGGTATGAAGTTGACAACCCATAGGCCTGTGTACCAAATCCGGCACCATACCTTCTAAACTCGGTAGATTTGTGCGATGTTCAACTTCCTCATGATAGGCAGGAAGAGATCGCAAGAGCGCACGCGTATATGGATGTTTAGGCGTATCGATTACTTCACGCACAGGCCCGCTTTCAACAACTTCTCCAGCATACATCACCAACACGCGATCAGCATATTCAACCACAACGCCAATGTCGTGAGTTACAAGAATCATCGACATTTTTCTTTTTTCTCTTAGGGATTCAAGCAGTCCCAAAATCTGAGCTTGGATGGTTACATCCAAAGCCGTTGTGGGCTCGTCTGCAATCATCAACTTGGGATTGCAGGCCATAGCCATTGCGATCATTGCACGTTGACACATTCCTCCCGACATCTCATGAGGATAGGCTTTGTAAGCGCGATCACTATCTGCAATTCCCACAGAGTCTAAAAGCGAGAGCGTGAGTAGTTTTCTCTGCTTCCGGTCGAGCTCTTGTTGATGCGTTTTGATGGATTCCTCGATTTGTGTTCCAACTCTGTAGCAAGGATTGAGACTCGTCATGGGGTCTTGGAAAATCATAGAAATATCCCCACCTCTAAGATTCCGAGCTTGCTTTTCACTTAGGTGTTGCAAATCCACATCATGAAACAACATTTCATCTGCGGAAACATTGCTATTAGAGGGTAACAGACCCATCAAAGCTAAATTTGAAACGCTTTTGCCGGAGCCAGACTCGCCCACAATTCCAAGCACTTCTCCCTCATGAAGCTCAAAAGACAAATCTCGAACTGCATGAAGAGAACCTCTAGAAGTATCAAAGCGAACATTTAAGTTTTTTACACTCAAGATTGGCTTCATTTTTTCAACCTCGGATCAAAAGCATCTCTGATTCCATCACCCAATAGATTGAAACCCAAAACCACAAACAAAATACAAAGGCCCGGCATAATGACAAACCAAGGCGCAGCAATAAAGTAATTTTTTGCATCCGATAGCATGGTTCCCCATTCTGGAGTAGGTGGCTGGGCGCCCAAACCTAAAAACCCCAGAGCCGCAATGTCCAAGATACCATCTGAGAATGTCAATGTGGTTTGAACCACAAGAGGCGCCAAAATATTAGGAAAAATATTGATAAAAATTTGCCTGAGGTGAGAGGCTCCAAAGGTTCTAGAAGCCACAATATATTCCTTATTTTTTTCAGCCATCGTCGAAGCTCGAACCAAACGAATAAAATTCGGAATCTTTACGATGGCGACCGCGATCACGGCATTGAAAATACCCGGACCCAAGATCACAACCACGACAATCGAAAGCAAGATACTCGGCAAAGACATGAGCAAATCGGTCACACGCATGATCACTTGATCAACCCATCCACCGAAGTATCCAGAAACCAAGCCCAAAATTGTACCTACAAAAAATGCAAAAAGAGCAACCATGAACCCCACACCAACGGAGATCCTCGCACCAAAAATCAATCGACTTAATAAACACCTACCCAAATCATCCGTCCCAAAGATGAATTGGCTCGTACCCCCCTCCATCCAGAGTGGAGGCAAAGTATACTGACCGGTAAAAATTTTTTCAGGAGAGTGTGGAGCCAGAAAAGGAGCAAAAATTGCAACCAGAATATAAAATGCAATGATGCACACGCCGATAACGGCTCCTTTATTTTGAACAAAAGAATGTACAAAATCCAGCGCACCCGAGTCCCATAAATCGTGAATGCGCTTTTTATAGATCAAGAGCTTAGCCAGCACTTTTGCTCCTCAGCTTCGGATCAATTCCCAAATACAGGAGGTCAATCCCCAGGTTGATGCTCACAATAAACATTGCAATCAAGAGTGTGCCCCCTTGAACCACAGTATAATCTCTAGCCATTACACTCGTTACCAGCCATCTCGCAATCCCAGGCCAAGAAAAAATGGTTTCGGTCAGAATGGCCCCGGTAATGATACTCCCTAGTGATAGACCAATAACAGTTACCACCGGAATCAAAGCATTCCTAAATGCATGCACCACGATCACTCGAAATGTCCCTAGACCCTTGGCTTTTGCAGTCTGCACATAGTTCTCGCCCAACACCTCTAGCAAACTCGAACGGGTCATCCTAGAAATTGTTGCCATAGGAATCGTAGCCATTGCAATTGCAGGCAGCAAAAGGTGCCGTACAGCATCCCAAAAAGCCTCAGCACCTTCCTCAGAAAACCATGCGTCCATCAGCAAAAAGCCCGTATGATTCGGGATTTCAAACAAAGGGCTTAAGCGACCCGAAACCGGGGTCCAACCTAAAAAAGGCAGGTGTAAAAAATTGATAGAAGAAAACAAAATCAAAATCAAACCCCACCAAAAAATGGGCATGGAATATCCCACAAGAGAAAGTCCCATAAACGAATAGTCAAAAACTGTGTTTCTTTTCACTGCGGCCACAATACCCAATGGAATTCCAATGAGCATTGCAATAAAAAGAGACATAAGACCCAACTCTAGGGTTGCCGGAAAGCGATCAAAAAATTCCTCCGTTACAGGTCGCTGCGACACCAAAGACAGGCCCAAGTCTCCTTGCAATGTATTGGAAAGATAATGGAAATATTGCTGATGCACCGGTAAATCTAAACCAAAACTTTTTTCTAACTGCGCCCTAAACTCAGGAGACACGCCCCTCTCCCCTACCATGGCTTCAATAGGATCCCCAGGGATCATTCGAACCAGCGAAAAGGTCAAGAGGCTAATGCCAATAAAGGTCGCTCCGAATAATAAGAGTTTATTCAGAAAGTATTTAAGCAAGGGTATCCCTATTTGAGTTCAATAAACTCAAAGTCATCTCGTCCAAAAGGGTTCATGACATATCCCATGACATTTTTCTTCATCACGCGATAAATCTTAGAACTCGCAATGGGAATGGATGGCACTTCGTTTTTATAAATCAGCTGAGCTTGCTCATAGAGTTTGCTCCGCTCAGCGCGATCTGCTGCAGCTAGCGTCTGCGCTTTTTGAATCAAAGCATCGAACTCCTTGTTACACCATTTGGCAATGTTGCTACCGCTCTCAGCTGAGGCGCAGCTTAGCAGTGGTGTAACAAAGTTATCTGGATCTCCATTATCAGAGGACCAACCCAGTTGCGCCATGGTATGATAACCTTCCTCTGTCTTGTTAAAATAAGTAGTGGAATCAAAGGTCACAATCTTGGCCGTAATTCCTACTTTGGCCAAATCACTTTGCATGAGCTCTGCCAGTTTTTTTCCATCTGGATTGTAGGCTCTGGAAACAGGCAGTGCCCACACTTCCGTGGTAAAACCGTTCTCAAAGCCTGCATCTTTGAGAAGCTTTTTGGCTTTATCAATATTATAATCATATACAGGGAGATTATCATTGTAGCCCCACATATTATGAGGAAGTATGCTTTCCGCTACAGTGGCCCGGCCTCTATAAATTGCATCGATATATGATTTTCGATTGAGAGCATGTGCCACCGCTTTACGCACTTTAACATCAGTAAAGGGCTTTTTATTCACGTTGAAAGCCAAGTAAGAAATATTGATAACATCTCCGTCAATCACTTTCAGATTGGGATTTTTCTTAAAATTATTATATTCCATTGCTGGAGGCTCAGCAATCATGTCGCACTCCCCCGCGATCATCTTTTGAACTCGAACCGTTTGATCCGGAGTGATCAAAAACACAATTTGATCTACCTTGGGGCTTTCGGCGAAAAAGTCCTTGAAAGCTACATAGCGAATGGAGGAATCTTTTTTATAACTTTTAAAGGCGTAGGGCCCTGTACCAATGGGCATTGAATCCATTTGGTCTTTATTTTTTTCTTTGATGAGCTGATCACCATACTCTTTCGATAGGATCTGCCCAATGGTTTCCAAGGCAAGATTTGTCAAAAAAGTGCCCTGAGGTTTATTCAAAGTAAAACGCACTTTGTACTCACCTACTTTTTCAATAGATTTGATAACGTCTGGCATTTCCATTCCCATATAGAAAACGTACTTTGCCCCCCCTACATTGTGAAAAGGATGGTTCTTGTCGTGCATTCTCATAAAACTAAAAACCACATCTTCAGCATTCATGTTGCGTTTAGGCGTAAAATAATCAGTTGTATGAAATTTTACGTCTTTACGAAGGGTAAAAGTGTATACCAAGTTGTCATCAGAAACAGTCCAGGATTCTGCCAATCGCGGAACAATCTGAACGCCACCTCGATCAAACTCTACCAAGCGGTTGTACATCAGTTTAGAAGCGTGCCCTGATACAGTGTCATCCGAAAGCTGCGTGTTAAAAGTCCTGGGACTTGCTTCCGAGCAGTATACAAATGTCTTCGCAGCATATGCTGAACCAGAAACTAAGAAAAGCATCGAGGCCAAACTCATGCACAATATATTCTTTTTCATCATTCTATTGACTCCTTCACGATTTATAAACGCATTTTAAATTCGCAGGCTCATGGTTATGGACCAAAAATGTTTTTTTTTCAATAGCTTTCCTATTTTTCTTCATAGCTAAGATTGATATAAAGCGTCACTTAGAAGTCGAGCCAAGCCTCTACAGCTATGCTATGATCCAGAACCCATGAGCATCACAGACGAAATATCAACAAGCAGTTTATTGGAAAGAATCAAACCTTTCCTAGAAGGCTATCATCCTGTCGAAATCAAGGACATCTTAGAAAACGAACATCCGGAAAACATTGCCGAGCTCATGAACCGTTTGAATAGTGCACAGAACGCAGAAATTTTTCATGCTCTTCCACATCCACTTAATTTTCAGGTTTTTGAATGTCTAGAAATTGAAGCTCAGGTTTCAATGCTCAAAAAACTCAATTGGAGAGAAACTGTAAAACTTTTAGAAGAACTCTCCTCGGATGACCGGGTAGACCTCATTCACAAACTCCCAGAACAGACTGTTGAGTCTCTGCTGCCTCTGATGGCTCAAGCCGAAAGAGAAGAAGTCCGCAAACTCCTCCAGTACGGGGAAAATACGGCTGGCGCAATTATGACCACAGAGTATGCAGCCATTCCATCTAATTTTTCGGTGAGTGAGTCTCTATTACACCTGAGAAAAATCGCGCCAAACAGCGAAACCATACTTTATCTATATGTTGTAGACCATGAGAGAAAGCTCATTGGAACACTGTCCTTGAAAGACTTGGTCCTTTCCAAACCTTACGAAATCATTTCGGACATCATGACAAAGGATATTGTTACAGTAGATGTACTGATCGACCAGGAAGAAGTTGTGAAGCAATTTGCCAAATTTGATCTTTTCGCACTGCCCGTTGTGGACTCCGATCATAAACTTGTGGGCATTATCACACACGATGACATTCTGGATGTTGCCGTTGAAGAACAAACTGAAGATGTTCACAGACTCGGAGCTCTAGAACCCGTGGAAGCCCCCTACCTCAAGGCAAAATTTTTTCAGCTCGCAAAAAATCGGGGTCTTTGGCTTCTCTTTTTGTTTTTTGGTGTTTCTTTTACAGGAACCGCTCTTCGACACTTTGAAGCGACCATGGAGCATGCCATGAGCCTTGTATATTTTCTTCCTCTCATTGTTTCAACTGGGGGGAACTCTGGCTCACAATCTGTCACTTTGATTACACGCGCACTGGCCGTTGGGGATGTCACGATGAAAGATTTTTTTCGTGTGGCTTGGAGGGAAAGTGCCATTGGAATCAGTCTGGGTTTATTTTTGGGTATCATCGGGTGGGTATTTGCATATTTTTGGGGAACTCCCTTTATGGTTTGTTCAGCCGTAGGCATTGCACTTTTGGGAGTTGTAATTGCAGGTTGCATGATCGGTGCGATTTTACCGATGCTTTTAAAAAGTATCGGTTTAGATCCCGCCATCATGTCTTCGCCCTTGGTTGCCTCAATTGTCGATGTCATTGGGATTGTCATTTACTTTAATGTCGCCAGCCTTCTTCTATAAAACTCTATCTCTACTTTCTTGATCCCAACAATTCAATCACGTAGGAATACTCAACTATGAATACAAGATGTGAAAAACATACGCTCGATGTTGGACAGGGACATAAACTCTATATAGAAGACTGCGGACCAAAATCTGCATTCCCAACCCTTTTTCTTCACGGAGGGCCTGGCGCGGGCTTTTCAGAGAAGGATAAAACTTTTTTTGATTTGAATTCTCAAAGGGTAATCTTTTTTGACCAAAGAGGCTCAGGAAAGAGCACTCCAAAAGCAAGTACAGAAAACAACACGACCCAAGATCTAATTTCTGACATTCTATCGATCCTAGACTTCTTTTCAATTGAGCAATGTATTGTATTTGGAGGTTCGTGGGGATCCACTCTATCCTTATGTTTTGCCATCGCGCATCCAGAAAAGGTTCATTCTTTAATCCTAAGAGGCATCTTTTTGGGAACAAGTGACGAAAATAACCACTACTTCAGAGATGGGGCCAATCGGATTTTTCCTGATGTGTTTGAAAAATTTTTACAGAAAGTTCCTAGAGAGCATCAAGAGTACCCCATTCAATACTACGAAAAAATGCTTCATAACAAAGACATTGAAAAAGCAGAAGAGTTTGCAAAGGCTTTCGCGGCATTCGAAATTGGCATGGCAAGCCTTCACTTTGATCCTGATCAGGTAGCATCCGAAGTCAGTAGCGAACCTTGTCTGGCTTTCGCAAAAATTGAATGCCATTATCTTTTGCGTCACTGTTTTCTTGAGGAAGGACACATCATGAACAACCTTTCTCAGATACAAGATAAAAACATATCCATCATTCATGGTAGATACGATGCCATTTGCGCGGCAAAAGTAGCATACAAACTCCATAAGGCCCTGCCAAATTCTAAGCTATACTTAACTAAAGCTGGACACCACTCTAGAGACGAAGAAAATTTTAAGGCTCTAAGAAGTGCCGTCCAAGAGACCTATCAAAAATTGCGGGTAAAAAACCTATAAGTCTATTTGATTGTTTTTTACAACAAGCCGATCTGTAACCTGCATCCACTGAATGCTTTTTTTACTGCGTTCAACACTCAAAGTCACAACATTAAGTTCGTGTTCCAGCTCTGATTGAATCGAATTGATGAGAGTCTCAATAGAAATTTGTCCATTTTTGTAGCGGCGTTGCTCTTCCTTCACAATTTTTCGGCTCAAATTTAATTTCGACTCAGCCAGTTTGATTCGCCTATCAATATTATCCATCTCTATATGTAAGGTTTTGATCTTCGACCTTAGATCTCTTTCAAAGTCTATTTTTGCGAGCTCAGCTTGCATGGTTTCATATTGCACACTTTGTTTTTGCGCTTTTGTTTTTTTATTTCCAAGCGGCATCGAAAAATTAAACCCTACATACATTTGCTGCCTGTCCGCTGAGGTACTAAACCTCGTAGAATCATCAAAGCTAAAACCTAAAATTGCGTTGAGCTCGGGAAATAAATCCGAATGTCTCACCTCAACTTTTTTATGTCCAGCTTGCATAAGAAGATCCAGAGCCTGCAGCGATCGAGACTCTTTGATTCGATCTTCCTCGTCTTCCCGATCAATAGATTTTTGGCTTAGAGCCTCAGAAATATTTCCAGGAAGTACATTTTGAGTTTCCTCTTTCCCTATAGACAATTAAATCAATCTACTTTGTTCCAAAAGTGTAAGTTTAAGTCTTTCAAGGTTTTCTTGATAATTCAAACTCTCCAGTGAGCTCCGATATACCTCAAAAGGAAAGGCAACCCCTTGTTTTTGTCTTGCTTTGATCAAATTTTCTAACTTTTGACTCTCTTCCAATATTTTTTGAGTCGCTACATATGTCAAATGTGTGCTCTTCCATTCTAGAAAATTGCCCGCTAAAACTGCTATATAGTCTTCGAAGTCTTCAACAATTTGTAAGGTCAACGCCTGCTTTTCTAAATCCAAAGATCTGCTTCTTTTTCTTTCTTGTTTCCCAAATGAGTTTTTCAGAAGTGATTGTTGAATTCCAATACTTGTTACTTTTTCTTCTCGGTCCACCTGTTTATTGATTCTATGTGACGCAGAAACTTGCGTACCACTCAAAGGAAAGTCTTTGGATAAACCAGCCTCCCAACTTTCGGTTTTTCTTGGGTCATCAAGTCCTATCCCATACTGATTTGAAACAGAAAAAATAGCTGAGGGATCCGGCATAGAAAGCGCCTTGAGATAAGGGACTTGTGCTTGCTGAAGCAAAATACGTTCCAACTCTACATCATTTTCACAGGCCAACTGCAAAAAAGTCTGAAGATCAAGATAAGCCTCTTCTTGAGAGTTCTTCGCCCACAGGGATGAGGCACAATGAAAGCAAAGCATAAAAAAAAGAACAAAAAAACAAGCGACTTTTTTCATCCACGCCTCCATGTCCAAGCAATGGAAATATAAAAAGCATATAGACTAGGAACCATAATCAGCGTTATTAAGGTTGAAAAAATCAAGCCCCATGCCATTGCCAGCATCATTTCCGCAAGCATCGAATCATATCCCGCCCATCCGTATGCTGTCGGGAACAGTCCTGCTACCGTTGTCAATGTTGTGACCACAATGGCTCTGAGTCTTGTGGAGCAAATCTCTGAAATTTGACCCAGGGTCATTCTATGACTTGGATCTATTTTTCTTTCTTCTTCTAATTTAGAAATCATTACAATAGAATCGTTAACAACCACTCCAATCATTCCTAACGTTCCTATCACAGCAAAAAAACCATATTGACTCATTCCATGGGATAAAAATGCAAATATGACTCCAACTGCACCAAAAGGAATGATGGTTGCAATCAAAAGCGGAACGCTCAAAGAGTTATATAAAAGAACCAAGAGTATATAAATGAGTGCTAGAGATAAAATCACAGCCAATATAAAATCTTTTTGTGACTCTCTAGAATCTTCAATCTCTCCTTTGAATTGAAAGTTCGTATTGGGACTCTCAGCTTTAATTTTTGGGAAAACCTGATTTTCTAGAAATTGTGCAATATCCAAAGGAGTATCAGTAGAATTTTCTGCCATATCTGCCAAAATCCTTGTAGTTCTTTTGTAGTTGGTTCTGGAGATACTTATAGGAGATTGTTTCTGCACAACCTTGACCAGGGAAGAATAAGGAAGCAAATATGAATTTTCATTTGAAGATCGAAGACCCAAAATCTGATCAATATTGGTTTTGTCCCCGAGCTCACTTGTCAATCTCACATCAACTTCTTCCTCCCCATTGTTGAGCGTATAAAGAATTTCACCTTCGACGTAGGCTCTCAAAGAAGAAGCCATATTTTTTGGATTGATTCCAAGAGTAAAAACTTTGTCCCTATTGAGAAAAAGCTGGTATTCATTCTTTGTAATGGGTCTTTCGATTTCAACATTAGAAATCGAAGCATGCGCAAGCATCAGCTCTTTTGCTCGCTCGGAAGCAAATTTTCTTTTTTCATCATCATTTTCTTGCACAATAAATTCTATGGGGCTCCCACTATCTGAACCCCAACGAGATTTCAAAAAAGTAACTTCTGCAAAATCAGAAAATAGCTTGATCTGAGATTCCCACTTCTCCAGAATTTCTTTCAACGAAAGGTCTCGGTCCGAAGGTGAAGCAATTTCAATTCTCAGCGTCGCCTCATTTTCCCTGACTTGCCCTCCTCTTCGACTTTGCCCTACGAAAGATAAAATAGAATTTACAAAACCATCTTTGCCAGCATCTTGAAGGAACATATTCTCAAGTTCCTCAATTCCTTTTGCCATCTCCATACGTGTGAGATCTTCTTTGGCTTGAATCCGTACAGTAACTTCTCGACTTTCTTCTCTCGGAAACATTACAAATTTCATATTTTGATCAAATGCCCAATACGCTCCTGCCAATAGCAAACAAAAAAATGTTAGAACCCAAAACTTGTATCGTAAAATTTTATTCAAAGATTTCTGATAGATAGATTCGAAAGCATAGAACCAATGTCCTTTTTTTTGCTTTCGGTTCCATGATGCTGTTTGGTAGAGATGACCCGGAAGAATTAGTGCAGATTCAAATAAACTTGCGGCCAGCATCAGGAAAACGATGGCCGGTATATACTTTACAAAAAGACCAAAATGTCCTGAGAAACTATACAGCGGTATAAAAGCCGCGCATGTTGTTAGAACACTGGCTACAACAGGTAAGATCACTGAGTGTGTACCCTGAACGACAGCCTCAGATAGTGGCATCCCTTGACGCCTCAGTCGAGATACATTTTCTGCTACTATGATGGCGTCATCCACGACGATTCCCAGCACAATGATCACTCCCGCAAGTGTCATATTATTGACTGTATATCCAATCAGTAAGGTCCATATGAGCGTAAACGCTAGAGAGAATGGAAGACCTGCCGCAACCCATAGCCCTGATGACAAATCCAGAAACACAAACAAGATCAAAAGAATCAGAACAAAGCCTCCAAGACCATTGAATCCAATAATGGATATTCTATTTTTGATGTCGGTAGATTCATCATCGATCAAGATCAACTCGATGGCTGCGTCTTTATGGGTTTGCCTGAAGGTATCTACAAACTGTCCGATGGCCTCTCGCGCAGTCAAAATATCTGTAGATGAGCTTTTTTTGATGTTGTACAAAATCCCTTCATGGCCTTGAATTTTTAAAATAGAGTTTCTCTTCTCAAAACCTTCATGAGCTCGTCCAATCTGGCTTAACCGAATTTTCTGACCCTCAAAACCGCCTCGAATGATGGTATTTTCAAGATCCTCTTTGCGTGTAAGCTCAGACAAAAAAGATAGTTGAGATTCAAATCGATCTTCCATGTTGCCTGCTGGGACTCGAATGTGCTGATTTCGAATTTGCTCAGAAACCTCACTCATAGACAAATCAAAAGATGAAAGTTTGGAAGGATCAACAAATACTTGGAGCTCAGGTTTCAAATAGCCACTTTTGTCCAATCCGCTGACTTCTGGGAGGCTTAAAATCTGACTTTCAAAAGCAAGTGCATAGGTCTGCAAGAGTCTTCGATCCTTATCATCGAGAAGTTTTTTTTCTGTATGATAAAATCCAATATCTATGATGGCTTTTTCCGCGCTGCTAAACCTTCTATACACTGGATCCTCTACCTCGGAAGGTAAAGAGCTTCGATCTACGGCATTTTTGATCTCCTGAATGACCTCTTCTGGTCGGCTAAGATCAGCTTGCAATGTGATTCTAAAGTTGGCCGAGCCAGACGATGAATCTGCGGAGATTTCATACAAACCCGAAACTTCTTTGAGTGCCTTTTCAATGGGCTTGGTTACAAACAGCTCCACATCTTCTGCCGTAGCGCCAGGGTAGACCAAAGAAAACCTGACCCAATCCATTGCAAAATCTGGATATTCTTCTTTGCCGATCTCAAACCATGTACCAATGGCTGCCAACAAAACTCCTACAAACAATAGATTTGTGAGCAGATGCCGTTTGGAAAAATATTGGATGAGAGTTTTCATACGTAATGTTGATCCCGGCTCATCGATATAACCTATTCTTTACAAAGAAGCGAACTTCACAAATCATTTCAAAGGCTTAAAAAATAGCTTGTCACGGGCCATGAGAGTAAGCTATGCCTGTGGATCTATGGGGAAGAATGTTACGAAACTAGGGGTTATTTGTTGTATTTTTTCATTGGTGATGAGCTTGGGAATTGGCCTTGCTCAAGCAGAAACCAAAAGTAACGCCAAGCATGAACAAATTGCGATTGTATATGCCTATTTTTTTCCTAAAATTTTTCAATCGGTAGAAACCCAGGATCCATTTATTGGAACTTGGACTCAAGTAAATGCACTTGTCAAAGCCCCTATCGTAAAACAATGGATTGATGCAAAAGACTTGAAAACCATAACACAAGTAGACTCAAACTGGGATGTTCAATGGACGCAGGAGTTCTATGCAAGTTCATACCACGTAAACTATTACCCTAAAAAAGTTAAAAAAGGTAAAAGCCCTTTTGAGTTCGATAACTTTCAGAGAAAAATCTATGACTCTCTGGATTCATTTGTTCTGAATCTGAAATCTAATGGAACTCTAGAATTTATTCAAAACCAGGATCCTATGTCAGGAACCTTTACGTACCAATCGAATCACGTACAAATCAACATCGATGAGCTAAAGAGTACTTGTATTATTTTGAAAGATAAACAGAAGTTTCTTATGTGTGATAACTTCGGTGTTGATGGAGAATTCAGACTCTTCAGAAGAAATCCACCATCAAAATTGGAGTCTAACCCAGAACTTATTCCTTTAAGCTAGGACTTGTTTGTTCCACAAAAGCTTTGCCTCTATATTCGCTGGCAACTTCACCCATCCAATCACCCAAATGAAGTCCCCGATCTAGAATGTTTGATATTTTTTCTCTTTGATCTTTAGACAGAAAAATCTGAGGTATTTCTTTGGTCTTATCTATATCGTGATCATGTTGCAATCTAGAACCAATGATGACCGAGGACACTTCTTTCCGACCCAATATAAATTGACTGGCTACACTTGAGAGCCTGCAATTTAATTCCTTCGAAATTTCATCGAGAACATGCAAAAGATCTTGAAACTGTGACCATCCACCAAATTGGTTGATCAGCTTGTGATAGAGTCCTTTCTCTGAAAAACTCAAACTCCTCTCTGGATCATCCTGTCCTAGATATTTTTCGCTCAACAGTCCCCCACAGAGTGTACCAAAAGCCAACAAAGGAACATTGTAAGTTTGACATACGCGTAGCATATCTTTTTCAGCTCTTCGATCGATGAGACTGTACCGAACTTGATTGGAAGCGATGGGATAGCCATCTTTCAAAAGTTTTTCAAAATGTTTGGCATCAAAATTGGTAACGGCCAGATGCAGAACCTTTCCTTGATCTTTGAGTTTGCAAAGTTCATTCATCACATCGTAAAGTCGTTGATCTTCATAGTCCCACCAATGAAGTTGCAACACATACAACTGATCCCGTCGAAGACGCTTGAGGGAACGATCTATATTTTTTGTAATATACGCAGAATCTATCTCACACTCTGGAAGGCCTCTTTTTTGTGGATGTGTGGGCACCCATTTGGTGAGTATCTTAATTTTCTCAGACTCTTTTCTACCGTGCCTCTCTTCCACTTCCTCTACAAAAGTTCCCAAAAAGTCCTCCGCAGGTCCATAGTGATCTGCCGTATCCCAAAAACAAAAGCCATTCTCAAAGTAGCGATGCATATTTTCTAAAACTTTTTTTGGATGAATGGCTCCATGAGTGCCACTGAGTTGCCATGTACCTACCAATACTTGATCGAATATTTTATTTGAAGGATGCATCTTTTTCCTCTTGTGACTTTATGTACTGATCTCCCAATAAGGGTCCCATATGGATTCCATGAAATGCTCAGCCTCAAGGCGCTCGACCAACCAACACTCCTGCCTGAAAACATCATACACTTTACGAAAATGAGTGGTTTCAATATCTTGATCACCTTTGATCATATCCCATGCAGGAGATTTGCTTGTGATCCATAAAGTATCTTGCTCTGTCCCCTCTTCATAAAAAACGCTATCCCACCAGTAGCCTTTTTGTGAACTTTCAAACTGATATTCATCATAGTGCTCTTTCATATATGCTACAAGGTCCTCAAATTTTTTGCGAGAGCCTTTCTTGAGAGGAATTCTAGCCAAACGTGTATGAAGAGAATGCGTGTGCATCCGGGCAAATTAACAAAAGAATCTGCAAATGCAATAACTAAAACTGATGGCTTTTGGTAACACCGCCATCAATAAATATGTTTTGACCGGTAATATATGTATTGAGTGGGCTTAGCAGCCATAGCGCAGCTTGAGCGATTTCTTGCGCTGTGGCCAGACGTCCCACCGGAATTTTTTGTTCGATATGTTTTCTTTTTTCAGAGGAAATGTTCTTTGCCCATTCTGTATCCGTAAAGCCAGGAGAAAGCATATTGCTCAAAATATTCATATGCGCATAATCTGCAGATAAGTTCCGAGTCATACCTATGAGCGCCATTTTGCTTCCGATATATGCAGAACGATCTCTACAAACCATTGCAGTCCAAAGCGTGCCTATATTAAGGATACGCCCAAAGTTGTTTTTTTTCATGTATGGCAAACAGGCATGAACCAAACGAAAAGGTGTAATGTATGAGATTTCATGAACTCTACGTGCTTGATCTGCATCGGCTGTATCAAAAGTAGATGGACGATATCCCGCAGCATTGTTAATCAATAGGTCCACAGAATGGTTTTCCTCTATAAAATTTACAAGCTGCATAACCTGCTTTTCTTGAGAAAAATCCGCTTGAAAAAATTCTGAGCCCTGTGGCCCCTTTCCTTCTGCCTGACTTCCCGTAACCAAAACCTTGGCTCCACTTTCAAGCAAAAGCTCTGCCATAGCAAAACCAATTCCACGGGTTCCACCCGTCACAAGAGCGCTTCTCCCCTCAAAAATTTTGATATCCGACACCATAATATCTACCTTAACCCAAAAAAAGACCCTTCGAAACCGTCATCACAAGTGTCTCCACTCTACGACAGATATTCTTTACAAATTTTGACCATCGCTTGCTTTGAAGAATTAAAAGCTGAAATGATCGAACCTCCTTTTTTTCCCGATGATAAGTCACCGATCACAAACAATCCTGGCACATTGGTCTCGTAACCTTCTCCAATATGAGGCTCTTCTCCATCATAGGACACGCCTACATACTGTAAAAAGTTTCTGGGCGTACTTCCTCCCAATGCATACACAATATGATCACAAAAAATATTTTTCTGTTCCTTCTCTTGAAAACAAACCTCTATTCCTTGATCATGAGGCACAATTTTTTCAATGTTACTCTCCAAATATAGTTGTACTTTTTTTTCTTCGGATAGAGCCAACAAGCTTTTCTTATTGACTTCGTTCATTCTTTGAAAAGTCTTTCTTCGATAAGACAGTGAAACCTGATTGCCCATTTGCACCAGATACTGAGCATACTCCGAAGCGGAATCTCCCCCACCTACAATCAAAATAGACTGATTTTCAATTTTTTGACTTGTTACATCAAAGTGAGCCTTATCTTTAAGTTCTCTAGGAATTTGATAATCTGGCTTTTTGGGTTTTCCAAAGATACCAATCGCAATCACGCACAGGTCAGACCTATAACTCATCTTGCTGGTCGAAATTATAAAACCTTCAGGAGTCTTTTTGATCCCGAAAACGCTTTCTCGATATTGGACATCAATTCTATAGTCTTTGATTGCCTTGTCCAAATAACTAATGGTCTCCGTTTTGCTCATGTCTGTAAGACACATCACTCCATAACATATAGCTTCTTTTCCCTTATAATTAGCAGCGACCACTTTCTGTTCTGGATAAAACTTGCGAATGGCCCATGAGTGAACCTCTTCTTTTTCTAGAACCAAGATATCCTCGGTAGAAATACCCACTTCAATGGCCTCAACGGCCATGCTGATTCCAGCGGGACCCGCACCAATGATCACCATTTTCTTTTTTTTCATTGGGCTGCCTCCCGAGCATGATTGCTCTCAGCACTATGCATAATCCAAACCATCTGTTCCGACATTCTAGCCTGTCTGGTCGAAAATTAAAAATCTGTCTATAAAATGAGTCCGGTCAGGTCTGCATTCTGACAAAAAAGCCTCAAGCAAAGCTCAATACCGAAGTACCTAGTTTCATTGTAAAATCTTGCCATCTATCTCTGAAGGAATTATCTTTGACCATACTCATGGGTGTTTTAGCTTCCAGCTATATGGAAGTCATCGTATTTTGTCTGATGACTTTTTCGATGATGTTCATTTTTCTACTTCTTCGAAAAGGTCGACAAGAAAAAGACGAAGCGGTTCTCGAAAGCTCCATCAAACACAATTTACATATTCCCCCTACTTTGCATCCTGAAATTGATCCAAACATTTGCATTGGAAGTTTATCCTGCATCAATGCCTGTCCCGAAGGAGATATTTTGGGAATCATAGATGGAAAGGCAAAGCTCACAATTGCTTCGAACTGTATCGGACACGGAAAATGTGAGCTCGAGTGTCCAGTAGACGCCATCAACTTGGTATTTGGAACTTCTGAACGAGGAGTGGATCTACCTGAAGTCGACGAATTTTATGAATCTTCCAAAGCGGGCATCCATATTGTGGGTGAACTTGGAGGTATGGGTCTGATCAAAAACGCATCTCGTCAAGGAATTCAAGTTGGAGAATTTTTAGCCTCTAAGCTCTCAAAGCAAAAAAGAGGAGAAAAAGTCCCTGTCTTTATTGTCGGAGCAGGTCCTGCCGGAATGGCAACAGCCCTGTCTCTAAAAGCAAAAGGAGTTGCGTTTGAAATTGTCACTCAAACTTCCATGGGAGGAACGATCGCAAATTACCCTCGACACAAAGTCGTCATGACAGAAAAAGTTAAGCTGCCTATCTATGGAAATTTTGGAAAAAGAACCATCAGCAAAGAAGACCTTATTTCCGAATACACGAAAGCCATGAAAAAGGGCAGAATCTCAATCAAAGAGGGAATCTGTGTGGAAAAAATTTCGGGAAGCGACGGCCATTTTACTATTCAGACAAGCAAGGGAATCTTTAAAGCTCAAAAAGTAGTACTAGCGATCGGAAGAATGGGAACTCCCCGAAAACTCGATGTTCCAGGAGAAGATCGTGAAAAAGTTACCTATTTATTGTCGGATCCAATTCAATATAAAGGAAAACATGTACTTGTTGTTGGAGGTGGAGATTCCGCGATGGAGAGCGTAAAAATGATTGCAAATGAAACCAATGCAAAGATTACGTTTTCATACAGAAATTCTTCCATTAGATCTGGCAAAATAAAAAATCGGGAAGCCATTGAAAAGCTAATTTCTGAGAAGAGAATCACCCCCATGATGCCTTCGGTAGTTAAGAAAATTGATAGAGACTCTGTAACTCTATCCTTTAAGGACAAGCTGATAAAAATTAAAAACGACTATGTCATAGTCAACGCAGGGGGCGTTTTACCTACAGGATTTCTTAAGGACTCTGGAATTTCGGTCAAGAAGCACTTTGGAGAAGTTCGAGCAAGTAAATCCCTTTCCATGACAACAACAAAGAAAAAAGATAAATTTCTCTGGGGGTTATCTTTGGCTGGGCTTTCGATCTTAGCTTATCTAGCTTATGTCGGACGGGAATACTATTGGCTATCTACAGCAGAACGCGTTCGCTCTCCTCTCCATGAAATGTTAAAACCTGGCGGGAGTTGGGGGAAAAATATTGGAGCCATTGCTACCATTGTCATGCTTTCCAATTTTTTTTATTTTTTCAGAAAAAATTTGAAATTTTTAAAAGGGAAAAAGAGCATCAAGAATTGGCTTCGATTTCATATTTTTGTAGGACTTATGAGCCCCCTTGTCATTTTATTTCACGCGGCCTTCCAATCCAGAAATCTCATTGCCACCATCTGCTACATCTCATTGTTGCTTGTGGTGGTCACTGGAATTATTGGACGCTATTTATTTGGCATGATCTCTGTAAACAAAAAAGATCTCTTGAAAATCATTACAAAACTACAGCATGAAATCAATCCTATACTTGCAAATCTCAAAGCAACAAAAACTGTACATAAAATCTTACTTTCTGCATCGGAGCCCTTGTCTTCAGATACAAACTTGTTCTACTTTTTACTTCATGGCGTAAAGAGCCGATTGGCTCTTGAAGGACAGTTGATATCTACCAAGGATGTCTTTCCCAACCGAAGACAATATCGCATTTTTAGACAAAAGATTCTCAAAATGCGCCAACAAAACCGCAGAGTCCATATCTTCCAAAAAATAAAATTCATCATGAGCTATTGGAGAGTGATCCATGTAGTGCTTGCCATTGCACTACTTATTGTAATTTCAATTCATATTTATACTGTATTTCAGATGGGATATGGAATTGGTTTTTAAATTCAAACTGACTCAAAGGTGCACCCTATTGAGGGTCATATACCCAACAATTGCTATAGCATTTTTTTTCTATGGAAAACCTGCTTATGCTCAAATGAACTTTTTGTCCCCTGGACCACTTTCTGAGGTCCATACCGAAGTCGATAAACCTGAAGCTTGTAACAAATGCCATAAGTCAGGCAAAGGACTCTCTATTTCGCTTTGTTTAGACTGCCATGTAGAAATCAAGGAGCGCCTCGATAAGAGCAAAGGGTTTCACGGTCAAATGCAATCCATTGAAAAGCAATGCTTCAAATGTCACCCAGATCATGTTGGAAGAGATTTTAAGCTTATCGAATGGAAGCCCAGCAAAAAACAATTCGATCACAAGCAAACAGGCTATGAACTCACAGGTGCTCATATCGAAGTAGAATGCGACGACTGTCACAATAAGAAACTCATACGAGACCCTCAAGTGTTAAAAATACTAGAAAAATACCCAAAAAAACAGAGTTACCTAGGAGTGTCAGACTCATGTCAAAGCTGTCATTTTGATGAGCATCGTGGACAACTCTCAAAAAAATGTCAGAACTGTCACCAAAGCTCTCGATGGAAACCTGTTGCAAAATTTAATCATCAAAAAACCTCGTTTCCTTTGTTAGGGAAGCACAAAAATGTCGCGTGCTCCAAATGTCATAAAACTATCTCAGACTCCGGTAGATCAACTTCAAACCTCAAGCCAAAAAATTCTACCTATATGCAAATGAATGGATTTCCATTTGGCAGCTGCGAAAATTGTCACAAGGATGTACACAATGGATCTTTTGGGCCTGATTGTAAATCTTGTCATAATGAAAATTCATGGAAAAGTATTGGAGGAAGAATGGTTTCTGGAAGTAATTTCCATGACAAAACCAGATATCCTCTGCTTGGAGCTCACAAAAATGTTTCATGCAAGGACTGTCATGGTCCATGGGGAAACCAAAAAGCCAAGTATAAAAACATGAACTTTTCAAAATGTACGCACTGCCACATTGATGCACATGGTGGCCAACTTACATTGGTTTATCCATATCCAGGAAATGAAAGTAAAACCTGTGATGCCTGTCATACTTTAGAATCTTTTTCTAAAGTAAGTTATGGAATTAGCCAGCACCAAAAAACAAGATATCCTCTTGTGGGTTCTCACCAAGCCGTTCCCTGTATTGACTGCCACAGAGAAAAATCTAGCATCGAGAGGAAAATTTCAACTAAGGCGGTAAAAGCACTGCAATTTCAAAAAAGAAAAATTCTTGTGAGTTTGGCAAACTTTTCAGAATATGGTCCATTGAATCAGTGTGAAAGCTGCCACAAAGACATCCATTATGGTCAATTCAAACAAAAAGCATGTAAAAATTGCCATGATACAAAATCATTTTTTCGTATTTCTTTTGACCATAATAAGGACAGTCAATTTGCTTTGAGTAGCGCTCATGAAAAAGTTCCTTGTTACAAATGTCACAAAACAGTTACAAGCAAAAAAGGTGATAAAGCCGTACTTTATAAACCTCTAAGAAGCGAATGTTCATACTGTCACGAAGATATTCATGCGGGTCAATTTAGGACAAAGAAAGGAGCGCCCGCAAAATGTGAAAAATGCCATGGCGATGCAGATTGGAAGAAAGATCTTACTTTTGATCACAACGACAAGGCTTATACTTCTTATTTTTTAGAAGGAAAACACAAAAAAGTTGAATGCAACAAATGTCATCCCAAAATCACGATGAGAAATAAAAAAGAATCCACACTCTATAAACCTCTACCCAAAAACTGTTTTGGATGTCATGCAGACTACCACAAAGGTGAGTTTGGAGACTTTTTATGAAAATCCAAAAAAGAGATAAAGTCATATTTATAATATTTGTCTTTTTGTCGGTATCAACATTTGGGCCTACTCATCTCTATGCGAAAAAGAAGCAGAATGTTTCTTCAAAAAGCACTCAACTAAAATGTGAAAGCTGCCACAAAGTTTCCGGATGGTCACCCGCCAGTTTTGATCATGATAAAACGGGATTTCCCTTGAAAGGAAGACACCAATATATCCGATGTAGCGAATGTCATCCCGAGAGCCAATTCTCTAAGCCCATACCCAGAGATTGTCAAGGCTGTCACAATGATGTTCACACAGGAAAGCTGGGAAAATTTTGTGAGAAGTGTCACAACCCGTCGGACTGGAAAGGTTCATTTACAATCGAACAACATCGAAGAACAAACTTTCCACTGACTGGAGCTCATGCTTTGCTTCCATGTCAGGAATGTCACCAAGATATTAAAAACAAGTCTTTTTCGAGGGCATCGGTAAAATGTTTCTCTTGCCATGAAGCCGACTACGTATCTACGGCAAGCTCTAGCATCAATCATGTGACTGCTGGATTTAGCCAACGATGCCAAGACTGCCATCGTTCCAATCGTTGGACACCTTCCATCGGATTTAGGCAGCACGATGCATGTTTTCCAATTTCGGGTGGAGCCCATCGCAATATTTTATGTTTGGAATGCCATAATTCTATACCCAATATTTCTAGTCTGGGAGCCTGCAACTCTGGAACCTTTTTTTGTGGAAACTGCCACCAGGGATCTCATTCACAATCCAAAATGGATGCAAAACACAATGAAGTTGTAGGCTATCAATTTGTGGATCAAAAGTGCTATGAGTGCCATCGAGATGGACAAGAGTAAGAGCTAAATTTGGCCCGTAATTCCAATCTGAGCACCAAAACCTTTTGTATCCAAACCAAAGCGACTAAAGGTTGAGGCTTGTAAAGCAATATGCCGAGTAAGTTGGGAAGTAACAAAAATTGAACCACCCCACTCATCGTATAGAGAATTTGACTGCAATTCGTGTGTATAGCTAAGCTGAGATGCAAGCTTAATGTTTGATGCAACTTGATAGTGAGCTCGTATAAAGGTCGTATGCCCCCCAACCCAACCCCACTCTTCCTGATGACCAACACTCATACCTCCCTTTGCTCCAAAGAGCTTAGGAGACTGAACTTCAGTTCCAAGGTATTTTCTAGATTTTTGATCTCCAGCATCTTCGTACGCAAGACCACCATGTAGAAGTAACTCAATCATTGGATGAATTTGATATCTAAAAGTATTTTCCAGTCGCTTTGAAGGATTGTCCTGTAATTCTGATTCATCCATACTTTGTTGTACTATCCATCTACCACTTAGATTTACACTTCCTTTCTTTACAGGAACAAGCAATATATCCAAACGTGTTTCATCCAACGAACTGCCTCTCTCTCCCACTGCATTGAATTTGGTTTGCAAAAAAGCAGAATTGAGCCCGGAGAAGCGCGAATACAAAAAATGCTCAATTTCAATATTTTGTCCAAAATATTGAGAATTTATATAGCTTGCTCTCATCTGTTGTGAAATTGATATCTTTTTTTTATCATACAGCTGCTGATCAAAAAAAATCCCAGCTTCAGCATCTTTAGATGACAAGGACAAGGATACAGAATCTGGTCTCGTTCCAGCATAGGCACCCACACGCAATGCTCTACTTACATCAAGACTCGCCAAACCTCCGTCTATCAATGACAAACCTGGAACTTCTCTGGATCTTATTCTTCCTGCCTCTGCTTTGAAAGATCCATTTTCAGCTTCATATTGAACCGACATTTCCCATACATAAAGCTGAAAATCTTGACTGGGTCTAAAACGCCTCTCTTCTGTGGAGCTCCAATACTGAGTACTGAGATCTATGCTACTTGTAAGCTTGCTATTTCCTAAAGGAGTATCGTAAATGGATAGAGAAGTGCTCTCTTGATGAAAACTTCTTGACCCCGACTGCTTCCACGTATGATGAGATACCTGAGCCTCTACATCTACAACATTAAATATTTCTTTTGTGGATGATTTTTTTTTTTGAGATTTCGGGTCTTGTTGGAAAACCACTTTTTGTATCGATGTTCCTCTTACAGCTTGATACAACTCAGAGAGTTTTGGATTGGAAATTACGCTGGAGTCTACTTTTTTTACCATATCAATTTTATTTTTAAATACGACCAAATCCCCCATTTTGCCATTGTCAGACCTACATGTGCTGGAGTGATCTGCGAGCTCTTCAATGATACAAGTATAAAGTAGCTTCTTAGATCTGTAGACTTCAGCTTGATCTCCCGGCCTAACACCTTCAAAAATGCCAATGTCAAAATATACAATAACGTCGGTAAAATACGTAACTCTACCATATTGAATTTTTTTTGGAACCCGATCCCATGACTCAAGTTGAGAACGAATATGTTTCGATGGAGTTTTGACTACAGCAAACAAAGGAGAAGCACAAAACACAAAGAAACCAACAAACAAAATTCTTACCTGTAGAAACTTCATGCAAACATACTAACCATTACCATTTGGATGACAAGATACACAATTTCCCCAAGTTTCGTTAGTAAAGATACTTGAACTATACCCACCGACTCCACCGTGCTGACCGTTGGTTTTGTTCTGAGTGTGTTCATGACAGCCCGCCCCCAGACAACTAAACTTGGTAAAATCTGTCGCTTGATACGAACGATCGCTTCTCGTTTTATTGTGACAATCTGTACAACCTCTGATCTGTGCACGATGGCGACCCGATGACACTGGGAATAGGCTATTGTGAGATGAAATGGTTTTTACAACTGAATCGGGATGACAATCTAGACATGCCGCAGTGGTATATTGATAGCCATAAATTCCACTTTTAATCCCGGAATGATCACTGTTTGTCGTTGCACTATCGTGGCAATTTAAACAAGTCACAACGCTATAGTTGCTTGCATTCGTATGACAGTCCGCACACATTGCAGATTCATGGGCGCTACCAGAAGAAATGGGGAACTTGGTACTTGTATGTACAGCGACAGATATTAAACTAGACTGTTCTCCGCTTGGATGACAAGAAAGGCAATTTCCCCAAGTCTCATTCGTAAAGATACTGGGGCTGTACCCACCTACTCCACTATGTGCATTATTGGTCGAGTTCTGCGCATGTTCATGACAGCCCGCCCCCAAACAACTAAACTTGGTAAAATCTGTCGCTGGATAAGGTCGATCGCTGCGCATTTTATTGTGACAGTCCGTACACCCTCTAAGTTGGGCTCTATGATCTCCAGAAGAAATGGGAAATTGACTGTTATGAGATGAAATGGTTTTCACAACTGAATCCGCATGGCATTGGATACATGCTGCAGTGCTATATAGATAACCATAGGATCCACTCTTAATACCTGCATGTTCAGGGTTTGTTTTGCTATCTCTATGTTCATGACAGCCCGTACAACTCACAACGCTGTAATCATTAATATCCGTATGACATTCTACACAGGCCAGATCCATATGCGAACTTCCCTGAGAAATGGGAAACAGTGTACTGCTATGTTCGTCTCTAGACAAGTCATTTGCTTCTCCGCTTGGATGACAGGAGAAGCAAGACGAACTCACAAACTCATATCCCGAAACACTTGTATGATCTGAATTGGTTTCACTTTCAAGGTGGCAAGAAGACGTCAAGCAGGTAAACTGCCTAAACGTATCAAAAGGCCCATGACAAACATTGCAATCTACTTCCTTATGATTTCCTTGAGATGTAAGAATAAAAGGGCTATGGGTTCCCCAAACGACTCGATCAAAGGATCCGTCAACATTAAGATCTTCCA
Organism: Bdellovibrionales bacterium; assembly: GCA_020434365.1. GTDB lineage: Bacteria > Bdellovibrionota_G > JALEGL01 > JALEGL01 > JAGRMV01 > JAGRAX01. The sequence goes on from JAGRAX010000003.1 coordinate 26,289, forward strand.
ATCCTCGACATGCAGAAAAAACTACAACTACAATTAAGAATATATATTTTACTGCAGTACTGCTCATCTAATCCCCTGGCTTGTCAAGTGACTAATTGTACCATTTCACAAAAGCCAAATTCAAGATCATTGAAACAAAATAAAAAGTGGGTGAAATCCTTACAAAACTCATACCAAGATCGTATCTATTTTAACCACAGCATTCTAAATGGTTAGATCAAAATTGTTAACAAAAGTTCCAAAAGCCACTCGGACTCGTTCATAGCTTGATATGAATGCGATATGTAAAATTTATGGAAGAATGTCAAATTGAGCTTTGAGGGTGCAACTCATAACGATCTTGTCACCTTTCTGAATACTGATCGTCCAATCGAAGAAACTTTTCATATCTTTTCCTGTGAGATTTTCTACAAATATACTGGGATACACAATCCGGCTTTGTCCCATCCCAATATAAATTTGAGATTTATCTCTATCAATACCATTAGGAAAATAGCTCATAATATCTGGCTTGAGCACAGGATATAATCTTTGTTTGTTTTCTCTAAAACCAAAAACTTGATTCTCTCCAAAGAGATTTTCGTCAATGAGATTTTCAATTTCTCCACCCATCTCTGCAAAAGTCAGATATGGAATACTGTTACTTTTATAATTAAAAGTAATGTCAAAATTCTTGTATACTCGATCCGAATAGTCAAATTCTCTACCTTCTAAGTCTTTGCATATGAATTTTAATGTATTATCTATAATCTCTGCCTCATACTTGTATTCAGGTCGAAAAAAGTGTTTCTCTTCTGTTTCATATATACCTTTTTTCAAACTACGAATCAGAGGCCATGTTTTAGAAGGACTCTTATCATTATAGAGAAAAGCTAAAACGTCCATTTCATATTCTAATGACTTGTCGAGACTTCCTTGATAAGTTCTAGGGGAATAGTCTACAACCGTTCCAAGAGCAAAATTATGAGTAACTCTCAGTGCATGTAATATCTCATGCAGTAAAGTGTCGAACAACTCTTCTTCTATTTTCTCCTGTTGCTTATACCCTAACTTCTTTAATGCATTCGGATAAATTATGATATCAGAGTCAATGGTTTCACCAAGTCGATTGTCATGTACATAGTCTGTTTTTGAGATGGTCATACCTGTGACTGCTTCGTCCTCGTCCATAGGCTTATATTTATCAAAATGAATGAGATGCAGATCACAACTTTCATCTTCGAGAGAAATCGTACCATCTGCCAACTCAACTAAACTTTCCCCATAAGAAATAAGCTGATATTGAATTGCCTTTTGATTGAGATAGCCGATAACTTTTTCGACATTTTTCCTATATTTCTTACTTTCTTTCGTCATATGAAATTGAATCAATGGAAATGAATTTCCTCCCCACTTTGAAAGCAAAAATTTTCCTGTAGAATTTTCCTTAAAAAAGTACGTAGCCAATGAATCATCAACAACCGGGGTTTGAGAAACTGAAGGAAATCCTTCGTGTTGAGAAGGCGACTCTAGTTTCGAGTATGGTTTTGTAGATTTAGAACAGCTATCGAATGATCTATTAAAATAGACATAGTTAGGTCCGTAGATCGAAAGCTTGTCATTGGAATCGGAACTAGAAAGTATATAGCTGGGAAGCACCACTTTGGAGCCTTTTATACCGGCAGACTCTGGCATCAAAAGATCCAAAGCGAAAGTAGAAGAATAGAAAAAAATTCCCAAAGAAAAAATTACAACAAACCTCATCCCAAGACCTATAAAAGCAAAATAGATGCCAAAACCAAATGAATAATTTTAAGTAGTTATAAAATAAAAAGCCTTCAAAATAAGGCTTACTTGCCAAGACTGAGGAAAAAATTGACTCAATATTTAAATTTCTATTGATACCCATAAACCAATAGAAATTTAGACAAGAAAATTAGAACTCCTCTTTTCTTTGAAAAAATAAATCAAAAATTTTGCAAGATGGATGTATACATCCCTATATGACTTTATGGACTCAAAAAGTACTCAATGGACTTAACCCTACTTCCAAAGACTGGAAAGAACATCTAAAAAAGGCCCATCTGAAAGCTCCCAGCATGACACCCAATGCTTACGCTAAATACAAAACTAAAGAAGGCTTTTGTTCATATGAGGTTCTAGCCAATACATTATTAGATCTCAATACAAAAAAAAGCATCTTAGACCTGGCCTGTGGTGATGGTTTCCTGATTCCATACATTCAAAAAAAAAAGGATTATTTGCTGCTGTTATCGGACGCGCTCCAGAAGAATCCAGCTTTTGCTATTCATATAAACGTGTTGTAGATGAATTTTTCCATGATCACTACCCTAGCTTTAAAAAACCTTTATTAGGAGATATTCGTACATCTTCTCGAGAAGGATTATTTGAAATTTTCGATATCAAGACTTGGAACTCTGTAAACATAGAAGATTTTGACTTAGAAATTGAAGAGAGCCCAGATCAGATTTGGAGTATTTTTCAAGACATGTATTTTATTGGAATGTTGCCGCTTAAAGAAAAAGAAAAAATCAGACAGCTTCTGGTCCAACAAGGGGAAAAAGAGTCTGATAAGGATAAAATATTAAGATTCAAGTTTCCATTGCGACTTGTGAAAGCTATAAAGTCTTAGGAAAAGAAAAACATCAATCTATCGCAAGCTCAAACTCTCCACTTTCATTGGGGAGCATTTCAACGACAGATACTACAGCGGAGATTTCCATTGGCCCATGAACATGCGGAAATCCGTTCATTTTGTAGTCAACCTTGGCCTTTACAATTCGAGAATCAATTTTGAGTAGAACCAGGTCACTTTGACCTTTGAAAAAGCGATTGGCGACATCAATCACTTGAGATTTTTTTGAGCAATGAATAAATCCATCAGTCTTCAACGAAGACGGCACATAAAATGCGCTTTCCTTCGCCTTTTCCCACACAGAACTTTTTACAATATGATAGATATATCTTGGCTTATGTAATTTTTCAGCAGCCTGCGCAAAAGAAGCCAGAAATCCAAGCAATAAAAACGTTGCAAATGAAAGCCTTAACATACCTTGGAGATATCAAAACCTTAAAGCTTATTCAACTCTTATAAACTCAGAGCATGGGATCGGTTTTAATGAGGCACAAAAGCTTTGGGAACAAGAAATTTTAGACTATTTTGACACCGACAATACCATTAGACGAGTCAATCTGGATATCCCTGGGTGGGGCCATCCACGCTCTGGATAAAGAGGCCAATCGAAGAGGTATTGCGAGACAGGCTCTTATCAACAATTGGCTGATCGACAAACTTGACGAAACAAAACGAAAAACCCGTTAATTGAAAGAAAAAATCTTTTTTCCCCTCGCCTTCGCCGAGGAAAAATCTAGACATAAGCCGCGTTCTCATTCGCTTCGCTCTTAAGAACGGCTAAAACCCGCTCGCTAGATATCGATACAATTGAAACTCTCTTACTCTATTGATTTTATTTTAAATAGGGTGAGTGACGCCATATCGGCGAAGCCGATCAAACAAAAAGATGAACAGCCCCAAAGGGGCGTAGTTCAATTCCCGTCACAATGAAGCTAGAGATACAAAAAACAAGCTAAAAACGCAGAATTTCAGATGTACAAAGAAATGGGGTGAGTGACGGGAATTGAACCCGCGACCACCAGAGCCACAATCTGGCGCTCTACCAACTGAGCTACACCCACCATAAAGACGGTTCGAAATTGAGCATTCTCATATACCTTATTTTTGCCGATTTCACAGCAATTTTTCTAGATCGCTTCTGGTAAGCCCGGAGAATGCAAGATCTTTCAAGCAAAGTATTGGCATTTGGGATGGACAATGATATCAGCGAAGATCTTCTCGGGGAACCGAGATCTAGGTGCGTCTGTAGCTCAGCTGGATAGAGCAATAGCCTTCTAAGCTATGGGTCGTAGGTTCGAATCCTACCAGACGCGCCATAATAATCTCTAGCGGCCTGTTTTTCGAATGACGCTTCTCTGATTCTGAGCCAAAACCTTTTTACGAACCCGAATATTTTGAGGTGTGATCTCAATCCACTCATCCTCGTCGATCCACTCAATAAACTCTTCAAGCGACATCTTCCGAAGCCCAGAAAGCGTAACCAAAATCTCTGCATGCGCCGCGCGAATGTTGGTGAGCTTTTTCTCTTTGCAGACATTTACATTGAGATCGTTATCTCTCTTGTGCTCTCCAATGACCATTCCTTCATAGACTTGCGTCCCCACATCATAGAAGAATATCCCTCGATCTTCGAGCGCTAGCATGGCGTACTCCACCATTTTACCTTCGCGGTCGGCCACAAGTGCGCCATTGACCCGATGAAGAAACTCTCCTTTGACTTCTTCGTACCCTTTAAAATGAGAGCTCATCAGCCCCTCTCCCTTGGTCATGGTCAAAAACTTTGATCGCGTTCCTAGCAGTCCCTTTGTGGGGATCTCAAACTCCAAGCGAAGTCTCTTCTTGCTGCTTTCACTTTGACCTGGAAAAGGTTCATAACTCTTCAAAATTCCTTTTCTCTTTTGGAAAAGCTGGGACACATCACCCATACTTTCCTCGGGAATGTCTAAGACCGCATATTCAATGGGTTCCAGGGTCTGACCATTTTCTTTTTTGGTTAGAACCACGGGTTTGGCCACCATAAATTCCAAGCCTTCACGTCGCATTTGCTCAATCAAGATTGCCAACTGCAACTCACCTCTGGCCAAGACTCGGTACTGATCAGGTACTTCGGTTTCTTCAAACTCTAGAGCCACATTTTCACGGGTCTCCCTAAGTAATCTTTCTCGGAGTTTTCTAGATTGAATGGCTTCACCTTCTCGACCCGACATGGGAGAGGTGTTGACCGAAAAAATCATCGCAATGGTGGGTTTGGCTACAGCAATTCGTGTCAACGCCGGCACATTTTCATTTCCAGAGAGCGTATCTCCAATGGCAAAATTTTCATTTCCAGCCACAATCCCAATATCCCCAGCAATCAGCTCATCAACTTCAACCTGCGCAAGGCCTTGATAGGTCAAGACCTTCGTGACTTGCATTTTCTCGTCCTTGGGCTGGCCAGCTTCCATTCCTCTCCGAACGATCTTGTCGCCTTTGCAGACCTTACCCGATCTCACGCGACCAATCGCCAGACTTCCCAAATAGTCTGAGTATGCCAGGTTGGAAATCAGCATCTGAAAGCCCTCTTCTTTTCCTAATTTGGGCGCGGGTACATCCGATAAAATCACGTCAAAGAGAGGTTTTAAATCTGCGGTTTTGCTACCGTCAATCAAAGCGTCGACCTCTCCATCATCCGTCGTACACCAACCATCCCTGGCGCAGGCATACAAAATGGGAAAATCAGCCTGCTCTTCGCTGGCCCCTAGCTCAACAAAAAGATCAAAGACCTCGTTGACTACTTCTTGGATCCGATCCGTGCCTCGTATCTCTGGTCGGTCTACTTTATTGATGACCAAAATGATCTTGAGTTCTTGCTCGATGGCTTTTTGAAGCACAAATCGAGTCTGAGGAAGAGCGCCCTCGGCAGCATCCACCAGAAGGACCGCGCCATCGACCATGTTCATGATCCGCTCGACCTCTCCACCAAAATCAGCGTGACCTGGGGTATCTACAATATTGACCTTGGTATCCCCAACAACAATAGAGGTGTTTTTGGCCATGATTGTAATGCCTCGCTCCCTCTCCAAATCCATCGAATCCATGACACGGGTCTCGACCTCCTGGTGGCTGGCAAAGGTACCGGCCTGACGAAGCAAATAATCCACAAGAGTGGTTTTACCGTGGTCTACGTGAGCAATAATACTGACATTACGAATTTTCATAGCGCCCCTTCATACGGATTTTGTTTGGAAAAGCAAGGAGAACCAAGCCTATAACCCTAAGATATCGAGGCTCCGTATCAATAGACTCGACTTGACATCGAATCCTCTCTTTGGATAAAGCTGTAAAACGATTTTAGGGGAATAGAGATGCTACACATTCATAAAATACTTATAGCCATTGGGACAATATATCTGTCCGTACTTTCTCTCTCTTACGCTTCAAGCGGCGACACACAAATTTATGTCAACGACCTCGGCTCAGTTTATAAAATTCGAAGCCACAAAACAAATAAGTACCAATACGATATAGAGAAAACATTCGACCCCCAGGGTATCTTGTCGGCCTATACACTAGATGACGTGGCTTTACATCCCAATGGAGTCAAATTGGCCATGACCCGATCTCTAGGTGTTCCATTTTATTCCACGTCAAACGTATATTTTTTTTCACCTCAAAACCTACCCCTTTTTGGCTTGTTGAATAAAAATGAACCCCTGCCTTATTATGCAGTAAGTGGAGAGTATGCAATCATTGATGGTCATATTTGCCATCTCACAAAATCACCTACAGGCTTTAGATGCATTCCTGATGAAGCTGCTCCTCAAGAAACAGAAGGAGCCGAAATCTTTTCTTTTGATTGCGACAATGGAACCACAGTTTCCATGGGAGACGTCATTCAAATTGATGAATCTCATTTTTTATCAAGTGAAGTAGACTCTCATGCTGACTCCCATACTGTGGGAACAATGCTTAGACTCTATAAAATATCCACATCAAAAGAAGCCTCATGCAAGCTTGTCGAAGAATACAATTTGAGGGAGGAGTATAGAGACTTACTTCCTTACAATCCTAATTTTGCTACAGTTGGATTATTTTTTGATCGCGCCAAAGGTTCAGATCCAAATAAAGTCATTAAACTCGTCTTGGTTGATCATTCTGGAGATCTATTCTTTGCAAATGTATACAAGGATTTGGGCATAGAATTCGACACCCTTAAGCAATCTCAAATTGCTACACTACACCACCTTCAAGGAGCCACTTCAAATATTTTTTGTCCATTTTGCAAATTCAAATAGTAGCTTTCGTTTCAAAACAAAAATTTCATGAAACGCTGTTTATGAAAAGATGACGTATCCAGGCTTTGATGCTACGATTTTTTCGTGAGCTTTTCTTCCGATCTTCCACAACAGATTTGTGACATTCATCGGCAACTCTATCATTTGGGATTTTCAGTTGGCAATGATGGCAACTCTTCAGCTCGCATCAACCCAGACGAGATGTGGATCACACCTGCGGGACTCGAGAAATCAAAATTACATCCCAAACAAATATGCCGCATTTCGATCAAAGATGGCAAGCTTCTCGAAGGAGATTGTGATCCATCCACCGAATGGAGAATGCATGCGCAGATCTACATTCAAAACCCTTACCTTCAAGCCATCGTGCATTCTCACCCTCCCTATGCCATCGCATGTAGCCTATCTGAGATTAGCTTGGAGGAGCCTATTCTTCCCGAAGTGATTGTGAGTTTAGGACCTGTTCCAACATGCGCGTATACCTGCCCAGGCACCGATGAAATTGCAAATCAAGTCGGCAGCAGTCTGCAAGAACATAAGGCCGTCATTTTAGAGCGACATGGAGTGGTAGCCGCTGGCCTTACCCTAGATCATGCTTTTAGCGATGTACAAAGAGTAGAACATGCTGCGAGAATTTTACTCCTGGCGCATTCAACAGGTAGACAAGCAAAAGTACTCAGCGCAACACAACATCAAGAACTTTTAAAACTCAAAGACTCTTCTCAAACTTGATCCATACGATTTAGCTCCTAGCGAATTTGAGTATGAAAACTTCGCTCATCTAGACTTTGATCTTCTACAATTTTAAAACTCAGATAAGCCAACTCTCTTCCTTCTTCCGTCAAGAGCAGTACTCTCCATCGACCGGGACTATAGTGCTCTTTATAGGTATAGCCTCTAAAACCCTGATCCCTTCCACCTCTTACAGAAATTGGAATCATATCTGTTTTTTCCCATCCTCGATTTTTTGTTTTTTTCTCCCACCGGACAAAAATGTTGTGTTTAAATTCTGTAGGCGCAAAAATCCTTGTAAACACGTACACCTTATCTCCTTCACGAGCCAAAAAGGTCTGATCTCCCTCTTCCCAAAAGCGCCACCACGGTCTTTGCCGATGCAATACGTAGTTTTTATTTTCAATCTCAATATTGTGATATATGCCCATCTCCAAAGCTGCCATGGGGACTGGAGGAATAGCCTTAAAATAATAGAGAGATGCAAACAGAACAGGGACCATCCCGCCTAGAATATATTTTGTGAGTTTATCTTTTTGCTTCCAATTCTGCTTGGATTCAATCCAACGAACGGAGAGAAGATATATGGCTAGAGAAATCAGCATGCTCAAGGCAAAAATCAATGCATTCATGCTCTTTGCAAAAATAGGCACAACATACACAAAGTATGAGCACAAACATAAGCTATACATAATGTAGCGAAAAGGAATCTTTGATCGATGAAGACTCTTCTTCTCATTAAAAATCAAAAAGAAAAAAAGAATCCCCACAAACACAAATACAGCAAGTCCCGAGGCACTCTTAAAATAAAACAGTGTAAAAGCGCTAAAGAGTCCACCCATCAAAAACTGCACAAATCCTTCTCTATATTTCCATAAAGGTCGTAGTTTTTGAGGGAGCCTTTCTTCGACCCACTCCTGCCTGGCCTCTAAAAAAAACACCGTCGCAATCAGAAGAATAAAAATAAGCTGCTGAAACAAAGGATACAGTTGGTCAATTCTTCCTAAAGTTGCGATGTCAAAACTAAAGCCTCCTACAAAACAACTTCCCGACAAAAACTGCTCTTTAAATTGTGGATGCGAAGAGAGGTAGCGATGCACCGTCTTTAGAGATCCACTTTTGACCGCCATACTGGATAGAGATTGAAGACCAGCGCTAAAAAAAGATTTCAAACTCATGGTAAGAGATTCTAAAATTGATCTTCAATCAAGTCCAGAACTATAGAGCTACTCCTTAGGTGGGACTCATATCTGATTTTTTAGAAGAAAGCTCAGAGCCAAAAATCAAATAGAAGCCTAGCAATGGAATCAATCCGTAAATCAAAGAAAAACCCAGCTTGACATCAGGGATCATCGTAAACAAAAGGTATCCAAGGATGGGGTTACATACAAAGGAAAAGCTCCTCATAGAACTACGAAGCCCTGAAGCCATCCCTCGGTTGTGCTCAGAAAATTGCCGAAATAACACAATGGTAATGGGAGCAACCCACAAAACCTCCCCAATTACTGAAATCATTGTCGTTACGGCAATGCCTAGTGGGCTGATGAAGTAAGGAATACAAACATGACCCAGAGAATAAAATAACGTCCCCCACAATGCCAATTGACGAAGTTCACACTTTTTAGATAGTCGATTGATATAGCCTATCGTTGCGATCGCCGTAATCGTATTGAAAAATAGCAAATACGTCGTCCACTTCACAGGTTCCAAACCTAAGCGAGCGTACAGAACAGGTTGAACCTCTGTATGAGCAAAAACTTCAATTTGAATGAGCTGCATTCCAAGAAAAATTTTCCATTTTGATCGTAGAATGGAAAAAAACTTTTCAGACATCAAGCCGCCAGATGTTGAGATTTTCATTTTTTGTTCCTTCATAAGTTTTGAGAAAATAAAGAACAAAAAGACAATTACCGATAAAGTCGTGATCAAATCTCCGATCAACAGCAGCGTTCGATAGCGATCCAAAAAGAAAAATCCCAAAATTGCAGCCGTACAAAATCCCAAATTTGAAACCATATATCGACTATTGGTAACGCGAGCTCTAAGTTCTTCACCAACCGACCCTTCAATAGATCTGATGATCGAAGCTCCAATGATCCCCACACCAAAAATCAAAATGGAGGAACCCAGAACAAACAAAATCAAACGATCAAAGCAAAAAATATAAATCAAAAGACCTACAAGAACGGAAACAAAACTCACGGACAGCGACAAAATGTATTTTCCCTTATCGAAGAATTTACCCACAATAATTTGAAAAATTCCCGAAAGCGTAAAGATGCCAACCAGCAGAAGAGACACCGTACTTTCATCCAATGAATCTCTTGAGGAAAGAATTGCCGCAAGCAGAGGCACTGCAAAGGTAAAAGCCTGACTGATATAGGATAACCAAAGATACTGACGAATATAAGTTGGAATGGAAGACAAGATCTACACCTTATAACGATCGGAAATACTCCCTTGAAAAGGAGTCTTTACAAGAAATAAATTGCCTGCATGAGGCTCTTGATCAAGTTGAGCCTGCTTCATCCCTTCTCTCGCGCTGGTTACAGCCAAAAAAGAAAGATCCGGCCCCACAAAACAAGGACAAGACACCTGAGAAGTTGGGAATTTTACGCTATAATTTTCTATTCCTTCATGATCGTATCGCACGACTCTTGCGGAGCCCCACTGCGCATTCCACAAAAATCCTTCTCGATCTACGCAGCTTCCATCAGGAAATACTTGATCATCGGTTTTTACCAAACTCTTGGCGTCTCCGAGAGCGCCCAACTTGGGATCAAATTCAAAACATTCAATCATATGAATGAAGGAATCTGCAAAGTACATACGTCGTCCATCTGCAGACCATGACAGTCCATTGGCAATGCCGATTCCATCCATGTGGACTTTCAGATGACCTCGATCCAGGCAATACAGCTTTCCCAATTTTTCTGATGTGCGCTCCCCTTCTCCCATGGAACCCACCCAAAACCTTCCTTGCCGATCCACACGTCCGTCATTGAGCCTGACGCCCTTCTCTTGGTCGATTTTTTCAATCCATTCAATCTTTTGTGTAGCAAGATCCATAAAAGCCAGACCAGATTCAAAGGCGCACAAAAGCATCTCGTCCTGACCTTCAACCAGTGCCATTGAGCAAAGTCTCTCGGACACTTCAATAGAAACCCAATCAGGGGATTCCCAGCTTTTGTAGCATAATTTTTTCTTAAGAATATCTGTCCATAGTAGTCTATGTCGGAGTTCATCCCAAAGAACGCCCTCTCCCAGTTCACAAAACGTGTCTAAAACAATATGTTCGGTAGATGCAAAATCAATCTGTGCTGGTTTTTTCATTCTTTTCCTTTTATATGCTAGTTCAAAGGCCGGAGATAAAAACTAAGGTTAAAGTACAGCTCCGGGATGTAGATCTGCCATGAATAAAAAACAAGAAAAAAGATCCCTACGAAGTCAAAAGTCTTATGGAAAAAAAGACAAAGACGGATTTATTCACCGCAGCTGGATGAAAAATCAAGGACTTCCTCAACATGTTTTTGATGGCCGCCCGGTTATTGGAATCTGCAATACTTGGTCCGAACTCACTCCTTGCAACACGCACTTAAGAGACCTTGCAGACTCTGTAAAAAAAGGCGTATGGGAAGCAGGCGGACTTCCTTTGGAATTTCCCGCCATGTCGCTGGGTGAAACCCAGATGAGACCAACAGCTATGCTGTTTCGAAACCTTTTATCTATGGATGTAGAGGAATCCATTCGAGGCAACCCGATTGACGGCGTCGTCTTACTCGGAGGATGTGACAAAACTACGCCGGGACAGCTCATGGGAGCTGCGAGTGTAAACCTCCCTACCCTTGTGATTTCTTCTGGGCCCATGCTCAATGGGAAACATAAGGGTAAAGATATTGGCTCTGGAACGGATGTATGGAAATTTAGCGAAGCCGTAAGAGCCGGACAAATGAGCGCCCAAGATTTTTTCGCAGCAGAAGAAGGAATGTCCCGCAGTCCAGGAACTTGTATGACAATGGGCACTGCCTCCACTGTAGCATGTTTGGTAGAAGCCTTGGGACTATCTCTGCCCTACAATGGAACGCTTCCTGCTGTAGATGCGAGAAGAAAAACGCTGTGTCATCTCTCTGGCATGCGCATTGTCGAAATGGTGCATCAGGATCAAAAACTTTCTCACTTTCTCACTCGGGAATCTTTTGAAAATGCCATTGCCTGCCTTGCCATCATTGGAGGTTCGACCAATGCCATTTTGCATCTCCTTGCGATTGCGGGAAGAGTTGGATGTGATCTCAATATCGATGATTTTGATCGACTCACACAGAATATTCCTCTTCTTGTCAACACCATGCCCTCCGGGAAATATCTCATGGAAGATTTTCACTATGCGGGAGGTCTTCCAGCTGCGCTTTCTCAAATCTCCAAGCATCTTCATTTAAATACCCCGACCGTCTCTGGACAAAAGCTCGGACAGCAAATTCAAGACGCTCAGATTTTCAATTCAGAAGTGATTGCAACTTTTGAAAAACCCATCAAAAAAGATTCTGGCTTGCGTGTATTGTACGGAAACCTTTGTCCCAAGGGAGCCATCATCAAACCCAATGCCGCGAGTGAAGCGCTTTTGCAACACAGAGGGAAGGCATATGTTTTTGAAAACATTGAAGAGCTCAAACAAAGCATCAACGACCCAAAACTTCCAGTAGATAAAAATACAATCTTGGTTCTCAAAGGCTGCGGTCCCATTGGCTATCCTGGAATGCCCGAAGTGGGAAACATGCCCATCCCAAAAGTGCTCGCAGAACAGGGAATCAAAGATATGGTTCGGATTTCTGATGCGAGAATGAGCGGCACTGCCTTCGGAACGGTGGTTCTGCATATCAGTCCAGAATCCAGTGCCGGAGGACCTTTGGGAGTCGTTGAAACCGGTGATGAAATCCTTTTGGATGTAAGCCAGAGAAAACTGGAACTTTTGGTAGACGATGACGAGATTCAAAAACGTCTGGAAAAAAGAGGACAAAAGAATTACAAATCCTATGATCGAGGATACTACAGTCTATACCAAAAAACAGTGTTACAGGCCCACGAAGGAGCGGATCTAGATTTCCTAAGAGGAAATAGCAGCTCCGAAGTAGAAAGAGAGTCCCATTGATGCCAAAACATCAGCACGTTGTATACCCGAGTTTGGAAAACAAAACCGTTTTTATTACTGGAGGAGCATCCGGAATTGGCCAATCTCTCGTTGAAGCCTTCTATCAGCAGGGAGCTCATGTTGCTTTTGTAGATCTACTTGAAAAACAGGGCAACGACTTGGTTGAGAGACTCCGAGAAGAAAAAAACGGAAAAGTTTTTTTCTCATGTCTCGATGTATGTGACCATCAAGGACTTCGAGAAGCGATCCGAGAATCACAAGAGCAACTAGGCTCCATCGATGTACTGGTCAATAACGTAGCCAACGACAACCGCCACCATACTCCCGAAACATCGGTCGAAGACTGGAACCATTGTCTCAATGTGAACCTCAATGCATCTTTCTACGCCGCCCAAGCTGTGTACCCTATGATGAAAAGCAAAGGCTATGGGAGCATTGTCAATATCAGTTCAATCAACGCGCTTTGGGGTCCTGATAACATGCCAGGATATGTTACCGCAAAGGCAGGAATCTTGGGCATGACCAAAGCTCTCGCAAGAGAGTTTGGAAAAGATGGAATAAGAGTCAATGCAATTTCTCCAGGTTGGGTAAAAACCGAAAGACAGGTTCGCTTGTGGCTCACTCCAGAAGCTGAAGTCGAATGGAAAAGATCACTATGCATCAAAGAAATGATCGAACCCGAAGAAGTGGCAAGTCTTGCATTGTTCTTGTCCTCAGACCAAGCCAAAAAAATTACAAGCCAAAATCATATTATCGACTGTGGAAGAATCTAAGCACATCATTGCTGTAGACTGGGGAACCAGCAATTTTCGGGCTTTTTTGTTCACAAAGCAACTCGAACTTACAGGCCAGATTCAATCAGATCGAGGCATTCGTAGCCTAGATCCAAGTGCGCAAGCGCAATATTTGCAAAAGCAGTTAGAAGTTTGGCTCAGAGAGTTTCCGGATACTCCTGTATATGCATGCGGCATGCTGGGATCCAATTTGGGATACTTGCCTGCACCCTATCTCAAACTTCCTTTGGACATTGAACAAATGTACCAGCACATTCAAAATCATTCCAAGCTAGGCGTGAGTGTAATCCCCGGCTTAAGCTACGAATCTCCGAGCATCGATTTTGATGTCATTCGTGGAGAAGAAACATTGGTCTTAGGCTGCATCGAGCAATTTTCACAAGACTGGATTTGTCTACCTGGAACGCATAGCAAATGGGTCAAAGTCGATAAAAACAAAAGAATCACATCTTTTTCTACCATCATGACAGGAGAAGTTTTTGATATCGTTCATCAACATTCGATCCTTTGTGAAGGTCCACAAGAAGAATGTATCGAGAGTTTTAGAGAAGGCGTGCAAGATGCCAATGATGATCAACACCTTCTTCATGCAATGTTCAAAGCCAGAACTAGGAGTCTAAAAGACCCTACAAAAAAATCTAAGGCTCGATCTTATCTTTCAGGACTTATCATCGGGAGAGAGCTCTACCACAGCACTCAGAAAGGTGAGATGATCACTTTATGTTGCAGTGAAAATTTAGCCAAGAGCTACGCAGAGGCCCTTACCATTGTGGGCTGTCAAAGCCAATGGATGGATTCTACGCAGGCTCTACTCAAAGGGATTTTGATGCTCCACAAACAAATACAGGGATCAAAGATATGAACACATCCATCAAAGGTATCATCGCTATCTTGCGAGGCATTTCACCGGATCAAGTATTAGATGTTGCAGATATATTAATAGGAGAAGGAATCACGTGCATGGAGATTCCCATGAATTCTCCCCGCGTGTTTGAAAGTCTAGAACTTCTATGCAAAGAAAAATCAGACGTCGCCCAGATTGGCGCAGGTACGGTAACGTCAAAAGATCAGCTCAATCAAACGATTCAAACCGGAGCCAGCTTTGTGGTCAGCCCCAACACCAATGCAGATCTCATTGCCTATGCGGTAGAGCAAAAGATTAGGCCTTTGCCGGGAGTGTTTACCATCAGTGAAGCCTTTGAAGCTATGCAGGCAGGTGCACAAGACCTTAAACTATTTCCGGCACATATCCTCGGTCCAACAATCATCAAAGATTGGCGATCCGTTCTTCCGAAAAACATTGGCATATTTCCTGTAGGAGGTATCGATGCATCCAATTTTGCAGATTTTGCACAGCAGGATATTCAAGGTGTAGGTCTAGGTTCGAGCCTTTATCACCCCTCATTTGAACTTTCCCAGATCAAAGAGCAAGGAAAAAAATTTGTGCAAATGTCTCAAGGCCTATTTTCTTAGGCTTTGCCCAATTGTAACTTTAAATTTTTCATAAACTTAAAGCTCAAACCTAATTTTTATTATTTTTTTGCTTTGTCAAAAATTTGCAATCTAAAAAATGCTTCTATATAGCCAATGCACTATGAATTTACACAGCATTGATATCGCCATCATTCTTACCTATTGCATCGGAATCATCGGACTCGCTCTTTGGGTCTCTAGAGAAAAAGATGGAAAAGAAAAAGACTCTCAATCCTATTTTTTGGCTGATCGGACCTTACCCTGGTGGGCGATTGGTGCTTCTCTGATTGCAGCCAACATTTCGGCAGAGCAAATCATAGGGATGTCTGGTTCGGGCTACGCGATAGGTCTAGCCATCTCGGCCTATGAATGGATGGCAGCGATCACATTGATCATTGTCGGAAAATATTTCATTCCCATTTTTCTAAAGAAAAAAATCTATACCATGCCCGAGTTTTTGGAGCAGCGTTACGACCACCGCGTGCGAATGATTTTGGGAATTTTTTGGTTGGCCGTGTATGTGTTCGTAAATTTGACATCTGTCATGTACCTTGGGGGACTTGCCATCAATACAATCACCGGTATTAGCTTGCAAACTGGCATTGTCGGCCTCGCAATCTTTTCCATCATTTACTCGATTTATGGTGGACTCAAAGCTGTGGCTCTTACAGATATCATCCAAGTTATTATGTTGAGTTTTGGAGGCATCATCATCACATATCTTTCTCTCAACAAGGTTGCAGATGGCGCAGGAGCGATCGAAGGATTCTCGATCTTGCTCGATCAAGCTTCCAGCCGATTTGATTTGATTTTGAGTAAAGGGCATCCGTTTTACGGGGACCTTCCCGGCGTTTCTGTATTGGTGGGTGGTATGTGGATTATGAATCTATCGTACTGGGGTTTCAATCAGTACATTACACAAAGGGCCTTGGCCGCAAAAAGCTTAGATGAAGCACAAAAAGGAATTGCGTTTGCTGGGTATCTCAAAATGATTATGCCTTTGATTATTGTCATCCCTGGTATAGCTGCCTATCTGATTGACCCAAGCCTTGATCCTGCAGATAAGGCTTATCCAACGCTCATGACTTTGGTACCTGTTGGCCTTAAAGGTTTGGTTTTTGCGGCTTTGATCGCAGCCATTGTCTCTTCTCTTAGCTCAATGGCCAATAGCATTTCCACGATTTTTACGATGGATTTGTACAAACGTTTTTGGGTCAAAGACGCATCCGAAAAACAGCTTGTAAAAGTGGGTAGGATTGTTGCCGTGGTATCTTTTGCCATCGCCGTAATCATCGCCAAGCCCATGCTTGGAAATCTCAAACAAGCCTTCCAATTCATTCAGGAATTCACAGGATTCTTTACACCTGGAATCGTAGCAATTTTTGTGATGGGCGTATTTTACAAAAAAACAAATGCAAACGGAGCGTTGGCAGCAGCCTTGGGCTCGCTGGCTCTTTCAATCGGAATGAAAATGGGTATGCCTAACTATCCATTTATGGATCGTATGGGGGTTGTATTTATCTTCTCCGTCGTTGTGGCATGGGCCTTTTCATATTTCCAAGGAAACCAAGATCACCCCAAAGCCATTGATTTAAATGACGTTTCTTTCAAGACGTCCAAAGGTTTTAATATCGCAACCGCAGGAATTGTTTTGAGCCTGATCGCTCTCTATGCAACCTGGTGGTAAAAAAAAGCGAATACACCGAGTACAAAAAAACTTACTTTCTTGCAAAGCCCTATAGATTCAATTTACTTTCAGCAACTCATCGAATCATGGGTTGCTTTTTTGAGCAAATGTACATAACACTCACTGTCAGTATTCCTGTAGGTAGAATTTAGGGGGCCACATGAAAAAAAATACATACGCATTTTCGATAGCCATAAGCTTTGCAGCTCTTTTCGGACAGGTGCATAATAGCTATGCACAGCTTGATAAAAGCATTGAAAAGCAGCTTTTGAAATGGCCCACGGTTCAAGAGCTTGTTGGGGTGGTTGCACAGATCTGGTCCAATGATGATCCAGATTTTATACCTCCAATGACCGGAAAAGATTTTAGTGCGGGCGGCCCCCCATTTGGAAACTATCCCAGGCATATGCCTGTAAGATCTGTTGGATTGTCATACTCACAAATGCATGCATTTATGATGAGCGGACGTGTACGGATCGCATCGCTTAATGACGAAATCCTTATAACCAATCCCTTTCAGCGTTGGGGTCAAATGGGCCTTAACATTCGACCCAATACAACACCAATTTATGACTATAAAAAGAGAAGAATCTATACCTATCAGAATGGAGATCAACCAAGCGAAGGCTATGGGAATCGTCCTGCAGAGAATCTCAAAGATTACGTGATAAGAACTTCTTCGATGGTGGAATCCATTACCTACATGTTCGTACATTTATATATTGAGCAAGGTCGTTCATTGGAGTACGAGGAATTAACGAGCGACCAGTGGATAGCCTTGGAATCCTTGCGCCACGGCATCGCCAAAAATCTTCGAGCAAAGTATATTCACCAACTCTTTGAAGGTAGCGCTCAGTTAGAGAATATGGCTGGTGTATTTCAATTGATACGAAATAGTAATCTCAAAGCATCCGATTTTGTACCTATGTTTCCTTTCGAAGATCCAAGTCTTGATATGCTCCAAGAGCAAATAAAAACTGATTTTCAAGCAGACATCCTTGATGAATTTGATCCAGATAAGTTTGATCTCAATCATTTTGATGCGATGTTTGATCAAGGGCTCTTCCCAATCTATTGGGGGAGTCTGTTTGTTTTCAATAGGGTTCCTACAAAGCCCACCGCCTTTCGTGATCTGGCCATGGAGATATACAAAAATGCTTTTACCTCCACAGAGTACATACTCTCCAATGTAGATCCCGAGAACACCTCACCAAACAACGAAAGCTATGAATACAAAAGTGTGGATGAGAAAAATTCAGGCGATCAATTGCAGGAATCTTACGTCTCCTATTTGACTAGCAAAAAAAAATTACATCAAGGTCAATTGAAAGAGCTTGAAGATACATCTCTAATATCCAATACGGGTATACTGGGTCAAATGGGTATCAAAGCGATCATACAAAAAAATAGTCAGACCGATGCATACAATCACCTTCTACATCAAGGTTGGAATGGAGATCAATACTGGCACATCAATGGTCTATCGACCTTTAAAAGCCTTGTTCTTGATTGCTACGATAATAAAGCTCTTTGCAATGGCGATGGGGTATTTGGCGTATTGTATGATTTAATCGACTACTCAAATGAACACAATGTATCATTTCTTAAGTCTTACAAGGCCTTGGATGCAACGGAAAAGAACAATGAGCTAGATCAAATGGTGGGGTTGTATGTTGCTAAAAATGAAGGTGTTTTAGGTGAGATACAAGTAGGGAGCTTTTTCCGAGATCTGTTTGTTTCGGCAGTGTATTGGGACCATGAAAATCAAGCTGAGTCGTTTGTAGCTTTTTTGAAAGAATGGAACGAGAACAATCCATATCTGTTAGTGAGCTCTACCTATGATTCTTCAAGTAAGCTTGTGGTTTGGGGCACAGTACGATCAGGAATCGATGATGAGAATCTACAGAAAATGTTAGATGCTATGATCAAATCTGCTGCTGAAATTGTAACCAAATAGTCTTTAGAAACTCTAGAAAAAGAGATTTGATTGGCTGCGCATAACTTGCAACTGATCCAAAATATTCGATTTTAGACCTTTCTTTTTTTTTGAAGCTTACATGCATTTGCGGTATGCAGAAGGAATGGAAATTCTAATAGATAAAAAATACTTCTCAGTTTTTAAAGCTCTTGCCTGCCTGACCGTATTGTCCGTGTCTGCTTGTTCAAAAAATATGCAGGTAAATAAAGAGAGCGTTAGCAGGTCAGACAAGCCCGAGCTCAGTCAGTTTTACGCCAAATATCGATCCACTTATGTATCAGATGTTGAGTACGATCTTTTTTTTAGTTTAGATCAAGAGACCTTCGAAGGAAACTCTTTGATTTCATTTACCCTGCATACAATTCCAGAACATCTGAGCATTGATTTTACTGATGGAACTGTCAAAAAAATTCTTGTCAATGGAGAGGCCTCTAAGGGGGTGACACATCAACACTATATCGATCTTGTAGCCAGCCAACTTCAAGTCGGAAAGAACGTCGTTGAAATTTCATATAACTCTACTTACAGCATAGACGGATCTGGCTTGTATCATTTCAAAGACAGTGAAGATGGCCGTGATTACGTGTACTCTGATTTCGAGCCCTACTACGCCAATCGAGTATTTCCATGTTTCGACCAACCAGATCTTAAAGCGCATTATAAAGTTCAAGTCGAGGCTCCAAAAACATGGAAAGTCATTACATCAGTTCGAGAAGATAAGGTTTCAAATCTTAAGGGAGGGAAAAAAAGATGGAACTTCCCGAAATCAAAAAAATTCAGTACCTATATTTTTTCACTCCATGCAGGTGAATATGAAGAGATCGCTCTTAAAGTTCCTCAAATTCCTTCTAGACTTTTTGTGCGCAAATCCCTCGCCAAATATGTAGATGTAAAAAACTGGGAAACCTATACCAAGCAAGGCTTTTCTTTTTTCCAGGAGTATTTTGACTACCCCTACCCTTTCGACAAATACGACCAACTTATGGTGCCCGATTTCAATTGGGGAGGCATGGAGAATACGGCAGCAATTACATATTCAGAGAATTTTGTAAAAAAAGGTGTCAAAACCAGAGAAGAACGAATGCATATGGCCGACGTCGTTTTGCATGAAATGGCACATATGTGGTTTGGAAATCTCGTGACCATGAAATGGTGGGATGATCTTTGGCTCAATGAAAGTTTTGCGACCTATGCGGCATATTTGGCTGCTGAAAAAGCTACTGAGTTTACAGATGCTTGGGACACTTTTTCTCAAGCCGATAAAACATGGGCATATCAATCTGATGCTCAGGTCAGCACGCACCCCATTGCTACGGTCGTAGAGAACACAGATGTTGCATTTTCTAATTTTGATGGCATTACCTATGGGAAAGGAAGTGCGTCTCTTCAGCAGCTATCCTATCTCATTGGAGATAAAGCTTTCAAAAATGGTGTACAGAGTTATTTTAAAAACTATGCCTATCAAAATACAACTCTCAAAGACTTTGTAGATGAGTTAGATCGGGCAAGTACTTTAGACTTAAGCGAGTGGATTCCTCAATGGATACAAACGCAAGGAACAAACATAGTTCAATCTGAATATGCCTGCAAAAATGGAAAAATAAGTCATTTCGCTTTGATCCAAAAAGGACAAAAAGGAACCAAACAAAGTCGGCAACATCGAATGGAATTGTCTCTCTTAGATGAAAATCTAGAAATCTATCATAAGATAGAGACAACATACGACCGCAAAAAAAATGAAATCAATGAGCTGGAAGGTAAGTCATGTCCATCCTTTGTATTTCTCAACTCAAATGACAAGGATTTTGTACAAGTAAGTTTGAGTGAAAACGAAGTTGATTTTATCTCTACAAAAATATCTAGCCTGAAAAAAAAATTGCAAAGATTTTTGGTTTGGAATCAGCTTTGGAGAATGGCAAGCAACGCGGAGCTATCTGTCTACAAATACGCTGAAATTGTAAGAGAGAACTTGCCAATGGAAGAAAATCTCTTGGTTATTTCACCGGTCATCGAAACTGTATTTGGTTACTGGAGAAATCCAGAAAACTCATTGGCTCTTCTCATTCCGGAAGAGACCGACTTACAAAAAAGAACAAAACACGAAATTTTGAATCAACTTGCTGAAATTTTTCTATCCAAGTCCAAAAGGGAAAAAGCTGGAAGCGATCATCAAACTACTTGGTTTAATGCGTTTCTGCAAACGTCAAACGCGCCAAAGCATATGGAAGTTTTAGAAAAAATACTATTGGGAGAACCTATCATCAAAGGACTCGAAACTGGACAGGACCTGCGCTGGGAGATCATTCAGAAACTCAATGCATCTGGACAAGAAAAATATTATTCTTTAGTAGAAAAAGAGCTTAAAAAAGACCAGAGTGAAAACGGAAAAAAAGCTGCCATTACCTGCCAAGCCATTAGACCCAGAAAAGAAAATAAACTTGAGTGGCTAGAAAAGGTGGCAAGTCAAGAGGAGTTACATTCATCAGCTCTACAAAAGGCTGCGATACAGTTTATTCTTCCTGTAAGTCAGTTAAGCCTACGCCCTCTACTCGAAGACAAAGTATATGAAACGATGGATCGGGTTTCTCAAACTGAGCAGAGCGACGTCGCTATGGAAACCTTAACAAGCTATGCTCTTCCCCTAGTATGCGAGAAGGGAAGCACAAAAAAGCTTCATAACTTTTTAGAAAAACATGAAGACATAAGTGAAAGAAGCAAAAATAACATTCTCAATCTCCAACAAGCTTACGAAAAGTGTGCCCAAGTCAAAGAACTTGCGATCTTAGACTTTGAAAAGCGCATAAATCATTTGAACTGATAAGAGAAAATTCAGGACTTGGTCTTATTATTTCTTTTCGATTTTGGAGATACCAGATATCCAGTGGAATAAATTTTTTCGAGCTGCGCGTCTACAGATTGATTGTGTTTTTCAACGCCCTCAATTTGGGACCGAAGTCTAGAGTAATGTTGTCTTAGATCACTGATTTCTTCTTTATAAATATATGGGGTACTATTAGGAATAAAGTCTTTCTGCTCTATCGTATTTAAATCAGAAAACAATTTGCTAATTTTTTGGTTTTGGATGTCTTGTCCTTCCATGATTCTTCTAATGACTTGGACTATGACAATCTGAAAAGCCAGTATAAAACAAAACGAAAATACTACAGACGCAAGAACAATATTTTGATGTTGAGAAATCCAATTGATTACATGTGTATACATGGCATATTCTCCTTTTTCTTACAATGGCAATATGAACACCTATTGTACCTTTAGGACAAGGCTTATTTCAAAGAAAAAAACGATTGATTCACTTTTACATTTCAAGCACTTGCAATTGTCGTGAGTTCTAGTAAAGACAGAAGAGGAAATTATTGAAACCGAAACCAAGGGAGTACAATCATGGAACTAGTCAAAAAAACCAAAGAATATTGCATTTATAAGAAGCGTTCTGGTCGATATGCCGTGCAGGGGGCAAAAAAAACATGGATTAATGGTGAGGATAAAACCAAGATTCTTGCAGGTGCAAAACTTATCAAAGTCACAGTGGCCAAACCAAAGGTAGAAGAAGAAGCCCCTGAAGCAACCCCAACAGAGACAACAGAAAAGGCCGAATAAACATTTACATGTATAAATCTGTAAAGCAGCTTCTGGAAGTTTTTCGAAAAGTAAGAAAAACAACTTCGGAAATCTGCGAGCCACTGCAAAGGGAGGACTATTGTGTACAACCTGTCGAACAGGTAAGTCCTCCCAAATGGCATCTGGCCCACTGCACTTGGTTCTTAGAGGAAGTGATTTTAAAACATCATAATCCCTCTTACACCTTCTACCATACAGAATATCAACATCTCTTTAATTCATACTATCAAGGAATTGATCCAAAACCTTTTCTTAGAAAACTACGAGGAGCTTTATCAAGGCCCACTGTAGATGAGGTATTTCGATATCGAAAAGAAATTGATGCCAGAATCGAAGCATTGTTCGAGTCCAAAAGCTCTGAAGATATCAAAAAGCTGTTAGAAATTTCGATTCACCACGAACAGCAACATCAAGAGCTCCTCTATATGGACATCAAATATATCTTGGGTCTGCAGCCACTGCATCCAAGCTATAAAGAAGTAAAGATTCCACACACCGCGAGTGCTCAAGCCATGAAGTGGACGTCTTTTGAAAGCTGCGTTACCGAAGTTGGATCTGATGGCAAAAAGCTCTTTGCCTTCGATAATGAAGGTCCAAAACATCGTGCTTTGATTCAAAACTTTCAAATTTCTGATTGCTGCGTGAGCAATCAAGAGTTTCGAAACTTCGTTGAAGATGGAGGCTATAAAAACTCTAGGTACTGGCTTGCCGATGCCTGGGATTGGGTACAGTCCCACTCCATCCAATCGCCTCTGTATTGGATGGATCAAGATTTGGAGTATTCTTTAGGAGGCATAAAAAAAATAGATCCACATGCACCTGTCTGTCATGTGAGTTATTTTGAGGCTGATGCTTATGCTCGATGGGCTGGCTGCCGACTCCCGACAGAATTCGAATGGGAGTATGCAGCAAACTCTGATGAGAAAAATGAGCAAAACAACTTCGTCGACCAGAACTACCTACAGGCCATCCACTCACCTGATATTTCTTCTTTTCATGGAAATGTATGGGAATGGACTTCGAGTCCCTATATTGCATACCCTGGCTTTTCAGCCTTCGAGGGAAATCTAGCAGAGTACAATGGGAAATTTATGAACAATCAATTTGTCTTGCGGGGTGGAAGCTGCGTGACGGAGAGATCTCATTATCGAAAAACTTATCGAAACTTTTTTCTACCCCATCAAAGATGGGCTTTTTGTGGATTTCGACTGGCGAAGGATGGTCTCTAATCAATGATATCAAGTACCGAAGAATTCAAATATGATGTAATTCGAGGCTTGTCCAACACACCCAAGACACTCAAAGCCAAGTATTTTTACGATGCGCAGGGATCCCTTCTTTTTGAAGAAATCACCAAACAAGCTGAATATTATCTGACCCGATGTGATGAAAGCATTTTGCAAGATGCATGCGATGACCTATCCAAACGGTTTGGAAATCATGTTTCACTGATAGAGTTTGGAAGTGGCTCAAGCAAAAAAACCCGACACCTTCTCCGTGGATTGTCTTTGGATATTTACCTTCCCTTGGATATCTCGGCGAACTTCCTTGCAGATAGTGCAAACCTGTTAGGCCAGGAGTTTCCGAATCTAAAAATAGAGCCCATTCCCGCAGACTATACAAAAAAAATTGAACTCCCGAATGTCATCTCGGCACAAAGTACAAAAGTCGTATTTTTTTCTGGATCCACTATCGGGAATTTTGAACCTCCCCGAGCCTTGGTGATACTCCAAAATATTGCTGAGCTCATTCGGGATGGCGGATACCTATTGATTGGCGTGGACTTGCAAAAGGATCTGCAGATTTTGGAAGCTGCGTACAATGACAGAGCGGGTATCACGGCTCAGTTCAATCTCGGTATCTTACGCCGCTCTAATCAAGAGCTTGGGACAAACTTTCAACTTGATCAATTTCAACACAAGGCTTTTTACAATGACGAAAAACACCGCATTGAAATGCACCTTAGGAGCTTAAAAGATCAAGAAGTTTCCTTAGATGAACATGTCTTTACCTTTGCAAAGAATGAAACCATTCATACGGAAAACTCTTATAAATATAGCTTGGAGTCTTTTAAGCAACTGGCAAAACAAGCTGGGCTAGAGCGTGTAAGCTACTATACCGATCCGAAATCTTATTTTAGCAATCAGTTATTTACCTTTGCACCACATAAATAGACTCATTGCGCTATAAAATACCTCTCACAAGCATCTCCACCAAACTGCATTTTACCTTTTCAAAAACTGAGTTTTTGAGGTACAAGCTCGGAGCATACAAGCATTTGGGTCATTAGCTCAGCTGGATAGAGCACTGGTCTTCGGAACCAGGTGTCGGGGGTTCGAATCCCTCATGGCCCACCACCTGCTCTCTTTGTACCTCCTCGATACTTGTATATCTAATTCCTCACTACGGAGTTCGGGATTCGAACCCGAGGGTTCCTCCTCATCTTTCGTCGCTCCGCTCCAGGCTCATACCCCACCACTTGCCTCTTTTGTACCTTCTATGTTCTGGTTGATAAATTGCCAAGTACAGAAACTCTTTATATTTAAGTTATTCTCTGATAGCCGCAATTCATGACTCATATAATGAGAAAAATCGCCTACATTCTATGCGGGAACTTATTTTTAAGTGGATGCCTAATGTCTGCAAAATATCAGTTACCGGAAACTATTAGTCAAAAATCTCAGATCCAGATTGACGGGTCTAAATCATTGTCCGCCAAAACCTTAGGGGGAGACTTATTCAATACCTTTATTACTGTAAGCAAGCCCTATCCAAAAAGCTGCGAAGAGTATTTTTTTGGAAGATTCTATGTAAAAGGAGATCAAAATAGTGAAGCTTACCCTCTCCCAAGTGGCCAACTCATTAGAGTAAATTATACTAGACAATTTTCTAGAAGCTCTGTGCAAATGAGTGGCCAGGTTAGAGAAACTCATAATACTTTTAAGGATTTATTTTTTGTTCCTAGACCGGGAAAAAAATACATTTTTAGAATTCATGAAAGTAAAAAAGCCAAAAAACCATTTTTAGAGATTATAGAAATGACCGGAAAAAAAGAAACTCCTTTTACTCGCGCACAGAAGTCTCCTTTTGATCATTGTGAACGCGTTAAAGTAATTAAACAGTACCGATAGCATGGGAACCTGTCTAAATTTATAACCTCAAGGTTTAAACGTAAAATGCATGTCGCCTTCTGTGTTTTCAGCACTAGTCCCAAACACCTTGCCTGAACTTCGAGAAATCTCAAAATCATCTTCTTCAAAGAAAAGACGTGTTCCCGATTCTTCTTCGTTCTCTTTATAGGTTTTCTTATTACGATCTTTGGGATCAGTATAAACACTGAATTGAAATGCATCTGAAATCCAAATTTTTCGATTTCTGTCATCTTCAATTTCCAATTCCATTGTATGAATATTGATTTCTGGTTTCTCTATATTTCCACGAAACAATATATTCTTTTTTATACGTCTCTTTATAATCTTATAATAAGGGGGACGATCAATCGTATCTGTATAACATGTATAAACATGTTGGATTGTGCTTTTGGTTTCCTGCCTGTTGGGATAATCTTTTACACCATTATCTGGTCCCAATTCAGAATCAAATGTACTATGTACTTTGTTTCTACAACTTAAAAAATTTATGATGGCCAGTCTGTCTTTTTTGTAGAAAGCATTGTCAGATATGTCCAACGCATCAAATTCGTATTTTGGAAATCCATTTCCATATCCTGCGTACATAATCCCAAGTTCCTTGTTATTCTGACTAAACACATAGATATTATTGAGATTCTTGCCTATATCAATTTCTATACCCCAAACTGGAAAAGAAACCAGAATGACAAAACACCACACTATCGACAACCTATTCATTGTCTTCCTCCTTTTTAATAAGCTTCATGAACACGATACTTTAATCTTGCCGCAAACCTGGACGCCAAAGATTAAAAACAAATCTCTCCCTTTGATTGATTCGAATATCTTCACCCGTAGGAAAGGCCCTTACAAATTCGGGGTCATCAAAGCCCAATCTACCCAATGCAACACCTATAGGTGTATGCATCACTGCATTTGTCAAAGTTCTATTCCAGAGTTCATATTCCATATCATTGGACCAATTTTCCTCTATGAGGAAAGCTTCAAGTGCATAAAAATTATCGGATAAGATCATAGGATTTCTTTCTCTAAATAGTCGTACCTGAACAAATCTCAACTTCTCTCCACTGGTAAGATTCTGAAAATAATCAAATAACTCTATCACTCTAGAAAGAGTCCGATGTCCTGTAAAAAACTCGCTTCGTACAAGTCGACCTGATACCAAATCTCGATATCTAAGATACTGGCTTACATCGATACTCGCTGTTGACGGATTCCATTT
This sequence comes from Bdellovibrionales bacterium, assembly GCA_020434365.1. Taxonomy (GTDB): domain Bacteria; phylum Bdellovibrionota_G; class JALEGL01; order JALEGL01; family JAGRMV01; genus JAGRAX01. The sequence goes on from JAGRAX010000003.1 coordinate 53,021, forward strand.
TATTTGGATTGTAAATTCATTGTATCTTGTTGTGCTTCTATATTCTTCCGGAACACTTTCTGAAATTGTAAGAACGTTCCCATAATAGCTCCACGTAATTTGTCTTGAAAGCGTATTGGTCGATTGAACTGATCCTTCTGTTTTACCTTCTTTTATATCCCGAAGGATCACATCCCAAGTACTCTGTTCAAAATCTTCAGAAGCACGGGCGTTTATAACAGCTTCCTCATCTTTCAATAGGGCATAAATGCTTTTACACATCTCCTTGGAAAAAGTTCGCTGATTTTCAGGCAAGTCTTTCTCTTCTTCACACTTTTTATGAGCTTGCTCTAAAATGCTTCTTCGATTGTTAACATGCTGGTAATTGAAGATACGAAGCACATCTTCTTGAAGAGAAATGCTAGGTCTTTCACTTTGCGGACGTGTAATAAGTTCCCTTAGCCGTTCTGACAGTTCTTTGAGTTTGCTTGGATGTACATCACCCACCCAGGAATCATTGGAACTGTTCAAAGACTTTTTCGATGTTGTTTTTGCTAGCACTTTAGCTAATTTTAACTGGTCTCCTTCATATCCGCTTCCCTCTGGTTCACTGCCTCCGCTCAAACTCACACCTTCAGGAAGTTGCTGAGAAAGCCAATCTCTATCATTTTGAATTCTTTGAGCGACCTGTGTTCGATCATCTATAAACAGTCCTTCATTTACAGCCTGGTTCAAACGCAAAGCTATGCTTTCGTGCGAGAGATCTGAATATTTATCCACAAGTGAATCACGGTAGGGAGCTAACAGAGTCAGGACTTCACTATATTTCAACTTTACATTTTTCATACGCTGAAACGTTTGTGACCAGCTCAAAAATGTATCGATAGCGTCCGCACCTCCTTCGCCTTGACTGGATAAAAAGGTAACCCATGTTCCAGATTTAAGTGTCGACCAAGGAACTCTGTCTATATTTTCTAACTTTACAGTCAAATAATGCTCAACCAAATTTTTATCCGATTGCGTCTTCGTCTTGTCGTGGGCAAAAATTGCCTGGCTAAAAGCTAAGCCTACCGAGGCATCTTGATAAATGATCGCATCGAAAAATTTTTTTCCAAATTGAGCAAAGGGATTGATAGCATTGCGCCCGAGATAAAGTGAGGTCGAAACCACCCCTTGATTGGGACTTTGGCTCAGAGTATCTGTTGAAACTAGCAGTGCTAGAGATACAAGCAACCAATAAATATAGATATTCTTCCGCATCTCCCTTCTCGCCTTCTAAGACGCTTTGTATCATAGCTGGAAAAGAAAAACAACGCTGAGTGTAAGGTGCCAGGCATATTTTGCGGATGCAACACATCCGCAAAATATGCCTGGCACTTAAAGGCTTGACACATCCCTACTTTTTTACCATAAGGCGCGGGAAGCTGTTTTGTTTTTGCTAACCATAGGGGAAATTATGAAAAAGTTGTTATCTGTATTGACCATATCTTATGTCATGATGCTTACCGCATATTCTGCGGCTTGGGCTCAAAAACCGATTGCCCACGAGGAAAATGACTTTACCCCTCAGAGCTATTCTATTGATCTTGAAGCTCTAAGCAACGACCTTGGCAATATTCTTGATGAGAAAAATGAGAATCTAATACGTAATTTTGCAGCACAAGTTGCTCAAAAGCTGCAGGATAGACTAGATCAATATGACGTTCAAAACATTCCTCTGAAGGTAAAATATCTAGGCATCATTGCTCAGTGCAGTCTCGTTCAAAATGATTTTGAAGCTTTCGAAGAAAATAATGCAAAGGAAATGAAACTAGAAGAAAAGATTGGCCTTCAAGTAACGAAACAGATTCTCGCACGAGCCTATGCTCAATCTCAGATAAAGAACGAGGACTTCGGTCAGACTTGGCAAAATCTACTTGATGGAATTTCAAATCACTATGCAAGCGCAAAACCCGAGCTATTAGTCCTTAGAGGCAGACTAAAAAATGTTGCACCTCTCGAAAGAATCAAGGCAACTCTTTCGGGTCCTCGAAGTCAAATCGCCGTAAAGCAGAAAGGCGAGTTAGACCTTGGAACCGCCGAGGCAGTCATTCGTGTATACACCTATGCTACAATTTTTGAGCCCAATGCTTCTATCGCATTTGACATTTTAAAGGATTATATTGTTAAACAAGATAAGGATTACGAGTCAAAGAATGTGTACAGTCGACTCACGCTGCAGGATGATCTCATCACTTTTAAATACCCGAAGTCTGAGAACAAAAAATTCGAAATTCAGCAGCTAAAAAATACACCCTCCACAACTTTGGTGGCGGTTTTGGATTATGGGCTCGACGTAGATATTTTTCGAAGAGACCAAATCTGGACCAACCCCTTAGAAACATACAATGAAGAAGACAGTGACGACAACGGTTTTGTAGACGATGTACACGGTCCTACATTTGAACCTTCTACAGCAGTTTCGAAAGCTCTTATTCCTACTGAAACCGATGGGGCCATCGGCACAGATCGAATCAAGCAAATTGAGAAGCTTTTTCTCGGGAATATTGATCTCTATAATCTTGGAATCGATAGCCAAGAGGCAGCGGATTACACTACCTACGTAAGAAGCATTGCAAGAGATAAAAAAGCTACAGAGGAATTTAAAGTAGACCTCACTTTCTTCCCTTCCTATATTCATGGTACACACATTGCCAGTCTGATCTCCAGAAATCCCCATGCGGTGATGATGTCTGCAAGAATGCCAGTAGTTAGAGCTTCGATTCCACCCCAAATCACTGAGTCCTCAGTACTGGAAACCACGGATCACTTTAAAAAAATGGTTCAATACTTTTCAGAGCATCAGGTTCGTATCGTTAATTTGAGTTCCAAGTGGTCACTGGATGAATTCGAAAGCAACTTGCGTTCCAATGGCGTCAGCAGTGAAAAAGCCAAAGAAACTTCTGCAGAACTCTTTGCGATCTATAGTGACGGCATGTACGAGGCAATTAAAAATGCTTCTGAAATTTTATTCGTTGTCGCGGCGGGAAATCAGAACAATGACACCACCCAGGTCAGTGTCATTCCATCTGGATTTGATCTCCCCAATATTATAACAGTAAGTGCCACAGATGCAGCCGGAACAATCACAGACTTTAGCAATACTGGCAAAGTAGATCTCTATGCAGACGGCTACTTGATCTATGGACTCATGCCCGGAGGGACTCCTGTATATCTTTCTGGAACTTCAATGGCTACGGCACTTGTATCTGAAGCAGCTTCGAAACTGCTCTCTCTAGACTCAAAGCTAACACCAAAGAAAACCAAAGCCCTTTTGATTAAAAATGCAAGAAAAGGAACTACAGACAAAGGAGAAAAGATCAATCTCTTAGATCCTGTAGCTTCAGCCAAAGCTCTCTTGAAATAACAAAACGACCCAGCCAGAAGAACATGCCATGCATGTTCTTCTGGAACTATTGTGTAGACTCAATAATCCTTATCTTCACTATCGATATAACCCACACGCACCCATTCGGTGTCACTCGCCTTCTTACAATAAACATTTCCCAATAGGCGATTGGAATTGGAGAGATAATACAGGTCTTTAAATTCGTGTTGGTAGTTCTGATTCCAAGGGCAGTGATCGGACAATAGAACCACACTTCCGACGCAAGAATTGTATCTCCAGACTGAATTGATCATGTCACTGGGAATGTTTCTTTTTTCGTATACATCCCCACCGGGACCATCCTTGGACTCAATGTGATCCTGCCCTTGATATCGATCACTGTTAAACTCAAACTCTATGGGGATCTTGGTCTCTGAGTCTCCTGAAATATACACGTCTCCGACAAAGCTTCTGCCTTGTACGATATCGAAGAATCTAGACTCCAAACGCCGGTCTTCAGTCACCAAGGACATCGCTGGATTGATGCACTCTTTGGCCCTTAGAAACTCATCGATGTCATTGACATAGTCCTCAATAAAACCAAAAAGTGGCTCTTGAGGATGAAAAAACTGCTTGGCAGGAAAAAGTTCTAAAAAACGCTCATGATTAGGGCTGCTCGAGGGAGGGTCTTCTCGATACTGGCCCTTCTTTACAAAGGGGACCAAAGCACCAGGAAGCGCTTGCGAGCTCTGAAGAGATTTTGATTTCTTTCTATTTTTCTCCAAGCGAGCTCGGCTCTCCATTGCAGCCTTTTCTCGAGCAGCAATCGCTCGAGATTTCTCTTCTTCACTCTCAGCCCCCTCCCTTTCATGATACTTGGCCCATTTGCTGAGCCACCTTTTGCCCCTGGGACTGGCATTCTCAAGCAGTTCATCATAACGCGAGGCAACTTCATCGTCAGTAAGTTCTAAAAGCTCTTCAATAGACCACTGTTTCTGGATGTCACCTCTTGTGGACTGGTACCACAACACAGCTCCAAAAATAGCCCCAGACAATATCACCCCTCCCAAAAAAACTAGGATCAGGGCACGATTTCGAATCATCCACTCTTTCATAGGCTCCTCTAGTATAACCCAGAGCCTCTCCTAGAGGAAAGGGAAGAAAAAACCTCACATGGCCCGTTCTTTACCTATAAATAAGCCAAGCTAGGGAAAAAGTTCTTGGCAAATGATTGCGAAAGCCTAATAAAAAAGATACAAGGCCTATTCCATTTCAATGTGCCGTTGTGGTGGAATTGGTAGACACGCCAGGCTTAGAACCTGGTGGGGCGACCCGTGGGGGTTCGAGTCCCTCCAACGGCACCATTTTTTAGACCAAGCTTGGCCTTGTAACTGTGCCTGCAACCATTTGCTTCTTTTTCCAAATTTTTGATGCTTCCAGACTATCGACGGCCTGGCAGTATTTGGAAAACTTTTGTCTGGGTACGGATAGATATCTCGTGATGTTTTGAATCTCAGCTGCATTCTGATTGCAGTCTTTGAGCTCCACAACACTTTCAAAATTTTGATTCGATTGAATGAACTGAAAGCTTTGAAAAAACAAATGTGGAGGTAAGGCAATGATATTTTGATCTATCGTGATTCGACTTTTTTGGTTCAGATGTACAAAACCGAGCCTTTCATACAAAACCACAGCGACAGGCATCAAAGGCTGCATTTTGTATGACTTGCAACGTCTACGATAGAATCCAAAAAGATCCTCTGGAAAACAGGTCTCAAAACTGGTCAAGTCAATGTGTTTCGACTCTACGGATGCAACTGCTTTGTCACATATCTTATCTACCCTGCTCTTCACCTCTGCTTTCAGTGTAGAAAATGCCTGATGACTCTGAGAGCTATACGCTCTAAGTCGAAGTTTTGCTTTGGTATACTCTCCACTGATAGAATCATGATACGAAAACATCTCTCTCGTATCCCAATAGAGAGAAGAAACCCAATATGAATTTCCACCTGGGCAAAATGAATCATATTTCCACAGCGGAGACTGACTCAATATGGATTTTACCTTTTGAGATTTATCAAGATCACAAGGATACTTGTATTCGACTCTAGAACTAATTTTCATGAACTACTGCTCATGTAAATACATCGAAAGCTGGCTCACATCTGTTGCTTCTTTTTCACACTGACCTTTGAGAGCTTCGTAAAAATCTAGTGGATTTTTTCTTTTGGACAAATGAACGTCATACGTGAACTTATTTTGATTCTTTTGGACCTCTTCAATGTGTCTCAAGTTGCTCTGAATCACATCTTTTTGGAAACTGTTTTTCAAGACACTAAAAAACGTCTCAGTATTTTGAGCATTGAATTGGAGCGAAATCACAGGTTCATTTGCGATTTTGATGGGACTTTCAGTCACAAGCCACCATAAGAACCCGATCAATAGCGTTGCCAAAATGGCCAAGGAAAAGAAATTGGCTCCGCAACTGATTCCAATGGCCATAACAAAAAAGATGGCTACAATATCCGTTGTATCTTTTACTGCATTTCTAAACCTTACAATTGACAGCGCTCCAGCTAAGCTAAAGGCTCTGGCCAAGTTGTTTCCTACAGCTTGCATAATAAAGCAAGCCACCATCCCCAAGACAGTTAACGCAATTAGAAAATTAATGTCCACACTTCTTGCATTGTTCAATCTTCGATATAAATGAGCAACCAAAAAGCACAACACAAAACTCAAAGCAATACTTAAAAAAATACGGGTAATATCAAAAGCACCCAAGGGCGTGGTTTGCTGATTTAAGTGTCCAAAATATTCAACGATTTCATTCAAGGCAATTTCCTACTTTCCTTGTCAACAAATATATTCTATTTTAAAATTTTGTCCAAACGAAGTTTGGAACAAATCATATTTTTGCATCAAAAAATTGGGAATGTACTATTATGGGAAGAAAAGCA